>CAZKXX010000069.1:0-21590 GCA_964556705.1 uncultured Acidobacteriota bacterium
CCTACGAGCTCTTCTGCCGGCTCGCCGACCGCAAGAAGAACATCTACGACGAAGACCTGCTGGCCATCGTCAACGAGGGGTTCCAGCATCTGCCCGAGATGTTCACGCTGAAGCTTTTCCAATCGGTCTCTTCGAGCGACGGGCGCTCGACGGCGACGGTGGAACTGGAGAAAGACGGCGAGGTCTTCCACGACTCCGCCACGGCCGACGGCCCCTGCGACGCCGCCTTCCGCGCGATCGACCGCATCTCGGGCGTGCCGGGGACGATCGTGGATTTCTCCGTCCACACGGTGGGTCCGGGCACTGACGGCGTCGCCGAAGTTTCAATTCGCGCCCGCTTCGAGGGCCGCGAATTCACCGGAAAAGCCACCAGCCACAACGTGGTCGAAGCTGCCGCGCGCGCCTACCTTCAGACGGCCAACAAAGCGGCCTACGAATTGAAGCGCGCCGCCGAATCGGCCGAGAAATCGGTGCACGCCAACGCGCTTGTGGACCGCCTCTTCCCGGGCGGCTATTGACGGCGAGTCGCGTGCGGCGAAACCCTCTAGACAGAAGATACGCCCTTGGGGGCGTATTTTCTTTTAAGTTCATGAAAACAATTAGGTTAGATATGTTTCCGGTCACGACCACGGCATGACGCATGACAAATCCCGCAGGGCTCTTTCAAAGCAATTAGTTTCAATAACTTACGGCGAAGCCCTTTCGATTTTTCAGCGCCTCGTAACTTCTAACTTCAAGAGACGCTTGCATTTCCCCGCTCAAATTGGCTAATCTAAAGCCAGTGAACGCTATGCAGCCGGTGTATAAAGTCGCTGTCCTGCCCGGCGACGGAATTGGACCGGAAGTCACCCAGGAAGCTGTCAAAGTACTCAAAGCCACCGAAGAAGTTCTTGGTCCGAGATTTCGTTTCCAGACGGGTTTGATCGGCGGCGCGGCCGTGGACGCCGCGGCGACGCCGCTCCCTGCCGAAACCATCGCCGTCTGCAACAACGCTCAGGCGATTCTGATGGGTTCGGTGGGCGGGCCGCAGTGGGACAACCGCCGCTCCGAGCAGCGTCCCGAACTGGGGCTTCTGCAACTCCGCCAGCGCATGGGGCTCTACGTCAACCTCCGCCCCGCCAAAGTCCTCGACTCGCTCGTCAAACTTTCGGCGCTCAAGCCGGACGCGGTGCGCGGCACCGACCTCGTCATCGTGCGCGAACTGCTGGGGGGAATTTATTTCGGCAATCCGCGCGGCATTTTCTCGAAGAACGGCGAGCGGATGGGCGTGAACACGGAAGTTTATCGCGAGCACGAAGTGGAGCGCGTGGCGCACCGGGCGTTTCAACTGGCGCGCACGCGCCGCCACAAGGTGACGTCGGTGGACAAGGCGAACGTGCTGGAGAGCTCGCGCCTCTGGCGGGACGTGGTGGAGCGCGTGGGGCGCAGCTACCCCGACGTCGAGCTGAATCACCTTTACGTGGATTCCTGCGCGATGCAGCTGATCAGCCGGCCGACGGGCTTCGACGTCATCCTCACCAACAACATGTTCGGAGACATCCTGAGCGACGAAGCCGCCATGCTGACCGGCTCGATCGGCCTGCTGCCTTCGGCGAGCCTGGGCGAGCGCACGGCGCTCTACGAACCCATCCACGGCTCGGCGCCGGACATCGCCGGGCGCAACCGCGCCAACCCCGTCGCCGCCATCGCCTCCGCGGCCATGATGCTGCGCTATTCTTTCCGCATGGAAAACGTGGCCGACGCCATTGAGGCCGCCATCGAAAAGGTGTTGAAGCGCGGCGTGCGCACCGCCGACATGCCCGGCAAGGGCCGCTCGGCCACCACCTCGCGCCTGGGCGACCTGATCGCCGCCGAAACCAGGAAGCTCCTCAAGTCCTCGAAATTCCGCGCCGCCTAGCGGATCGGCGGGAATCCCCGACGGCTGTCCTCCCGGGGGTTTCCCGTCCCGACCGGCCCAGAGATACCTCTTGACAAGTACTCCGCTCCTTAGCTAAATAACCGGTTACTACTGGGTGTGGTATTCCACTCGACGTATTACCGGAGGAGGGCGAATGCGGTTCCCGGCCTTGCTCCTGCCGTTGCTGGTCTGCTGCGCAGGCACGCTTGAGTCCGCGCAGGTCTCGCGAAGCATCCCAAAGTCCACCGCGCCACCCTCGAAGCCCGCCGCGCCGGCCAATCTCGAAGGCAAGCTGACCGTTTACATGCTCGCCGGCAGCGAACTGGACGACTTTCCGCTCGACGACGTCGAGGTCTATCTGTTCACGCTCGAGCAGAGCAAACCCCTTCAGGAACTCCAGCGGCGCTGCAAGCAGGCGATGCGCCGCTCCGGCATCGATCCCACGGCCGTTTACGAGGTCTGTCGCCAGAGCCAGGAGGCCGCCGCGGACCTCGTCCCCAAGCTGCCGCGCGTCGGCTTCACCCGCACCGACCGCCGCGGCGTCTATCGCTTCAGCCGGATTTCTCCCGGCCAGCGCTATCAGGTGGTGGGATTGAAGTACGAAGCGGGCGAGCCGGTGCTGATGGTGGGCGTCACGCCGCGCCTGAAACCCGAGGAGAGCTGCGAGTTGAACATTTCCGAAAACGATCCCTGGGTGGACGCGCTTCCCGAGATTCGCTGACGGCGCACTCCCGCGAACCCGCGGCACTTCCCCGCCCCGCGACTTTCTGTTGTCGCCAACCCGCAAGGCTTGATATTCTCAAACATCCGAGCCGCAGGACCGGCTCGAAGGCATCTTTTCAGCAGAAAGGGAGTCTTCGGGATGAGAGAGTATCGCGCACTGGCCACGCTGACTGTGCTGGCGCTGTTTGGGGTGGGTTTCATCGCCTGCTCGCAAAACGTCGAAGAGACGCCCGCGACCGGAGAATCGCCGCCCGCGACGGAGGCGTCGGCCGCGGCGCGGCCCGCCGCCGCGGCGAGCCACGAAGCCGCCGGCGTTCGCTGGACCGCGCCCGCGAACTGGAAAATCCAGCCGGCGCGAGCCATGCGCGTGGCCACCTATTCGGTTCCCGCCGCCGAGGGCGACGCGGAGGACGGCGAATGCGCCGTCTTCTTTTTCGGCGCGGGCCAGGGCGGCGATGTGGAATCGAATATCCGTCGATGGATCGGTCAGTTCCAGCAGCCGGACGGCAAGCCTTCTGAGGAAGCCGCGGAGCGCGGCGAGAAAACCATTGCCGGCCTCAAGGTTACCACCCTCAAGCTCGACGGAACCTATCTCGCGTCCGCCGGGCCCATGGCGCCTGCGCAGGAAAAGAAGCCCGGCTACCGCCTGCTCGGCGCCATCGTGGAAGCGCCCGCAGGAGCGGTGTTTTTCAAATTCACCGGCCCGGCCAAAACCCTCGCCGCCGCCGAAGCCGATTTCAACGGCATGATCGGCTCGCTCCAGCAGAACTGAAAACCCCGGTCCGAAGCGGCCCGGAGCACGAGCATTCCTTCGGCAGGCTGAGGGCAAGCCTGCCCGCGCGCACGGTCAGGATGACCGTGCTAGGCGAGTTCCAGCGGGCCCAGCAAGTCTTCGATGTTGGTTTCGTCCACGACCAGGCTCAGCCGCTCTTCCACGACGCGTTCGATTTCGTCGAAGGCGCGATAGAGGCGCATCTTGGCCGCGGCGTACTGCTCGTTCGCGTCGAGCCCGCGGCCGTGCGCGCTGCGCCAGGCTTCGATCGCGCGCTCGGCGACGAAGACGCGCAGCTCGAACGGCGGCTGCTGGTCCGCGGTCACCAGAAACGCAAAGTCGCTTCCCGCCCCCTGCCCTTCGGGCCGCACCACGCCGCGGCGGCCTTCGAACGAATACTGGTAGGTGACGCCCGTCTCGGCCTGGTAGATTTTGTAGCGTCGTCCGGTCTTCGCCATGGCCGCGTCTCGCTGCGCGCTCGCCGCGCTGCCCTCATTCTAGCCGAGCCGGGGCGTTCGTGGTCAGGGGGTCGGGGGACAGCCGTCGGCGGTCTGTGGTCCGTGGAAGGCTGTTGGCGGTCTGTGGTCCGCTGTCCGCGCTCCGCCGTCCGTGGCAGTTGGAGCGGTCGGGGATGACCTTTCGCGGAAGCGTGCCGGTGTCTGCGACGCCGGCTCCGCACGTTCGAGAAATTCAAAATTCAAGATTCAAGATTCCAGCCCTCAGGTTCCAAAACTCAAGCCCCTGATCTCCGGAAAAATTCAAGATTCAAGACGAAGGCCCAACCGGCGTTGATGTGAAATTCGGGATTGAAGATTCAAGACTGAGGGCCGCCGCCCCTGCCGCTCATCTCCCGCAGTCTGGCCAGAAACTCGTCCCGCTCTTTCTTTCTCTCGTCCGTTCGGCGGACTTTATCCGTCACGAACCGCTCGCCCTTCTTTTCCGGATTCTGAATGGAGCGAATCCACGCCCCCAGTTGTTTCGAAACGCCTTCCGCCCGCGCCTTCAGAGCGCGCACAGAAGCCTTCTGCGCGTCGAGCTCCTCCAACCTTTCCATCAGACAGAGAATCGACCGGACTTCGCCTGCCGATCCCCGCGTGATAAAGAGAAACGTCAGCAATTCTTCGTTCGTCCCTCGTTCGAAGCCTTCTGCGATGTTGTTCGAAACGGAGAGCGCGGCGCGTTCGATCTGGTCTCGCAAACTTCGACGTCGGCCGAGCGCCACATGGCTGGTCAGCCGGTAAGCGCCCAAAGCAAGTTCGATGGCCGCGTTCCAGACGGGGAGTTCCTCGAAACGCTTGTAGATCACGCAACCTCCAGTCCAGACGGAAATCGCTGTGAATCGGGATTCTGGACTTGAGGGAACGTTTGTTCAAGTGCTTTCACGCAGGCGGTTTCCTGGCGGCTTTCCTGGGAAGTCTCAAGGCATCCGCCCTCCGGTTCGATATCCGAGTTGCGAACCGGGGATCTTCTTGAATCTTGAATTTTGAATCTGGAATCGCCGGGCGGGCGCGGCGCGGACCCGGCGCCTCTCGCGCGTGTCCTTTCAGGGGAAGGGGTTCCCGCCGCGAGACGGCTCAGCGCGCGGCGGCCAACGGCGCGCGGTGGAAGGTGGCCTGGCCGCGGCCGAGTTCGATGTGCGTGACGCCTTCGGGCAGCGGAAAGGGCTGGCTGAGGTCCACGCCGTAACGCCGCTCGACGTAGGACTCGAGCAGAAACTGCACGAACGCCGGCGGAATGCGCGTCGCGCCGACGGTCAGACTTTCGACGCGCAGCGTGCCGCGGCCGCCGGAAGTTTCCAGCCGCCCCGCGGCGATCACCGGCTGGCGCCCGCGAAACACCAACGAAAAGGCGCGCGCGCCGAGGCTCGGGTCGGCGGAGTCCTCGGCGCCCAGCCGGTCGAAATCCACCGTGGCCACCGCGGAGACGATGTCGGGCGCGATGTGCAGCGTCGGATCGTGGACGCCCGCCGGCAGAAATTCTCCGCCGCGGAATTTCAGGTAGGAGTTCGCCTCGTTCTCGGTGATGACGATGGGCGAGGTGCGCGGATTCGCCGGCGTGGTCAGCTCGTTCAGCTTCATCGCCAGCGATTCGGCCGCGGCTTCCGAAAGTCGCGCCGAGCCGGCCGCCATTCCCACGGCGACGACCAGCACGAGCGTCGCGACGAGTACCCGCGCCGCGCGTCTCCCGCGCGCTGAACCGCGCGCGCGACCCCCGGTTCGGTCTTGTGACAATCTCTTCATCGTCAATGTCGCCACTCTTTCAACTTACCGCCCCGCTTCCACCACCGCCGCAAGGCTCGAACTGTCGAAAAGCAAACCCGGCTGTAGCGGCGATCTATGATCGCCGGCTGGCGATGGGGACATCGCCGCTCCTGAGGGGTTCGATGCAAATTCTGGCGGCGGGGCCGCACGCGCGCGCCATCCTGTGCCGCGCTCAGCGCACCACGGAAAACGTCCGGCTCCAGCGCGTTTTGACGGGAAACTGCACCACGAGCATCGCCGTGCGTTTCAAGCGGCCGAGGAAGGAAGTGGGAAAATAATCTTCGCGGTTGGCCTCCAACGACCAGTAGATGACGAGCGGCCGTCCGGTGATGAGTTCGCGCGGCACGAATCCCCAGAAGCGGCTGTCCCAGCTCGCCTCGCGGTTATCGCCCATCACGAAGTAGCGGCCCGGCGGCACGACGAGTTCGCCGTTTTCAACAAGCTGAGCGAGTTCTTCGCGCCAGCGCAGCGGGTAGCCGCGCATGGAATTTTCCGGCGGCGGCGGGAAATCGTCACCCAGCGTGCGGATTTCCGGCTCGATGTGCCGCACGTAAGGTTCGTCGAGTTTGACGCCGTTGATGAAGACCTCGCGATGGAAGATGCGGACGCGGTCGCCCGGCAGGCCGATCACGCGCTTGACGAAATGCTCGCCGCGCTGCTCGGGGTCGTCGCTGGGCGGAAATTTGAACACCACGATGTCTCCCCGCCGGACCTCGCGATACGGCAGCGCCGGCGCCGCGACGCTTTTCGGGACCGCGAAGACGAATTTGTTCACCAGCAGGTGGTCGCCGATCAGCAGCGTGTTCTCCATCGAGCCGGTGGGAATTTTGAACGCCTGCACGACAAAGGTGGTGCCGAAGACGGCCAAAATCACCGTCACCACCAGCGATTCGAGCGTGTCGCGTCCCGCCGATTTCTTGTAAGGTTCAGCCATCGACCTGCGATTCTCCCGTCAGTTGTTCCAGCAGCCCGCGCGCGGCTTCCTGCTCGGCGCTCTTCTTGCTCGAGCCGCGCCCGCGCGCCGCGCCGCTGCGCCCGTCGGCTTCCGCGGCCGCTTCCACCACGAACGTCTTGCGGTGCTCGGGCCCCTGCTCCTCCACCACGCGATACCCGGCCGGACCGAAACCTTTCGCCTGGAGAAATTCCTGCAACGCCGATTTGTAATCCACCGTCACCAGTTCGTCGGCGCTGGCCGCGAGGTCCGCCGGCAGAACGAATTCTTCCACAAAGCGCCGCGCCGCCTCCAGCCCGCCGTCGCGGAACAGCGCGGCAATCAGCGCTTCGAGCGCGTTGACAAGCAGCGCCGCCTTCGAGCGCCCGCCCGACTTCTCCTCGCCGCGCCCCAGAAGCAGATAATCGCCCAGCTCCAGCCGCGCCGCGGCCTTCGCCAGGTGCTCGGCGGCCACCAGCCGCGCCCGCGCCCGCGAAAGCTGACCTTCTTCGTAGTCCGGGAAAACCTCCGCCAGGCGCACGCTCACCAGAAAGTTGAGCACCGCGTCGCCCAGAAATTCCATCTGCTCGTTGTCGCGAGGTGCGGCGGAAACCTCCTGGCGGTACGAGGAATGCGTCAGCGCTTCGACCAGCAGGTCGGCGTTGCGGAAGCGGTATCCGATGCTTTCCTGAAGCTTGTCCAGGGAGGCGACTGGCATCAATTCGGTCGCGCCGGTCCATGACCGGCGTCTTCGGCCGCCGGTCGGCGTTTTATCTGACCCCGCCGGGAGCCGGCGTCTGCGTCTTCCTTCGCGCTCTATTCGCAGGGGCGGGGCTTGTGCCCGCCCGCACCCGCGCTTCGAAAGGCTCAGCGTCCCGAGCGGAGTCGAGGGACAAGGGGCGTCCCAACGACGGGTTCGCGCCCTGCCGTGGCGCTTCCTGTCATCCCGAGGCCCGACGCTTTGGATCGGGCCGAAGGGTCTGCGCCTTTCCGCCGGCGAGCGACGACGTCACGGGTTCGCGCCCTGCCGTTTCTTCAATTCCTCAATCTTATTATCCGCGTACGATTTCAGAATCGTCCCCGAACCCAGCTCGCCGGCTTTCTGAAACGCCTCAATCGCTTCAGGAATTTTGTTGGAGAGCGCGAGCGTTTCGCCCAGCCGGTAATAGTCCTGCGGGTTCGGACGGTCCACCAGCGTGATGGCGCGGCGATAGGCGGCCTCGGCTTTCGCCAGCTCGTCGGCATCCGGCCCCGCCAGCCCGAACAGCGAGCGCTCCAGATGGATCAGTCCCAGCGCCGAATACGGCTCGGCGGAAAGCGTCGCCTTGCGTTTCGCGAAGTCGTCCAGACTTTCGTTGGGCTGCGGGTCGAGCTGCTCGATCAGTTCCAGCGCCTTGTTCGCGTACTCTTCCGCGCGCATCAGGTTTGCTTCCTTCTCGTGGTCGCTGCCCTTCATGAGCTGCGGCTGCGGGAGCAGCGAGGACATGATGAGCAGCGCCAGCAGGTTGTCCGACTTCAGCTCGATCGCCTTGTTGCCGTGCTCGACGACCTTGTCGATTTCGCCGCGCTGCTGGTAAGCGTTGGCCGCAAACGTGTGCACCCAGGTCAGCAGTTCGCTCTGCGGATATTTCGTCAGAAAATCGTTCGCCATTTCGACGGCACGGTTCGGGTCGAGTTCGTTCTGAATGGCGCGGAAATCTTCCGATTCCTGGG
Organism: uncultured Acidobacteriota bacterium; assembly: GCA_964556705.1. Classification (GTDB taxonomy): domain Bacteria; phylum Acidobacteriota; class Terriglobia; order UBA7540; family UBA7540; genus CAZKXX01. Next base: position 8,298 of record CAZKXX010000069.1, read on the forward strand.
GGATCATCGCGGGCACGCCCGCTTCCGCGCGCGCCGCGCGCGCCGCCGGCCCCTGGTTCTTGATGGCCTCCAGCAGTTCCGGCGTCGCCTTGGCCTTGCGAAGGCGCTTCTCGGATTCCGGCCCGAGCTCGAAATCCACCCCCCGCTTCAGCACCGAATTCGTCAGGCGGTCTGCCGGCGTCTTCTTCTTCAGCAGGTCGATGATCTCCTTCTCGCTCAACGGCAGGACTTCCACCTGCTGCCCCGGCGCCTGCGCCTTCAGTTCGCCTGCGGCGAACACCCAGCCGCCCGCGGCCATCCCCGTAACCAGAAAAATTGCCAGATATCTTTTCATGATGGCTTCTTTCATCGCCCCCAACCCTCGCTTTCCATCAAAATCGCACTCCACTTCCCCGCCCTTCTTCTCTCTACCAGTTCCCGGTTCCCTTCTCCCGTCACTCGTCACCTATCCGTCGTCGCAGTCCTACAGAATTCTCCCCCATTCCCCCCAGCGAGTCAATTCCCAGCCGCCCGCCCCGACTTTTCTGCGATCTGAAATGGGGCAGCTTTGATTGTGAATCTACCATCTTCCCACCCGTCCCCAGGCCGTCATGCTGAGTCCCCGGCCGGCCTCCCCTGCCTGCGCCTGCCTGCCGGAGGCAGGGCAAGCAGGCGCCGGCAGGTTGCGGAGTGGCCGGTGCCCGGCCTTTCGCTTTTTCTTCGCCTTCAGCGCCCCTCGTCCCGCCCGCGGTGAGACGTTGGCGACCACTGAGACTGCTGAGAATGTTGGGGCGAGGCTACTCCGGCATGCCGAAGGGCCTCTGAAGTCCCGCCTGCGCGGCCCGCAGCGCATCCGGAAAGCTGCCCGCGGTGAGTGACGCGGTGCGGTACTCGTCGAGCGCCTGCTCGCGTCTTCCCTTCAGGTCGTAGAGGCGTCCGAGATAAATGTGCGCCCAGCTCACGATGCGCAGGTCACGCGCGACTTCCAGCGTGCGGCGGAAGTATCGCTCGGCGGTGTCGGGCTTGCGCGTGTTGCTGGCCACGATCGCCAATCCGAAGAGCGCGCGTTCGCTCTGCGGGTTCAGCGCTTCGAGGACCGCTTGAAACGCGGCGCGCGCTTCGGCGTACTTTCCCTCGGCGATGAAGTTCTCCGCCTCAATCAGCCGGCGCTCTTCTTCCGAGAGCGCGGGCGGCGCGGGGCTCGCGGCGGTCCCGGGTTTCGGCGCGAACTGGAATCCCTTCAGCCGATCCATTTCCGCCGACGGATCGATCTTCTCGATCATTTCTCCGAACACCACGCTCAACGTCGCTTCCTGCTTCTCGTAACCCGCGAGCGCGGAGAAGAAATAGGGGACGAGCACGAAGCCCGCGGCGTTCAACTCGTCCACGGCCTTATCGGCTTCCTCTTTCGGAAGCTTGTCCATGCGCAGCTCCGCGGCGCGAATCAGGCACTCAGTGACGAACAGCGGGAAGTCTTCTTTGAAGTCCGAGCTGAGTTGCGGCGCGGTGCGGATTACCGCTCGCAGGTCCGACTTGCGGTTCATCTCCCCGCCGTAGCGCACGGCGAGCGGGTCGAGCAGAAAGTGAAGGTACTGGTGGCGAATCTCGTTCAAGCGCAGCTCGCGCGAGGGGGTGATAACCAGCGAGTAGTCCGTGCCGTAGATGCGCGCGTGCACCTGCTCGGGCACGCCGAGCAGGCTCAGCCAGATCGTGTACGTGCGGCCGAGATAAGCGCCGCCGGGAAATCCGAGGTAGGCGTCCGAGCGCTCGACGAGCTTCCGCACGGGGTCGCTGTAGCGCGCGATCTCCTGCTGATGGTGCGGCTGGAATCGCGCCCAGAGTTCGAGCAGGTCCGCCTGGCGGTAGAACTTCTGAAGCAGCGGGACCAGTCCGGCGAGCCGGCGCGCGTCCGGCGGCAGATTCTTCTCCGCAACACGCGGGCGGAAGTCCGGCGGTGCTTCGAGCAGCAGGGCGAGCGAGACGTACTGGCCGAGATCGGCGCCGGGGTCGTCGGCGATGCGACGAGCTTCGAAGAATTTGCGAAGCTCGGGAAGGATTTCAGGGTTCTTCTGAGCGAGCGCAGCGCGCAACTCCTCGCGCACTCTGCCGCCCGGGTCCGCGCCGGCCTGATCGAACCCCGCCGCCAGACGCGCCGCCAGGATCGCGAACAACGGTTCATTCGCCTCGAGCACCACTTTGCCCTGTTGCGCATGGGCCGCGGGCGAGAAGAGAACAAACGCCAAAAGCCCCGCCCCAATCTTCAACTCCCTCCGGCGCGCGGGCGGAGCAGGCTTCCAGTTGCGAGTGTGCATTCCCTGTTTCCGTTCCTCGGAAGGTGGGCCCGGCGGCCGGGCCGGATTAGCCCCGGATGGTGATCCGCCTGAGCGTCAGGATCACCTGGCCCCCTGTGGGCCGGCCGAACGTCGTGGCGGGATCGAAGAGGCTGAAATAAACCATGTGATCGAGACGGTCCAGAAGTTCAGGGGTCTGGTTGCCCGAAAGGATTTCGTAACCCACTGCGCGGCCGTCGGAATCGATCTGCGTGACAACCACGATCTGGTCGTCCGACGGCAGTCCCACGCGCACCAGTTCGCGAACCCGCGCCGGCTTCGTCAGATCGAGGGGAACGTCATTCACCGCGTCCACACGCGAGACGTTGACCCCCAGGATGAGGCCGAAGCAGACGATGGCGGTCAGCACGCCGCCGGAAGCCGGCAGCAGCAGCGGGCGCAGGGCGTTTTCCATGTGAACCAGGAGGCGCGAGAAGAAGTTGCGATGCAACTCCTGCGACAGACGAACGCGCAGGCGCAGGGCCAGTTCGGCGGGAACGCGCCGCGGCGCAAGCGAGCGCAACGCCGCCTGCGCGTTCTGGTAGGATTCCAGCTCGCGCCGGCACGCCTCGCAGAACCGCAGGTGATAGCGGATCGAGCGGATTCCCTCGTGGTCGCAGGCGCCGTCGAGGTACTCCGAAAAACGCGCCCGAATTTCCATGCACTGTTCAAACATCCTGACGCCCCATCGTGGATTCGAGTTTCTGCTTCAGAAGTTCCCGGCCGCGCATCAGCCGCGATTTGACCGTCCCTTCCGCGATCCCCAGCATCCGAGCGATCTCGTCATACGTCAGGCCTTCCATCTCGCGAAGCACCACGACCGTGCGATACGGCTGCGCCAGACTCGCCAGCGCGCGCCGGACCAGTTCCTGCCGCTCGGCCTGCTCGAGCGCCCGGTCCGGAGCTTCTTCGCGCGGCGCCGCCAGGTGCCGGGCCAACGGCGCAGGGTCGCCATCCAGCGAGAAAACCTCTCGCAGGCGACGCCGCAGCCAGCTTCGGCGATGGTTCGAGGCCTCGTGGACCGCAATCCGATAGATCCACGTCTTCAGGCTGCTTTCGCCATGGAATCCCCGAATCCCCCGGAACACCTTCAGGAACACGTCCTGAAGCACGTCTGCAGCGTCTGTGCCGTCCTCGACAATGTGCGCGATCAGGTTGTAGACGGGATTCTGGTAAACGGCCAGGACGTACGCGAATGCCTCTTCGGACCCGGCTCGCAGCTCGGCCACCAGAGCAGCCTCGCTCGAGGCCTCGACCAGGGCCCGATCAATCGCAACTCCGACTGCCGGCGCGGTGCTCATCTTGCCCCCAAAATAACAGCTTCCGGAACGCTCCGCAAGACCGCGCTTGTCCCTTCTCTACGATGGACACCGCGTCCGAAAGGTTTGTTCCCAAAAATTTTGGCCCCGGAGCCCGGAATGGTGAGCAGGGTTTAAGGGTTAGGGACTCCTTGCTTGACATGGGGCAAATTCGACGCGCCGTCCTCGCCTATGCTGCCCGCATTTTCGTGGGGTGACGTCGTCATAGCTGGTCTTGGCAGTTCGCAGACTCCCGCTCGCCAGCTCGCGGTGGCTGGCGCTCACGACTCCCCCTTGCGCAACCGGGCCGTTTCTAGCAGAATGGAACTTGCTGTCCTTCGGGCCTGTGGCGCAGTTGGGAGCGCGCATGACTGGCAGTCATGAGGTCGAGGGTTCGAACCCCTCCAGGTCCACCAAATCCATGATTGCACCTCCGTCCTCATCAAGGAATACGGCCGACCCATCCTGACCCGACCGGCAACCCAGCGGACGATCTGAAACTCAAGAGTCTCTGACCTTGTAAGAAAGCAGGAAGCGGCGATTTTGGAGCGAAGACGGCCCGATCAGAGGCACACCACTTCTGTGCCATTGCCAGAACACCGCTGACGGGATATAAAGGTGCAGATCCACGGGGAGGACTTCTGGAAGAAAGCCTCGTAGTCCTGGCCAGGATAGCGAACTACGCATGGCTCGGCCTCGTGGGGATTGTCGCCGCAGTCTGGCTGCTGCTCTTCTCATCCAGCCGGGACGTCGGTCGCGCGGAGGAAAGCCGCCGGGCCTTCTGGAACTCCCCCGAGCCGTAAGCGTCGCTGAATTCTCAAAGAAGCAAGCCGCTAGCCCGTCCAGTCTCCCAACAACCGTCTGAGCAGAACCAACTCGCCCAAATGGTAGGCGTTGTGGTCGGCGACGAGTAACGCTTCCCGGAGAAGCGTCTGGCCCTGCCCCCACGGAAAAGGCGCGAAGAGGTCGCGCCTGGGATCGGTGACCAGTTGTTCCATTGCCTTCAGGTCAGCACGGAACGCGCGCAGGCTGTTCTCCCAAGCCTCATCGTCGGGCGGCGCCGCGGCTTCCGGCCAATAACCGTTCGGCCAATCGGGCGAAACGTGGCCGGGCTTGCGGCTGAACCCCAGGATGTCCCACTGGGCGATTCGCATGTGCTCGACGATCTCCCAGGCGGAGTGCCCCGCCCCCGGCGGTTTGACGCCGCGCACCTCGGCCTGACAGCCGTTGACCGCGTCGTCGAAGGCCACGTGCGCACCCTTGCCGCGCAGCAACATGACCAGATGCTCGCGCAAGGCGCGGTCCGAGGACGACGGTTCCGGCCGCCGCCCCCGTCCGGGCGTGTTGGTTGACTTCCTCTTCTTCTTCCTTGCGACTTTCGCGGAAGGCATGATTTACCCCTCAAGGACTGCTTCCGCGGATCGCCCCGCCGAAGCGGAAAGCGAAAACCATCCCGAGCAGAAGTAGCGAGACGTGATACACATCCCACCGCTCGGGCCACATGCGGTAGAGCGCGTAGCCCGAAAGCGCCGCATTGGCCAGCGTCATCAGAAGCGCCAGAGAGTGGGCCAGGCTTCGGACGGACTTCGGGCGCTTCGGTGCGACCATCCGCCACACCGCAGCGGCCAGGAAGGCGTTCACCACCAGCAGCCCGAGGAACTGAAGCGCGAGTCGCGTGGCCGTTGAGGGGTGCATGGCTTTCGTGCCATGCTACCAGCAAGCGTGCGGGAGTGAAAGGCAAAAGCGGCAGGCAGGCTGCACCGGCCCTCCTGCGTGCAATACCACGCGCTACGAAAAGGTCGAGGACCTGGTTCGCAAGCCGGGCGGCGAACCTTGGCGGGCTATGCTCTTCGGCGCCGATTCCCTGGCACGTGAGCACTTGGGGCGTTGAAAACTCCTCCGGCGTTAACTGACCGCCTCGAGCGAGGACGTCAGCCGCAGCAGCCCGGACCGGCCGAAGGCGGGCAGAAGGATCCCGACCCCGGCGTGCCGGACGTCCCGGCCGCAAACCGGCTGAAGACGCGCGCCACTTCGGCTTCGCCGCACTTCGGGCAGGCAGGTCGTTCCCCCTTTTCGGCCGCGCGCAGGGATTGGAGCGTTTCGAATTTCTCTTCGCAGCGCGGGCAGTAGTACTCGTAAATCGGCATGACTTTCCACCCCGGGTTTTCTCGTGGACGGCGCGCTCAGCCGGCGTGAGTGAACTTCGCCCGCAGGGCGGGACCGAGTTGTTCCGGCTCGGAGGGACCGATGGAAACGACTTCCCCGTCCACGGCGATGACGGGCAGGGCCATGGGCCCGAACAACTGAATGACCTTCAGCGCCGCTGCGTCCCGCGGCGCACGGAGCTTTTCCTGTCGAATGTTAACCACTTCCACCGAAACGCCGGGGACCGTCAGCTCGATTTCCCTCCGCATCTGCGCCAGCTCCGTCTCCGACTGGCCGATGGGGCCGCAACAGCTTGAGTCTGGTCCGCAGGGCATCTCCTGCGGCATCGTGTAGATCCGGATGATCTTCCTGTCCGCCATGATTCCGTCTCCTCGTCCCCTTGAATTCAAAACAGCAGGTTGTAGATCCAGCCCGCGAGCACGCATCCCACAAAGCTGACCGCAACGTAAAGCGCCAGCACCTTCTTTCGGAACACACCGGAGAGCATCATGATCGAGGGCAGTGAAAGCCCCGGCCCGCCCAGCAGGTAGGCGAGCGCCGCTCCGCCGCCCATTCCCTTCGACATCAGTGCCAGGGCCGTGGGCACCTCGACATAAGTGCAGACGTAGGCGAGCAGCGCCACCACGGAAGCCACGAACACGGAGCCGAGTTCCTTGCCCCCCACCCAGTTCACAATCACCGAGGTCGGGATCAGCACCTTGATCGCTCCGGCAATCAGCACCGCCGCCAGCAGGTAACCGTTGAGCTGGATGAAGAGCCGGTAACCGGTGCGGACCGATTCGCGGAGTTTCTCCCGGAAGGAGTGCGCGCCTCCTCCCGTGGGGAGGACGAAGCAGGCGCTGTCGGCTTGCGGTCCCTCAGCCTCGAGCAGCTTCCAGCTCCCGTCGCGGCGCTGCTCGACGAGGCCCGCTTCTTCGAGCAGTCGCAGCTTCTCGACCGCTCCGTCGCCGAGCGCCTCGGTGCGAATCGTCCCGGGGTTGGCGCTCGCGGCCATCGTCACTTTGAAGGCGAACTGCTGAAGGTCCGGTGAAAGCCGTGGCGGCACATGCAGCTTCAGCAGGTCTCGTAATTTGCGGTGCTTGCGTTGCCAGGCGGCGAGGACCCCGCCCACGGCGAGAGCGATCCCGAACGTGGCCACCACCCGGCCCAGCGCCATCGGCCAGCCCAGGACCCCCGCCGTCATGAAGACCGTCGGGACGTTCAGCATGGGCGCGGCAATCAGGAAGGCCATCGTGGGCGCCAGCGGGATTCCCGCCTGCACCATCCCCGCGAGAACCGGCACAATCCCGCACGAGCAGATGGGAATGACCGCTCCGGCGGAGGTCGCCAGCAAGTTGGCCTTCAGTCCTCCGTAGCCCATCCTTTGCTTGACCTTCTCCCAGGAGACGAACACGACCAGCGCGCCCGCGATGAGCATGCCGATGATCCAGTACTGGAAAAGCTCCACAAGGACCGCCGCGCTCTTGATGTACACCGCCCAGGCTATGCTCAGGAGGTCCCACGAGAGGGGGGTGGCGACCTCGGCCATCCTTGCCTCCTCGCCCGTCACGCCCGGTGGCTGAAGCAGGCCGTAAAGAAACAGGGCCTTGAGCGACAGCCCTTCGCGCAGGGCGTAAGCGAGCGCGCTCGCGTAGAGCACGGCCACGCCGAGCAGGTAGATCTTCTGTTTTCGCGTCATTCAGTATCCCTCGTTATCACTGCCGGACCAGATCCACGACCCTTTCGAGCGGCATCTGAACGCACTCCCGCATGCGCGCGACGTCCTCACGCAGCCCCCTGTCTCTCCGCGCGCGGGAACGCAGCCAGGCGAGGAGGGTCTCCTCAAGGTCGGTTCGGGGCGGGGCGAGACGATAATGGACCCAGAGCCCTTCCCGCTCGGACACCACCAGACCCGCCGAGCGCAGGACGCCGAGATGCCGCGAGGCCGCAACCTGGGAGATCCCCAGCGCCGCCTGGAAGTGGCAGACGCAGAGATCGCGAAGGGCCAGAAGGGAGAGGATTCTCAGGCGGGTTTCGTGAGCGAGCGCCTTAAAGACCCGCGCCTCGGCGGTCATCGGCATCCCCATATTCGATTTTAAGAATATAGGCGATGCCCCGCTGCGTCAAGACCGTTTTCGGCCGGGAGGATGCCGGCTCGCAAAACCGGGCTAGTTGCGCTGCGCCCGCTTGGCGATCGCCCGCGTGGCGCCGGCGCCCTGGCTGGCCGGAACCAGGGCCGTCGTCCCGGCTTTGGCCGGCTCGGCCGAGCCCACCAGCGCGCCCTGAGGCTCCTTGTAGAAGGCCAGCTTGGAAATCTCGCCGTCGAAATCCACCGTGACGAGGTCGCCGAGCTGGATCTGGTGCGTGGCGATCAGGTTCGAAAGCGGAAAAACCAGGTGACGTTCGATGGCGCGTTTCAGGTGGCGCGCGCCGTATTTGGTGTCCGTCCCCTCGCGGAGCAGGAAATCCCGCGCTGCTCCCGTGCACTTGAAGACAAACTGCTCGCCGCTCGAAGCGATGATGCGTTGCTGGACGCGGCCGAGTTCGATTTCCAGAATCTCCTCGAGGTGAGCGCGCTGCAGCGGCCGGAAGACGATGACCTTATCGATGCGGTTCATGAATTCCGGCGTAAACTTGCGCCGCGCGGCCTCCATGGCCGTGCGGTAGATGCGGTTGTCGAGGTCCTCTTCGGTGGGGCGCACGCCGCCCGTAAACCCCAGGCCGCCCTCCATCAGCGAGGTCAGCTCGTGCGAGCCGAGGTTCGAGGTGAGGAAAATCATGGCGCGGGAAAAATCCACGCGCCGGTTGTCGCCGAGCGTCAGCGTGGCCTTGTCGAGGATGCCGAGCAGGAGCTGCCACAAAGCGTCGGAAGCCTTTTCGATTTCGTCAAAAAGCACCAGCGAGAGCTTGCTCTTCTCCGTCCAGTATTCTTCCAGAACTTCCTGCGTGATGAGCGGCTGCGTCTCGCGATGGCCCAGGTAGCCCGGCGGCGAACCGATGAGCTTGGCAATCTCATGTGAGTGCTGGAACTCGCCGCAGTCCACTTTGACCACGGCGCGCGGCTCGCCATAAAGCACTTCGGCCACGGCTTCGACCAGCCGAGTCTTGCCGGAACCTGTCGGCCCCAGGAAAAGCAGGTTCACCACCGGCCGGCCCGGCGCCGCCAGTCCCGCCTGATAGACCTGATAGACGCGCGCCAGGCGTCTCACCGCGCGGTCCTGCCCCACCACGCGCTTCCGCAGCGCTTCCTCGAAGTCGCGCACCTCGGGGCTGTTCAGCGTGGGGTCGAGAAGGTTTTGACGGCCGCTCATAAGGCTCCTTTCTCCGCCCTAGCTCGGCAAGGACGGAGTACGCACCTTTCGAAGCTGATGCAGCTTCACGTCCAGAGTGGCTCGGAGCAGCTTCAGCCCCGAGATGAATTGCGTCGCAAGCTCGCGATCCTTCGCCAATTCCAGTACAGGCCCGTGCAGGTCTGCGATGTCGAAATGAAGATTGCGAACGGCCGAGAGCAATTCCTGGAGGTACTGCGAATTGTTTTCGAAAGGCTGAACCAGTGAGCGCGAAGTCTTTTCTTTCAGCCCGTCCCAGTCCACCGCCACGAAGGGGTGCTTCGAGGAGACGCCACGGATCAAGTCGTCGGAGATGCGCGGGCGGCTGCCCAGGCGGGCCAGGTGCAACTGACGCACGCGTCCCTTCTTGCGCACGTTGTGCACCAGGTAGTAGGAGTTGCCGCGTTTGCGAATGAAGGCCATCGTCCTAGCCTCACGGCCCTTCCCGTAGTGGAGCATTTTCCACTACACACTGATATAGACGCAAGAGAAAAGTTTTTGTTGCCTCGATAAGAAATTTTTTTAGGGGGTCACCCGGGCCAGCCGACCGCCCTGCCGGGAAGCAGGCCCGCGGCGTGTCCGTGCGGGACTGTCCAGAAGAGAAAAGCGCCGTCTGCAACCGGCGTTGCCGGCGGCGGATGAGGATTTCCGGGGCCGCATGGCTCCCCCTTGAGGCGAGGCTCGAAGCCTCGGCGGCCTTGATTCCAGCCCTGAGCGTCGACGCGCGTGCGCTCGCGGCTCTACCCCATTGGATGCCGACCCTACACCTCCGCGATGCCGCCGGCAATGGTACCGAGGTACCGGAGCACGCAGCGCAGGAGCGGGCCGTTCAGCCGCAGGCCAATCGCCCGCCAGCCAATCGCCGCGCGTTTTGCGGCGGCCATTCCGGCGCGGGGGCTTGAATCGGGCGGGACGCCGCGGGGCTACGTGTTATAATTTCGCTTGCCGGCGCGAAGGAAAATCGCGAGCGAAGAGGGAGTCATGTCTATTGATTACTACGAAAACGTCTGGCACAACGGAAAGTTCATTCCCTGGAAAGACGCGACGATTCATGTGGCCTCGCACGTGGTCAGCTACGCCTCGTGCCTGTTCGAGGGCATCCGCTGCTACGAAACTCCGCAGGGGCCGGCCATCTTCCGCCTGAAGGAGCACACCGACCGGCTGGTGAACTCGGCGAAGATCTACCGCATGGAGCTCGCCTACACGCGCGAGCAGCTGGCCGCGGCGATGGTCGAGCTGGTGCGCGTCAACAAGGCGCAGCACTGCTACCTGCGGCCCGTCGTCTTCCGCGGTTACGGCGAAGTGGGCGTGAACGCGCTCAAGAACCCCATCGAAGTCTATCTGCTCGCCTGGAAGTGGGGGAAGTATCTGGGCGCGGAGGCGTTGCAGCAGGGCGTGGACGTCTGCGTCAGCTCGTGGAACCGCATGGCGCCGAACACCCTGCCGCCCATGGCCAAGGCCGCGGCCAATTACATGAATGCGCAGCTCATCAAGATGGAAGCCATCACCAACGGCTACGTCGAAGGCATCGCGCTCGACCCTTCAGGCAACGTCAGCGAAGGCAGCGGAGAGAATATCTTCGTCATTCGCGACGGCAAAATCTTCACGCCGCCCCTCGGCTCGTCTGTGCTGCCGGGCATTACGCGCGATTCGGTCATTACCCTGGCGCGCGAAATGAACCTGGTCGTCATCGAACAGGTGATCGCCCGCGAGATGCTCTACATCGCCGACGAAGTCTTCTTCACCGGCACCGCGGCGGAAATCACGCCGATTCGTTCCGTGGACCGTATCGTCGTCGGCGCCGGCAAGCCCGGACCGATCACGAAAAAGCTTCAGGAACGGTTCCTCTCCATCGTCGAAGGCCGCGCCGAAGACAAATACGGTTGGCTGACGTTCTGCAACCAGCCGGTGGCGGCCGGACGGTAAGATTGACGGCTGGCGCAGAGCCTGCCTGCGGCAGGCAGGCTCTGCGCCAGCCCCCAAATCCTACGCGAATCGAGCCGCCCCCTTCATGGCATCAGACCTCGCTCTTCAGGTCTGCGTGTTGGGGGCGTAGTTTGAACAGCCGGCGCAATGCCGAAAAAGCCTCCCCCACCAACGAAACTTGAGGTTGCTTTGGTTCGCTCCGAACGGGGTTGATCGGTTTTCTCAGAGACGCGACTCTAGTTGCGGAGGGAGTAGAGAAACTCCATAGCGTCTTCGAGGCAATCCTTCTCCGGTTTCGACCACCGCAGGGTGCCTCGCTTGCGCGTCTCGTGAAGCTTCTTGCCGCTGCGCGCATCCCAGATGGTGAGCACGGCGTCCACAAAGTTGACCGAGCCCTGCATTTCCTGCGTGGACTTCTTTTCGACCTGAACGGTTCCCTGGAAGCTCCCGGTCGTCCGGTCGGGCTCGGAACTCTGGCTCGCCCTCCGTCTTCCGCCGGAACCGGACGAATCGGATTTTTCCGTCGCCCCCGAATAGACCCCTGACACGCGCTGCGTTTCGGTTTCGGTCCGCGGCACGTAGTAGATGTAAGGCCGGGAGCCCATCGCCTGCGTCCAGATGAAGATGTACTCGGCGTTGGCCCTGTGGCCGGTGAACCAGAAGCGCGGCTTGCCCTTGCCTTTCCAGCCTTTCTTTTTGTACTCCTTGATCCATTTACTCTGGTTGTCGGATAGCCACCAGTCCTCCACCGCTCCGGTATCGGAATCAATATACGCGATGAAGATCCTCGGGCATCCGGGACAATTCGTTTCGGCCATCTTGCGGTCCTCCGCCACCTCTTTGGGAAGGAGGAGCTCATCGGGAGATTCGGCGAGTTTTGAAATCGGGGTCGCCGCAGGCCCTTCCTCCGCGCTGCGCTCGATCGAAATGACGCCGTTCTCGTGCTCCCCGCGACAGTCCCGTCCGGCGTAGGTCCCGACTCCGCGCTGCCCCTGAAGCGTCAGAGTGCCGGAGAGCGACCCGGGGCAATCCTCCATCATCTGGATCAGCGTGAAGTGAAAGACGCGCCCTTCGATCCTGCCGGTCACGGCTCCCTCGGTATCCTGCGTGGTCAGATACTTGCCGGAGACCGTGCCGTCACTCTCGGTGCTGAGGTAGAGGAAAGCGCTCCCGGAAGAAACCGAATCGGCGAAGGTCGCCTTCCAGGTGCCATCAAGAGCCGGACCCTGCGCGACAGCGCTGGAAGACATCAGACCGGCCAGGAAGACGGCGGCGATGAATCCCTTCATGAGAGCCTCCCTTCGGCGCCCTGAGCACCTGCCCCACTCTACTCCCGGGCCGGGGGGGACACAATCACAATCGCCGGGGCCGGGAATCAGTTTCCTTCCCCGTTAAGGCCACCGAAACTGCGGCTGGCGCAGAGCCTGCCTGCGGCAGGCAGGCTCTGCGCCAGCCCCGAGGGAGGATTTACGGCGTTGGTGCCCGCGCTGCCCGGGTGCGGCACCTGGCCATTCATCATTTGGCATTCCGAATTCTCCATTCTGAGTTCTGGCTTCTGACTTCTGACTTCTGAATTCTGCCTTCGCCTTTGACACCCCCCTCCCCCTGTGCTAATTTTTCGGCATCCTTTCGCCCAGCCGGGCGAAATCGAGGGCAACATGACGATTGACGAACTGCTTCGGGCGGCCTGCGAAGCGAAGGCCTCGGACCTTCACCTCAAAGTGGGCAACTATCCTTACATTCGGGTGGACGGCGAGTTGCGCGCCCTGACGCAGTACTCGCGCGTCTCGGGCGAGGACATGCTGAACATGGCCTTCAGCATGATGACCAATCGCCAGAAGCAGAAGTTCAAGGAAAATACCGAGCTCGACATGGCGTACGGCGTGGCGGGCCTGGGGCGGTTCCGCGTCAACGTCTTCCAGCAGCGCGGCAACGTCGGCATGGTCCTGCGCGTCATTCCCACCAAGATCCGCACGCTCGAAGAGCTCTACCTGCCGAAGGTGATTGACAAAGTCTGCGAAGAGCGCCGCGGAATTGTCCTGGTGACCGGAACGACGGGCAGCGGCAAGTCCACAACGCTCGCGGCGATGGTGGACCGCATCAACTCCTCGCGCACGGACCACATCATCACCATCGAAGACCCCATCGAGTTCCTGCACCGCGACAAGAAAGGGTTCGTCAACCAGCGCGAGGTGGAAGTGGATACGCCGAGCTTCGGCTCAGCGTTGCGCGCCGCGCTGCGCCAGGACCCGGACGTCATTCTGGTGGGCGAAATGCGCGACCTGG
>CAZKXX010000070.1:0-21340 GCA_964556705.1 uncultured Acidobacteriota bacterium
CACGAGCCTCGACGCCGCGGACGTTGTGCGCGCCGTCGAGCGCGGCGTGAATTTTCTCAACTGGTGCGGTTACGACGACGGCGTGGCGAGGGCGGTGCGCGAACGTCTCATTGCGCGCGACCGCGTGGTGCTGGCGACGCAGCTCGAAAGCCGCGACGGACGCGGGGCCGGGCGCGAACTCGAGGAGTCGCTGCGGCTGCTCGGAACGGACCGGATTGAAGTGGTCACTTTCTATTACGTTGAGTGTGAAGACGAGTGGCAGGAGATTACGGCGCCGGGCGGCGCGCTCGAGGTGCTTGAAGAAGCGCAGGTGCAGGGAAAAGTTTCACTCGTTGGCCTGACGACGCACCAGCGCCCGCTCGGCGCGCGCTGGGCGGAAAGCGGCCGGCTCGACCTGCTCATGATCCGCTACAACGCCGCGCACCGCGGCGCCGAACAGGACGTATTTCCCGTGACGGCGCGGCTGAAGATGCCCGTTGTCGCCTACACGGCGCAGCGCTGGGGCGCGCTCGTGGAGCCGACGCCGCACGACCCGCCCGATTTCACGCCGCCGCCGGCGCGCGAGTGGTATCGCTTCGCGCTGGCACACCCGGCCGTCAGTGCCGTGCTGATGGCGCCCGATGGCCGCCAGGAACTTGAAGAGGATCTGAAATTGCTCGACGACTGGCGCGCGCCCGCGCCTGAGGAACTGGCGCTCCTGACTGCGCACGGCGAGCGCGTGCGGCAGCACGCGGGGAAGTTCTGGTGAGTTAGGAGAGGATTTTGAAGCGGACTTTCAATCCCCGCCCTCAAGAAGCGAGAGGACCTCGCCTCGCTCAACTTCCTCCGATCGCCGACCCTCCTCAATGGCCCGAACCAATCCCACGTCCTCCAGAGTTTCCTCAATCAGGTTGCGTAAGAGATCTTTGCGTTCTTCCAGCACTTCGGTGAGGGCTGTTTTGATGAGGCCCTTCAACTTCTCCTCGTCAACCGGCAACTGACTCATCTTCGCCTCCGCACTCCCCTATTGTATCCGACCCTGAGGTGACAGACACAGGATTGTCGTTCGGCTGGCGAGCTCACACGGCGAAGGCATTCCGCAAGACTTCCAGGCTCCTGGGCATGGCGGTTTCGGGATCTTCCTTGCCTTCCATCTCCAGTGAAACGTAGCCGGTGAATCCCGCGTTGCGCAGGATGCGCGCCATACGCGGATAATCCAGGTCGAGCGTGTACCATTCGCCTCCGCCGTAGTACGTCTTCGCCTGCACGATGAAGGCGTGCGGCGCGAGCTTTTCAAACTGCGGGTACGGGTCTCCGACAAAGTTGCCCGTGTCGAGGTTCATCGCCAGCCAGGGCGTGTTGAACGCGTTGTAGATGCGCAGCAGGCCCTCGACGCTCGTCGTCAGTCCCCAGTGGTTTTCGAGCGCCATCACCACGCCGGCCTTTTCGGCGTGCGGGACGCACTTTTCGATCGAATCAATGCACCACTTGAACGCGTCGTCGTCCGTATATCCTTCGAGCGGTGGTTCCTGGCCATTCAATTTCATCAGCTCATCGAACGACTTGACGGTGCCCCAGCGCCCGGAATTGAGCCGGATGCAGGGAATCCCCAGGTGATAGGCGAGGTCAAGGCAGTGTTTGGTGTGGTCGATATTCTTCTGCCGCTCGGCGGCGTCGGGCGAGACGAAGTCCTGATGGATCGAAAGCATGATGAGGTCGAGGCCGTGCGCGAGCGCCAGGCGCTTCAGCTTGTTCATGTACGCGGGAGTTTCGTCCGCCATCTGGCGGTGCAGGATTTCGACGCCGTCAAACCCCAGCCGCGCGGCGTTTTCAATCACCCGTTCGACGGGATACTTCTCCGTGCGAAAGTGCCAGTACGAATAGGTGGACACGCCGATGCGGATGCGCTGCGTGGAGGGCGTTTTGCGCGCGTGGCGGCCGGCCATCGCGGCCGAATGCGGAAGAAGCGCCATCCCCGCGGCGCCCGCGGCCCGTTTCAGAAGGCTTCGTCGCGTGAAGCTCATGGCATATCCTCTCCTCTTCTCCGATTTGAGGCTGATTGTTTCTCCCCCCGAAGCCGCGGTCAAGGGCCGAGCGCAAAGCTTCGATTTCCCGCCGGGCGGGATGATCGAAACCGAATGGCGCAACACGGCGCTCATTACGAACAGGTTCCGCGGAAGGGACGAGGCCGCAAGGCGCACAGGCCGCTCCGAACCCGCAAATCGGGTTGACACGCTATCAGCCACTGCACACAATGCTAAGCATCCGGCGCAGGCTGAAGACCTTCTGGCGGGCCCGACCGCCGTTTGCGCGGCGTGAGTCGCCCCGCGAGACCGCCAACCCTGCTCCGGCTTGGCGAGGCCATCGTTGAAGGAGGTTGATGAGAGATGCCCACCTACATTTCGCTTTTCCAGTACACTCAACAGGGAGTCCAGAACATCAAAGGCAGTCCGGCGCGGCTGGACGCGGCGCGCAAACAGTTCGAGGCGCTGGGCGTGAAGATCAAGGCGTTTTACCTGACCATGGGCCAGTACGACGCCGTGGTCATCAGCGAGGGGCCGGACGATGAGACGGCCGCCAAGGCCATGCTCTCGACGGCCATGCAGGGGAACGTCCGGACCGAAACGCTGCGCGCTTTCACCGAAGACGAGTTCCGGAAGATTGTCGGCGCGCTCCCGTAGCGGGGATCAGGGAGCTCGGAACAGAGCGGCTCCGAGCCTGACCGGGAATCTTTCGGTCGGAATTCGCGGCGAAGCGGCGGAGACGTCCGTGCGCGCGCGGACTGGCACCAGGCGATGCGGATCATTGCGGGAACCTTTCGCGGGCGGGGGCTGAAGACGCTCAAGGGCGGAAAGTTGCGCCCCACTTCGGACCAGTTGCGCGAGACGCTGTTCGACGTGCTGGGGCCGGCGGTTGAGGGTTCAATGTTTCTGGACGCCTACGCCGGCTCGGGCGCCGTGGGACTCGAGGCGCTCAGCCGCGGCGCGCGGGACGTGGTTTTCATCGAGCACCACCGTCCCGCCGTGAAACTGATCCGCCAGAACCTGGAGGAACTGGGCATTCATTTCGGCTTCGACCTGCTCGCCTGCACGGTCGCCAAAGGGCTCGAACGCCTCGCCGAGGAAAGCGCGACGTTCGACTTCGTCTTCCTCGATCCTCCCTACGAAGAGGTCCGCGAGTACCATCACATCCTTCGCCAGCTCGGCCGGAGCCCACTCGTCACGCCACGGACGCTGGTTATCGCCGAGCACTCGCGACACACCGCGCTCGAGGAGAGTTACGGCGCGCTGCGGCGCGTGCGCCTGCTCCGCCATGGCGACGCGCAGCTTTCGTTTTATCGCCTCACCGAGGCCGCCCGTGAAATGCCTGCGGCTTGACCCTGCTCGCTCCGATGGCCTAGTATGAGTATTTGTCCCGTTCGCAGGAGCGGCGGCCGTAGGCCGCGGCTCGAGCGAACGCGCGCGGCGGGGTAGCTCAGAGGTTAGAGCGAGGGTCTCATAATCCCTAGGCCGTGGGTTCGAGTCCCACCCCCGCTACCAGTTCCAACCCTCGTTGCTCGTATCAGTTGACGCGATGCGGTTTCTGTTGTACCCCGATTGTCCCCTTCGACTCGGCTCGAGCTCTTGGGTCTGCTTCCCAGGTAGGGCGCACGTCGTCCTCAAGCTGCTGTTGTCTGGCGCTGACCCAAGGCGCGTAAGGGCGCTCGGTAATCCGGATGGAAGAGTGCCCGAACAGAAGGCTGAGGCGCTCCAGGGGAACGCCTGCGAGCATGCTTTCCAGGTCATACCTAGCTACAAAATGGAAACAGCCAGGCGCCCTCTGAGTCAGAGGCCAAAATGTGGCGGAACGCGGCACTCACGCTCAACTCACAGTCTCTCATTTCCGCATGATCGTCAGCCGGAACGTCCCTCATTCTAGGTCTTGGACAAGATTTGACCGCGTTGGCCCAGCATGGCCAGAAAAGCAAACGGCAACGGTCCGTGCTGATGGAGATGGGAAGGCCGAATACTTACGTGACTGTTCCTGACCAGAGCCGCTACAGCCTGCCCGAAGGCCGCGCCATCATTTACGTTGGCGGCAAGCCGGTCCACGTGCGGGTCTTCGAGTAGCGCCGTCGCCGCTCCGCGTCCCGCGTCGCTTCACCCTCGGCACCCTCCGCCTCCGGACTCGCTCCGCAGGACAAGAATGCAACATTACGCACTGGGTGGCGTCTGACAACCGCGCTGGTAAACGGCTGATTTAATGCGATGGCTGGCGTCGGGAATGCAGGACTAGAAGTGGTCTGTCGCAGAGTCCGCTTCGCAGCGGCCTTCTTTGAAAGTGCGGTTAGGGAGATGATCATGATGACCCCGAAGCACATGAACAGGTAGAGGTAGCCGTAGAGGATGTAGAGGATGACGATGACAGCGACCACGACGGCGACTACGCCGACGATAATGTGAATCCTCGGGCCAGCAGACACTTCATCGAACACACCGTCGCCATGGTCGGCCTTCAGTAGGGCGCCATCCGCGCCGAGCCGCTTCCGCCGCCTGCGCGCCGGAGAAGCCGATTGCAGATGTCCATAAGATGCGGCGGTATCTGCTGGCGGCAAGCAAAGAGCGGTGGACCCCAACCCTAGGTTGAGTCAGACGGAAAGCAAGTCTCTATCCAAAGGTCGAGCGTCAGATCGTGCCTGGCTTGATTGGCGAGGTAGGGGCGAAGTTCTTTTTCATACCGTTCGCGCAGCTGATGGGGGTCAAGGCGAAGCGTCCTGACCAGATACTTCACGTCATCGCGGTCTCTGGAAATGTTTCTCTCCAGTTTGGACAGGACCAGATCGTAGGGGTCGAGAGCATAGAGCCGGAGCCTCTTGAATCTGCCAGGAAACATCTCTTCCAGGCGGGCGTCGTAATTCTCCGGGAGTGAGGTCACGCCCACATGCTGGAAATAGAGCTTATGTTTCCTGTGAAGTATTGAACCTTCACCGGCTGCCGCCTGAAGATGGGTCTCGCAGTGAACGGGGAGCAGCGAGTAATAGTCAATGTCACCAGTCGGTCTCGGAAGCCCGTAGAAGAGGCTGACGACAAAGCCGCCGAGACAACGAAGCTGAACTTGCTCAGAAAGCAGCTCGTCGAGTTCTTGCAGGAACTCCAGCCAAGGTGACGGCAACTCTGCCTTGCTACCGCGGGGCATAAGGTAGATGTTCAGGACGCAGGTCCGACAACAGATTCCAATGCTCTGCTTCCACGGGCCGATTTTCCATCAACCACTGCCGCTCCGCGCGGTTTCGCGGGGGACGGAAAAAGAAATCCTCACGTGCCAAACGGCTATGATCGAGTGTGGCTTCCAGACGCGATAGAGCATTCGTCCGTTCAGTTTCCGTGCTGGCCTCTGAGAGTCGGCGGGCAAGGCTGACTACGAATCCCAAGCGGTTTTGCAGATCGAACTTCTTGGCCAATTCCACGACCCAGCGAAAATCCATCTGCCAATAGTGTAGCAAGAGCCAAGGCAACGCTTCGCCGACGCGTGCTTCAAGACGCGCTTGGGCCAGTGCACTGAGGAGGACTTCTCCAGGGTTCTTTTTTCTCACACGCGGGCGGAGATATGCAAAACCCGGATAGTTGAGTCGCGCCAGATACTCGACCAACCGTTGTGGCCCGACTTCTTGGGCAGGCGTAAATGTCTCCGGCACGGGCAATTCTGTAGGCGGGAGATCATAAACCAACGCAGCCTTGCGGACCAGGTTGGGTGTAAGGCGTCGCTTCCCGCTCTCAAGCATGGCGAGGTAGGGCTGCGACATACCCAGACGGCGGGCCGCTTCGACCTGCCCCCAGCCGTGTTTCAACCGAGCCGCTTGTAGCTCTCGTGCCTCCATACGGCTCCATTCTATAACAGCCTTGTAATAAGTCAAGCGGACTCTCATGGGGTCAGCCAAGCGCGACAATAAATACCTGCGTGTCGCGGCCGGGCCTGAAAGCGTTTTCTTGCCCGCCCGACTTTTCCGTGGTTTATCATATCGCCTCGAAAGCACGCGCAATTCGATCGGAGGGTGTTTTCCGATGAGGACCACCAGGCATTTCATCACCACCGGCTTCGTACTGGCGGCGATTTTCCTGACGCTCGCCGTGTCGCCCGCCTGCCGCCGCGAGGCGCAGCAGGCGGAATTTGCCCCCAAACTTCCGCCCACCGAAGTTTTCTGGAACAAGGAGCCGCTGGCTCCGACGGCCTTCGCGCCGCTGCCGCTCGGCTCCGTGAAGCCGCTCGGATGGCTGCGCCGCCAACTGGAAATTCAGGCGAGCGGGCTCACCGGCAATCTCGAAGAGGTCTGGCCCGACGTCGGCCCGAACAGCGGCTGGCTCGGCGGCACGGGAGAAAGCTGGGAGCGCGCGCCCTATTACCTCGACGGGCTCGTTCCCATCGCCTTTCTGCTCGAAGACGAAAAGCTCATTGCCCGCGCGAAGAAGTGGGTGGACTGGACGCTTGAAAACCAGCAGCCCGAAGGGCGCATCGGCGCCATCCTCGGCCGCGGCCAGTACCGTACCGTGCACCAGGAAAGCGACACCTGGTGGCCCAACATGATCATGCTGAAAGTGCTGACGCAGTGGCAGGAAGCCACCGGCGACCCGCGCGTGATGCCGGTGATGGAGAAATACTTCGCGCACCACCTGCGCCAGGCTCCGCAGCACCCGCTGCGGGAGTGGGCGGCGCATCGCTGGGCCGACCAGGTCCTGAGCCTCGTGTGGCTGTACAACCGCACGGGCAAACCGGAGCTGCTCGAACTGGCGCGCCTCCTCAACCAGCAGGCGTTCGACTGGAAGGCCCACTTTGCGGACTTCCAGTTCAAGGGCAAGGTCCGCCGCGACCAGGCGAAGCTGCACACGCATGTGGTCAACAACGCGATGGCGATGAAGACCTCGGCCGTGTGGTCGCAGATTTCCAAAGACGAGTCGGACCGCAAGGCGATCTATCAGCTCCTTGAAGTGATGGACCGCCACCACGGCCAGCCGAACGGCGTGCACAGCGGCGACGAGCACTACGCCGGCCTCGACCCCTCGCAGGGCACCGAACTCTGCGCAGTCGTCGAAGCCATGTTCTCGCTCGAGCAGTTGATGGCCATTCTCGGCGACCCGGCATTCGGCGACCGGCTGGAGAAGATCACCTTTAACGCCCTGCCCGCCACGTTCAAGAAAGACATGTGGGCGCACCAGTACGACCAGCAGGTGAACCAGGTGATGTGCAGCGTGCTGCCGAACCGCAACTGGACGACGAACGGGCCGGAATCGAACATCTTCGGCCTCGAGCCCAATTTCGGTTGCTGCACGGCCAACATGCACCAGGGCTGGCCGAAGTTTGCTTCGCACCTCTGGATGGCGACGAAGGAAGGCGGACTCGCCGCGGTGGCTTACGCGCCCAGCCGCGTGGATGCCAGAGTGCGCGGCGGCGTCGAGACGGTCATCGTTGCGGATACGGAGTATCCCTTCAGCGGGCGCGTGACCTTGAAGGTGTATCCGGCAAAGTCTGTGACGTTCCCGCTCGTCCTGCGCGTTCCGGCCTGGGCGGAAGGCGCGAAAATTACCGTGGCGGGCGCGGCGCAGGCAAATGTCAAACCCGGGACGTTCCACAGCATCGAGCGCGAATGGAAGTCCGGCGACAGTGTCGAACTAGTGTTCCCGCAGAAGCTGCGCGTCGAACGCCACTACCGCGACGGCGTCGTCGTCAATCGCGGTCCGCTGGTGTTTTCGTTTGCCGTGGGCGAGGAGTGGAAGCTCATCAATCGCGAGCCGCCCGCCGGCGACTGGGAAGTCCATCCCACGACGCCGTGGAATTACGGGCTGGTGATTGACCCCGCCGAGCCCGACAAATATCTGAGGGTGGAAGAACGTCCGCTTGGCAGCATGCCGTTTTCGCCGGAAGGCGCGCCGGTGCGGATTGCGGCCAAGGGCCGCCGCATTCCGGAATGGAAACTCGTCGCAGGCTCGGCCGGCCCGATGCCGCAGAGTCCGGCGCGCAGCAAGGAGCCTGAGGAAGACCTGACGCTGATTCCTTACGGCTGCACGAATCTGCGCGTCACGGTGTTTCCGCAGATTGTGCCGGAAGCCACGGAGCGGCAGCAGCAGGCGAGGGTCAGGCTGCCGGGCGACTGATTCGAAGCCATCGAGTCTTTGGTGGGCAAGCCTGTCAAGGGTGCACCTGCGTGCCGCCGGCGACAACCCTCTCGACGCGGAGGGCCGAAGGTTCCACGTGAAACATCACGAGGCTCGCTGGCTGCCCGGCGGTAATTTCTGAACAAGCACCCTCACCGCCGAGCAGCCGCGCGGGGTTGAGCGTCGCCGCGCGCACGGCTTCTCCCAGCGAAACGCCCGCATACTCCATGAAAACCGCCACGGCGCGGTCCATGCTGAGGGAAGACCCCGCCATCGCCGTCCGATCCTCGCGGACCACCTGGCCGCTCGGCAGCAATTCCACCGGCACGCCGACGAGCGAATATTTTCCCGGCGGCATTCCCGCCACGTGAATCGCGTCCGTAATCAAAATGATTCGCTCGATTCCCTTCACGCGGAGAATCACCTGCGCCAGTTCGGGCGGCACGTGGAAGCCGTCGCAGATGAGGCTGGCGGCCAGGCGGTGGTCGGCGAGCTGCGCCCAAAAGGGCGCGCGATGACGGTGAATGAATTCCGGACAGCCGTTGCCGAGGTGAACACTAAGTTGGGCGCCGGCCTCAGCGGCGCGGTGAATGTCTTCCGGCGTGCCGTCCGTGTGGCCCAGCGCGACGACGACTCCCGCGCCGCGCGCCCGGCGGATGAAATCCAGAGCGCCGGGCAGTTCGGGCGCGAGCGTCACGATGCGGATGCGGTTTCCCGCCGCCTCCTGAAACGCGCAAAACTCCTGCCAGTCCGGCGCGCGCATCAGCGACGCGTCGTGCGCCCCGTGCGACGGCCCGGGAGAAAGGTACGGGCCTTCGAGATGATAGCCCGCTGCGGCGCGGGCGAATCGCGCATCGAGCCGACGCGCCTGCTCGAGCGCGCGGAAATTGCGCAGCAGCCGTTCGCGCGTGTTGGTGATGAGCGTCGGCAAGAACGTCGTGACGCCCGTCTTCCACAGCGCCGGCAGAACCGAGACGGCTTGCTCGGGCTCGAGGTCGGGCGCAGAAAAATCCACGCCCGCAAAGCCGTTAATCTGAATATCCACGAAACCCGGGCTCAGAAAAGGCTCGCCGGCGTCGAAAGGGCCGAGCGCGCGGACGCCGCCGATGCGTTCACCCGAGATTTCCACCTCGACGAGTCCGCCGCCGGGCATGTTGCCTTGGACATGCATGGGAAGATTTGCTGCAGCGCCGCCCGAGAAGCGGCAGATTGAGGGTCTCGCGTGCTCCTTGCCGGCGCTCGAAGCGCTTCGCGACGAAAAGACGGCGGTCACAGACCGCCGCTACAGCTACAGCCGGAACATCAGCCACACGGCGACGACGATGCCCACGGCGAGCGCCCAGCCGATGCCGAGACCCACGAGGTCGGTGCGATAGGCTTTGAAGAATCCCACGCCGCGCGTGGCGCGCCGGAGTTGGAGCAGGTTCGTCAGCAGCAACTGCTTCCCCTGCTCGGCCACGTCGCGTTGCGGCTCGCGGCTGCCGGAGTGCGCGTCCGGGTCGTCCATCGTCGAGGCGCCGCCGGGCGCGGCGGTCATCGGCGCGTCCGACGGCGTGTGGAGCCGCGCGACGAACGATGTGACATCCGCATCGGGCTCGGGCGCAGTCAGCAGGCTGACGACCACCAGGCTCGCGATCCCCGCGGCGAGCGCGATGCAGAAGACATTCGGGTCCCAGTGGTCGAGCCGCTCGCCCTCCCACCAGTAGAGCAGGAAGTTCGTGACCAGCGCCACCACCAGACTCGCCAGTGCGCCCCAGCGGTTGGCGCGCGGCCACACCAAGCCGCCGATGATGCTGATGCCCATGTAGGTGGCGAGGGTCTCGGTGAGCAGAAACGAGTAAAGGACTCGTTCAATCAGGAACAGCGCGTAGAAGACACCGAGCAGCGTGATGACCAGTCCGCTGACGCGTCCCACCCACAGGTAATGCCGGTCGGAGCGGTTCGGCCGCAGGTGGCGGCGATAAAATCCCTGCGTGAAAAGCGCGCCGCTGTCCACCATGAAAGCCGAGCAGGTGGACATGTTCGCCGCCATGACGCTCGCAATCAGCAGCCCCAGCGCGCCCGGGAAGAGCAGGTGCCGGCAGGCGAACCCGAAAGCGTCCTCGGGGTCGTCGAGCGCCGTCACGCCGTAAGTCCCCTTCACGACGACCACGGCCACCATCAGGCCCACAATCGCCCAGCCGACCGTGCAGATGCGTTTGACGTAGTTGCCGTAGAAGAACCCCACGCGGCAGGTGAACTCGTCCTTGCCCGTGCCCACCGCAGCGAGCATGTGCGGCTGCGCCATGATGCCGATGAGGCCGTTCACGGTCAGCATCACGATGAACCAGATGCCGAGCCCCTCGGGCGTGGCGAGCGAAAGCATGGGAGCGGCGAGCGTTTCGCGCATGCCGTCGAGGCCGCCCACGACGCTCCAGCCGAGCGGAATCAGCATGAACGACAGCGTGATGATGAGAAATCCCTGGAAGAAATCGGTCCAGGCTGTCGCCACCAGCCCGCCGACAAAGCTGTAAGCGAGAAAGATCACGGTCATGCCGATGACGATGGCGTCCACTCCGATTTCACCGCCCGCCGCCTGGCTGATCACTTTGCCCGCGCCCTTCAGCATGCTGGCGGTGTTGATGGTGAAGTAGGTCACGGCAAAGAGCGTGTAGATGCCGCCCATCCAGGGGCCGTAGCGGTCTTCGACAATCTCGGCGATCGTGGTGCGGCGCGCGCGGCGGAACACCGGCGCCATGATCCAGTAAAAGGGCGTGGCGAAGAGGTTCTTCCACTGAAACCAGATTCCCGAAAGGCCCGTCGTATAGACCGCGCCGGCAAGCGAGACGGGCATCTCGGCGTGCGTGCCGATGCCGAAGCTCTGGCCGATCATCAGCAGCTTGCCGAATTTCCGCGCGCCCAGGAAGTAGTGGCCGGAATCCTTGATGCGCCGGCTGGCGGCAAAGCCGATGAAGATGACGATGACCAGATAACCGAGAATCACCGCCCAGTCGGCCGTATGGAGTTGGATGGACACGCTTCCCCCGCGACGGTTTTGCTCGGAAAAGTACGTACTCTAGTGATTTTCTCGTTCCGCCGCAACTGCCGTGTGCAGCGCCGTCCGCCGCCGCTTCGCGCACCAAAAAGCATGCGTTTAGCGCCAAGGGATAGACAATGGACTCGGGAAGATGGATTTCCGGCGAGCGGATTGCAGGATGTCAGGGACCAGGGGGCGCGGCGGCGACGGCGGCTGCGACGGGCGCCCAGTAGCCGCGCTTCGAGCGGACGCGCCAGCGGTTGTTCTTCACTTCGACGCGGATTTCGCGAAAGCGGCCATCTTCAGCCCGGTTCGTGGGGACGTAGGCCAGAACGTAATACTCGCGCCCGTCGGCAAAGGCCTGGCGGAGGCCGCGCGCGAGGTCATTGGTGTTGTGAACGAAGACGCCCCCCGTCGCCGCCGCCATCTCGACCATGGCATCTTTCTTCTCATCAGCCAGTGAGGACCTTGCCAGGAGAACGTCGCTCAGTGCGTGGGGATTTGGGCTTCGAGCGAAGCTCCTCCGCCTTTCCGCGTCGAAAACGCCGAGGGTTGCCGGCGGCAGCCCCCGCGAATCGAGGGCGTAAATCACCACGTCGCGCTCGGTGGCGAGCTTGATGACTTCTTCCAATTCGGGACCCAGACTCTCGCCGGGATTTTCCATGACGATAGACGGCTCGCCCAGGTAAGCGGCAATCAGAGCGAAAAGCTCACGCCCGGACCGGATGTTAAAGCCGTCGGAGACAAATACGAGGATGCGCTTGCCCGGTTGCTTGCCGAGTTCCTCGACAATGCTGCGGAGCTGTCGGAGCAGGTTGCGCTCAAGCACTGTCCGTTCCAGCGCCGCATTCGCCGCCCAAATCTTGATTCCGTTCAGGAGGCTCTCGCAGGATGTAAGGTCCCTCATCACGGTCCTCTGTCCCGGCACGGCGGTCCCGCAGGAACAACGCTCGCAGTAATCTTCGAGCATTCGAACAAGTTCGCGTTCCTGCATGGCCAGGCCGACGCCGGCGCTCGCCACCAACGTCCGGTCAACTTCCCCTGTTTCGATGGCCGCAAAGATGTCCTCGGGGTTTCGTGTCGCCTTGCGAATGATGGAAAGCTTCCGGTCCAGCGCAACCAGCGCGTAATGCGAGTCGGTGCTCCGTTCTTCCTGAAAGACCTTCCGAAGGGCGGTGCGGATGCCGTTGAAATTTTCGAAGGCGACGTTCAGTGTGTCGAGGCAGACCAGATACGTCCGGCGAGTTGGAGCGGGGCTTTCCTGAGCAGGCTCTTCCAAACCGGCCCGTGGCTCAGCGGCCGCCGGCTGCTCGACCTGGGGCGGGGGACCGGCATCCCTCAGTTCAGTTCCGAACCAGACGACCTTCTGCTCGACGCCGTCTTCAAACACACGGAACTCATTCGCCTTCAGGCCGGTGATGTGATGCCCGCGGCGGTCCGTGACGACCACGGGCACCAGCACCTGCCGGACGTCCACGCGAATGGATTCGGGGCTTTCAGGCTCCGTCGTCTCCTGTGTGCGAAGCGCGCCCGGGGTGAGGAGAAGGAAACAGCAGGCAAAGCCGACCCGCGAGAGGTTTTGGAAGCCGCCGCTCATGGGACTCTGACCTAACCCGTCAGCTTAACGAAAGAATTATACGCTCCCTTTGACTCGGCTTCAGGGTTTTTCGTTGCCCCATCCAGCCGCGCGGCACCATCCAACCGCCCGCCGAAGAGCGCTTGACCTCGCGCGGCAGATTTGAGAAAAGGGAGGGCCGGCCCGAGGGCCGGAATCCAGTCCGATTGCCACGAATCGAGGTCTTCGATGACGGAAGCAGAAAGTGTTCGCGACACACCCCAACTCAAGAAACTTGCACTCTGCGCATTACTCGCAATGCTCCCGGGCCTGCACAGCGCGTGCACCGAATCGGCCCCACCCCCTGAGGAACGGAGAGCGAACATGGTGACCAAGGCATCTTTCGGCAAGACGCAGGAAGGCGAGGCGGTGGACCTCTACACGCTGAAGAACTCGAACGGCGTGGAAGTCCGCGCCATCACTTACGGCGGCATCATCACGGCGTTGCGCGTTCCGGACAAGAACGGCAATTTCGGCGACGTCGTCCTGGGATTCGATTCCCTCGACGGCTACCTCGCCGGACATCCCTATTTCGGCTGCATCGTCGGCCGCTACGGAAACCGCATCGCCCGCGGGCGCTTCACGCTCGACGGCAAGGAATACAAACTGGCCACGAACAACGGTCCGAACCACCTGCACGGCGGCGACAAGGGCTTCGACAAATACGTCTGGCAGGCCGAGTCGTTCCAGCGGCCGGACGGCGTCGGCGTCGTCTTCACCCGGACCAGTCCCGACGGCGAAGAGGGCTATCCGGGAAACCTGAACGTCAAAGTTACTTACACGCTGACCGAACGGAACGAACTCATTTTCGACTATCACGCCACGACGGATAAAGCCACGCACGTCAACCTGACGAACCACAGTTACTTCAACCTCGCCGGAGCGGGCGAAGGGGACATCCTCGGTCACGTGCTGCACTTGAACGCCGACCGCTTCACGCCCGTGGATAAGACGCTCATTCCGACAGGCGAACTGAAACCGGTGGAAGGAACGCCGCTCGATTTCCGCAAGCCGACTGCGATCGGCGCGCGGATCGAGCAGAAAGACCAGCAACTCGAATTCGGCCTCGGCTACGACCACAACTTCGTGCTCAACCGCGCCGAGTCGGACACCGGGCCGACGCTCGCCGCCCGCGTCACCGAACCCACAACCGGCCGGGTGATGGAAGTCCTCACCACCGAGCCGGGCGTGCAGTTCTATTCGGGAAATTTCCTGGACGGCACGATCAAGGGCAAGGGCGGGAAGGTCTATCAGAAGCGCTACGGCTTTTGCCTCGAGACGCAGCACTTCCCGGATTCGCCGAACAAACCCAAATTCCCTTCCACCGTGCTCAAGCCCGGCGAGGAGTACAAGACGAGGACGATCTACAGGTTCTCAGTCCAGTAGTCCGGGAGATTTCTGGTCCGATCACAGCCCCGGCGAATGTTGTCATCCTGAGCCCCGGTCCCGCCCCGCGGGATCGGGGCGAAGGATCTCTTTCAGGTTTCACGGGTGAAAAAAGCAGAGGTCCTTCGTCCCCCGATGCTTGCGATCGGGGTCCTCAGGATGACAAAGTTGGGGGTTGGCTGGTGAGTTCCTGAAGGTTTGGAGCAGGGCGGCACTCGAAAGGCGGCTGCAATCTCCGGCCGCCTTTTCTATTTCAGGCGCGGCGCGAGGCTGCGAATGTAATCGTCGAAGACGGCGCGGTTGTTCTCCGGGCTGACGCCCGCGACGTTCGGCGAAACGAAGGCGCGAAACTTAACGCCCCGGGCGGCGAGCTGCGCCGCCGTCTCGGCCACCAGCGCCATCGAAATCGCGACCGCGGCGAGCGTCGAACTCGCGGCCACCGGAAAGCCGCCGACTTCCACCAGCGCGTCCTCGGGCGGACAGCAGTTGTCAACCACCACGTCGCCGAGGTCGGCGAGCTTCCTGCCGCTCGAGTGCGTCGCCTTCGCGACGCGCGCGTTGGCGAGCGACGTCACGGCCACCACCTTCATCCCTTGCGAGCGCGCGAAGAGCGCCACCTCGACGGGCGCCGCGTTCAGCCCGCCGTGCGAATAGACCACCATCGTGTCGGCGGACTCGAACTTGAAGTTCTGGAGAAACGTCGCAACGTAACCTTCCGTCCGTTCCAGTTGCAGCAATTCGCGCACGCCGCCCGAGCCGAGCACCTGCGTCCACATCAGGCGCGCGTCCATCAGCGGATGGAACCCGGCGAAGCTGCCGTAGCGCGGGAAAACGTCGAGGACGGGAATCACCGAATGTCCGCTGCCGAACAGGTGAACGAGCGCGCCGCGCGCGATCGAGTCAGCGGCGAAGGCGCCCGCTTTGCGGATGTTTTCCACCTGCGTCGAACGAATCCTGGCGTAAATCTCTCCGGCCAGCCCCAGATATTTTCCCGCGGACATGGCCCCTAATCCTCCGTCCTGAGATACGCGTAGCGGGCCGCGCCGAGAATGCCGGCGTCCTGATGGATCCTGGAAAGCACAATCTTCACCTGTCGGCGCGCCAGCGGCTGCCCCCAGCGCGCGACTGCGCGGCGCAGTGGTTTGAGAATCAGGTTGCCGGCGCCCGCCAGCCCGCCGCCAATCACCACGACTTGCGGATTCAGCACGCAAATCAGGCTCGCGA
This sequence comes from uncultured Acidobacteriota bacterium, assembly GCA_964556705.1. Taxonomy (GTDB): domain Bacteria; phylum Acidobacteriota; class Terriglobia; order UBA7540; family UBA7540; genus CAZKXX01. The sequence continues at coordinate 15,347 of CAZKXX010000070.1, forward strand.
CGCCGCGGCCGAGCGCGTCGCCCACTTCCGCGAGCACGCGCCTCGCCGCGCGGTCGCCTTGCCGCGCGGCCCGCGTTACGATTTCGGCCGTGAGGCCGTCGCCGTGCTTTTTCGCGAGTCGCCGCAGCGGGCCGCTTGCAGCGGCGGGAAAAACTTCTTCGGCTCGCCGCGCGACGGCGCGCCCGGAGGCCCAGTGTTCCAGGCAACCCACGCGCGCGTAGTCCGGCCGCCACTCGCGCTCAGTCGCGAGCCATCCCACCGCGCCCGCCACGCCGCGCGAGCCCGGAATCAATCGTCCGTCGGCGATGATCCCCGCGCCGATGCCCGTGCCCACGGTCAGAAAAATCAGATCGCGCGCTTTGCGATGCACCAGCCACGCTTCGGCCAGCGCCTGAACGTTTCGATCGCCTTCCACGAACACCGGCCGCCCGAGCGCGCGGCCGAGCTTTTCGGCGAGCGGCACCTTGTGCCATCCGGGCAGGTTCGGCGCCCAAACGGTTTGCGTCACCGGGTCGGCGGCGCCGGGCACGCCGACGCCTACAGCGCGAATCTGCGACCACGACACGCGCGCCGTCGCCGCGGCCGATTGCGCCGCGTCGAACAGCGCCGCGAGGTCGCGCGGCACTCCCGCGGCGGGCGTTGGAATGCGCACTCGGCTGAGCAGTTTCCCCGCCGGCGTCACCACACCCGCGGCGATCTTCGTCCCGCCCAGGTCGATCCCCAGAACGAGCTGGGATTTTTTCGCGGCCACAGAAGTCGAGAATTCTAGTCTCTCCTCCGCCGCGATTGCAGCAAGTTTTCTCGCGCGGCTGTACTTTTTAGTACTCGTTCCGAACACCGCCGTAGCGCCAAGGTTGCCGAGGCGCGGCCAGGTCCTCGCTTATCACCGGCATAAAAACTTTTGATTTCACATCCCAAGCCGCGGGATGGAAGATAGGCAGGATTGTTACACCGGGGCTGGGTGTCCCCATCTCAGTCCCGGGCGTTTGGGGGGATTAAGCCGTTGCATTTCAGAGATTTAGGCGACAAAGAGTCTGACGGAGCATGTCGCGGCCTCTACCGGCGCGAGGAGCACGACGCCTGCGGCACCGGCTTCGTCGCGCAGCTTGACGCGCCCCCCTCGCACCGCGTGCTGGCGATGGCGCTCGAGTGTCTGGCCTGTCTGACGCATCGCGGCGGTGTAGACGCCGACGGCGCGAGCGGCGACGGGGCGGGCATCATGCTTCAGCTCCCGCGCGAATTCTTCGCGCGCGAGGCGAAGCGGCTCAATTCCGGCTTTCATCCCGAATGGCAGATTGCGGTCGGCGTGTTTTTCTTTCCGCAGGATGGGGTGGCTCGCGCCCGCGCCATGTACCTCGCCGAAGAGGCTGTGCACGGGCGCGGGCTTTACGTGGTGGGCTGGCGCCAGGTACCCGTGGACGAGGCCGCGCTCGGCCCGCAGGCGCGCGAAACGCAGCCCGCCATCTGGCACCTGCTCATCGCTCAACCTCGCGACCAGAAGCGCGAGTTCGAGCAGCTCCTCTATCTCGTCCGCAAGGAAATCGAACGCCGGCTGACGGAAGCGAAAGTCGCCGGCTGCTACATCCCTTCTTTTTCTTCCCGCAATATCGTTTACAAAGGGCTGCTCGCGCCCGCGCAGCTTGCGCGCTTCTATCGCGACCTCGGCGACCCGGAAGTCGTCACCTCCGCGGCGCTGTTCCATCAGCGGTACAGCACGAACACCAGCCCGAGTTGGTCGCTCGCCCAGCCGTTCCGGCTGGTGGCGCACAACGGCGAAATCAACACGCTGCTCGGCAACCGCAACTGGATGCGCGCGCGCGAAGCTGTGCTTTCCCATCCGCTCTGGGACAAGGACGTCGAGTGGCTGAAGCCCGTCATCCAGCCGGGCGGCAGCGACTCGGCCAGCTTCGACAATGCACTCGAACTCCTCACGCGTTCCGGCCGCACCGTCCAGCACGCGCTGCTGATGATGATTCCGGAAGCGTGGGAGAGTTCGGTGGAAATCCCCGCCGACGTCAAGGCGTTCTATCACTACCATTCCTGCCTCATGGAGCCGTGGGACGGTCCGGCGGCGATGGCCTTCATGGACGGCCACCTGGTGGGCGCGGCTCTCGACCGCAACGGCCTGCGCCCGGCGCGCTACACCATCACGCGCGACGGCCTGGTTGTGATGGGCTCGGAAGTGGGACTGCTTGACCTCGACCCCGCCCGCGTGAAGGAAAAGGGCCGGCTCGGTCCCGGGCAGATCTTTCTCGTGGACCTCGAGCACGGAAAGATTTTCAGGAACGACCAGGTCAAGCGCCAGGTCTCGCACGGCCGCAAGTACCGCAAATGGATCACGCGGAACATGATCTTCCTGCCGCGCCTGAAGGCGGCGGAGACCGCGCTCGCCGCGGCCGCGGAGACCGTTCCGGCTTCTTCCAACGGCGACCGCACGCGCTGGGTGGCCGTGCAACGGGCGGCCGGTTACACGGAAGAAGATGTCGAACTGCTGCTCAAGCCGATGGCGGGAGAAAAGAAGGAGCCTGTCGGCTCGATGGGCGACGACACGCCCCTCGCCGCGCTCTCGCACCGCCCGCGACCGCTTTACAACTACTTTCGCCAGATGTTCGCGCAGGTCACGAACCCGCCCATCGACCCGCTGCGCGAATCGCTGGTGATGGCGCTCAACCTCTATCTCGGCCCGCGACACTCGGTGCTGGTGGAAACGCCCGAGCACGCGCGCATGGTCCGTCTGGAATCGCCCTTCCTGTTCGACGACGAGCTGACGGAGCTCAAGCGGCTCGGCACGCCCTTCAAGCCCGCCGCCATCTCGACGCTGTTTGAAGCCGCGCAGGGGCCGGAAGGGATGAACCGCGCCCTCGGCCGCCTGGTGCGCGAATCGGTGCAGGCGGTGCGCCGAGGCAGCTCGATCCTCATCCTCAGCGACCGCGGTGTGGACGCCGAGCACGCGGCCGTGCCGATGATGCTTGCCGTCGGCGCGGTCGCCGAAGAGCTGATCCGCGAAGGCGTGGGCAACAAGGCCGACCTCGTGCTCGAGACCGCCGAAGCCTGGGAAGCGCACCACATCGCGTGCCTGGTCGGGTACGGCGCGGCGGCCGTGAATCCCTACACGGCGCTCGAAATCGTCGCCGACCTCGCGCGCCGCGGCGAGTTCGGAGAAGTCTCCGTCGCCGGCGCTCTCCAGAACTTCCGCGCTGCGATCGAAGCGGGCATCAAGAAAATCATGTCGAAGATGGGGATCTCGACGCTCGCCAGCTTCCAGGGCGGCAAGTTCTTCGAGATCATCGGACTCGATTCCGAGGTCGTCGAGCGCTTCTTCCCGGATACGAAATCGAAGGTCGGCGGGCGCAAGCTGGTGGACCTTGCGAACGACGTCCTCGACCGGCACCGCACGGCTTTCGGCGCGCCCGCCGAGAAACTCGACTTCGCCGGCTTCTACCGTTTCCGGCGCGGCTTCGAGCGCCACGCCTACGCGCCCGACGTCATCCGCAACCTCCAGAAAGCCGCGAAGGAAAACGACGCGGAATCTTACAAGGCTTTTGCGCACGAAGTGGACCAGCGCGAGCCGCTCACGCTCCGCGACCTCCTCCGCTTCCGCCCCACGCGTCCCGTGCCGCTCGAAGAAGTCGAGCCCGTCGAAGCCATCTGGAAGCGTTTCACCACGCAGGCGATGTCGCTCGGCGCGCTGAGCCCGGAAACGCAGCGCACGCTCGCCACCGCCATGAACCGCATCGGCGCGCGCTCGAACACTGGCGAGGGCGGGGAAGACCCGGAAGTTTACCAGCCGCTCGCGAAGGGCGATTCGGCCGCGAACAAGATCAAGCAGGTGGCTTCGGCGCGCTTCGGGGTCACGCCCGAGTATCTGGTCCGCGCCGAAGAGCTCGAAATCAAGATGGCCCAGGGCTCGAAACCCGGCGAGGGCGGCCAGCTTCCCGCGCACAAGGTGACCGAACTCATCGCGCGCGTGCGCCGCGCTGTGGTCGGCATTTCGCTCATTTCGCCGCCGCCGCACCACGACATCTACTCGATCGAAGACCTCGCGCAATTGATCTACGACCTGCGCGAGATCAACCCGCGGGCGCGCATCGGCGTCAAACTGGTCTCGCAGGCGGGCGTCGGCACGGTTGCCTGCGGCGTCGCCAAGGCGAACGCCGACGTCGTTCTCATCAGCGGGCACGACGGCGGCACGGGCGCTTCGCCGCTCAGTTCGATCAAGAACACGGCTTCGCCCTGGGAGATGGGCCTCGCGGAAGCGCAGCAGGCGCTCGTGGCAAACGGCCTGCGGCAGCGCGTCACGCTGCGCGCGGACGGCGGCATGAAGACGGGCCGCGACGTAGTCATCGCCGCCATCCTCGGCGCCGACGAGTTCGGTTTCGGCACGGCGGCGCTCGTGGCGCTCGCCTGCGTCATGGCGCGACAGTGCCACCTGAACACCTGCCCCGTCGGCGTGGCCACGCAGCGCGAAGACCTGCGCAAAAAGTTTCCCAACGACCCCGACCGCCTCGTCAACTATTTCCGTCACGTTGCTGAGCACGTCCGTCGGCTGCTTGCGCAGCTTGGTTTCCGTTCGCTAAGCGAAATCGTCGGACGCACGGACCTGCTGATTCCCTCCACGCACCGCATCCCGGGCCGGCGCGGCCAGCTTGACCTCCACCCGATCCTCCACCGGCCGCAACCGGGCGGGCGCGCGCAGTCCGGCCAGGCGGCCGAATCGGGCGCGGCGCCGAAGTCGGCGCGGCACACCGACCCGCTCGCCGAAAAGATGCTCGAGGACATCCACGTTCCGCTTCACGAAGGCGCTTCGATCGTGCGCGAGTATCCCATCCGCAACATCAACCGCACGATCGGCGCGCGCGCCGCGGGCGAAGTGGCGCGCGAGCGCGGCAACCTCGGCCTTGCGGGCGCAACGGCCGAGTTCCGCTTCAAGGGCAGCGCCGGCCAGAGCTTTGGAGCGTTCCTGACGCACGGCTTGAGGCTCGTGCTCGAAGGCGACGCGAACGATTACGTCGGCAAGGGCATGGGCGGCGGCGAAATCGTCATCCGGCCGCCCGCCGGCAGCCGCTTCGAGTCGCACCAGAACGTCATCATGGGGAACGCCGTGCTCTACGGCGCGACGCAGGGGCGGCTGTTTGCCGCCGGACGCGCCGGCGAACGCTTCTGCGTCAGGAATTCCGGCGCCACGGCCGTCGTCGAAGGCACCGGCGACCACGCCTGCGAGTACATGACGGGCGGCGTGGCCGTGATTCTCGGCGAGACCGGACGCAACTTCGGCGCCGGCATGACCAACGGCGTCGCCTACGTCTATGACCCCGCCGGGAAATTCGAGCAGCGCTTGAACCCCGAGCTCGTCAAAATCGAACGCATCATCGAGCCCGAAGATACCCAGCTCCTCCGGCAGCTTATCTTCCAGCACATGGAAAAAACCGATAGCGACCGCTCGCGCGAAATCCTCGACGACTGGAACCAGAGTCTGCTGCACTTCTGGAAAGTCGAGCCGCGCTCGAAACCCGCCTCCGCCCCGCCCCGCACCACCCGCCTCGCCCGCGAAGAAACGGCGAAGGTGTAGTGTATCAAGCGGGCGAATATTGTTTTACAATCTCTGGTGCTCGCGAAGCGCGAATCCATTTGCGTGAAGATGCGCCCTAACTCGCCGACATCACAAAGCGGAGTTTGCGCCACCCGCAAACAGAGGAGACGAACTTGACAGACGAACACAATCTGGAATTCACATTTGTAGATGATTCTCAGCTAGCACGGTTGTTGAAGCTGTACAACAGCCATGCGTACAAGGCATTAGAGGCGAAAGCATATTTGGGTGCTATCGTGGGATTTGGTTCCGTTGTAGAAGGCATGCTCACGTGGGCGCTGCAGCAAAGAGTGGAGGAGGCTCAGAAGTCCTCCAGAGCCTACAAGGATAAAGCGGGTGGAGTCAGGCCCCTTCGGAAGTGGAATCTGACTAATCTCATCGATGTTAGTGTCGAACTTGGGTTG
>CAZKXX010000071.1:0-21319 GCA_964556705.1 uncultured Acidobacteriota bacterium
ACGAGCGCGGCCGAACACTTCAGAACGTCTTCGGTGTCCACGTACTCCTCCGTTGAGTGCAGGCCGGCGCCGCCTGGGCCGAACAGGACTGTCGGGATGCCGGCCTCATCCAGGAGCGCCGCGTCCGTCCAGAAACTGGCGGCGCCGAACTTCACACTTGCGCCCAACACCCGGCGGGCGGCGCGGAGAACGAGTTGCGGCCAGGGGTGTTCGCGGGCCAGCTCGAGCGGCCGCGCCCAATAGCCGTGCTCGAAACGAACCCCGAACCGCGTGTCGCGCGCCGCAACGCGGCCTGTTAGAGCCCTCAACTCGGCTTCAAAGGTGGTCACGTTTTCGGGTGGAACCAAGCGGCGCTCCACGCTGAGCCGGCAGAGTTCCGGGTAACTGGAAAGTTCCTGACCGCCTTGAATCAACGAGGCGTGGACCGAGCCTTTCCCAAGCAGCGGATGGGCAGGCCCGGTCTGAAGCCGCTGAGCCAGTTCCTCCAGCTCGCGGAGGACGTGGCCCATATGGACGATGGCATCGAGACCTTCCTCGGGCCGACTCCCGTGCGCGGCGCGGCCGCGCGTCTCGATTTCCGCCCAGGCGAACCCTTTGTGCGCTGTCGCCACTTCCAGGTTTGTCGGCTCCATCACGATGGCGGCGTCGGCGCGCACGCTTTCGAGCAGAGCCCGCGTCCCCAGACTTCGGTCTTCTTCGTCGGCGACCCCGGCGAAGATCACGTCGCCCTTGAGTCGTTCGCCGCGCGCGAGTTCTTCCATGGCCGCCAGCGCGGCCGCGACACCCCCCTTCATGTCCAGCGCCCCGCGCCCATAGAGCCGACCCCCCTCGACGCGGCCCGAAAAGGGATTCGTCATGCCCGCCACGCCCACCGTGTCGAGATGACCGTTCAACATCAACGCGGGCCCGCCGCCCAGCCCGCGAAGAATTCCTGCGACGTTGAATCGGCCCGGGCTGGGCTCTTCGAGCCGCGCTTCGATCCCGGCGTCGCGCAGCAACCGGGCAACGAATCGCGCGATGGCCCCTTCACCGCTTCCGCCGGGGACGAGTGCCGGATTGATGGACTCGATCCGCACTAGGTCGCCAACCAGTCCGATAAGGCGCGCGGCTTCAACCATGCGTCCTCGATTCTCGGGACGGAAAGCTCAGGCAGGATGCAATTTGAGAATTACGAGCGTCTGGTCGTCCTCGGTGGGAATGCCTCCCATGAACTCCCGCACGTCGCCGAAAACCCGGTCAATCATGCGTTGGATTTCCTGGTCGCGAGCCCGGATAACCGATTCCACAAAACGCACCAGCCCGAACGTTTCGCCCCTCACGTTCGTGGCGTTTGGGATGCCGTCCGAATACAGCACAAGAAGCGTTCCGGGCTCCAGCCGCTCGAAGCGCGAAACATGCCGCACGTCGCTGAACAGCCCCAGGACGAGTCCAGTCGGCTCGAGCGTCCGGACAACCGACCCTTGGACGAGCAGCGGAGGCGGATGTCCGGCGTTCACGTATTCGAACCGCCTGTTCGAATCGTCGTAAACACCATAGAAGACCGCGCAGGGCCGGCGGCCTTCCGACGTGGCGAAGAGCTGCGTGTTGACCTGCCGGAAATACTCTCCCAGGTCCTCCGTCGTGGGGGCCTGCGCGCGGACCAGGCTTTGAAGCGTCGCCATTTGCAGCGACGCCGCCATTCCCCGCCCCGCGACGTCGCCCAGGGCCAGCCCGATTCGCCCTCCGGGAAGCTTCAGAAAATCGTAGTAGTCGCCGGAGACCATTCGGGCGGGAACGCATCGTCCCGCGAGCTGCGCCGACCGCAGCCGCGGAACCAGGCTCGGAAGCAGTTGCGCCTGCATCTCGGAAGCGTCTTCGAGTTCCCGGCGAAGTTCGCGGTCGCGTGCCAGTTCTTCGAAGACCTCAATGTTCTCCAGCGCGACGGCCGCCTGCGAGGCCACCCGCTCGAGCAGCCCCAATTCCACAGTCTCGTAGAACTCTCCGGAATCCTTGGGGCCGACGGCCAGCATCCCCAGCAGTTCGTTCCGCCGCCGAAGACCAAAGACGACTTCGGCCCGGAGCGCGGCGAAACGGTCCGCGGCGCCCTGGAGGACGGGAATAAGACGCGGGTCGTAAGGAGAGATTTCCACTTCCAGGAAGCTCGCTTCCTGGGCCAGGAAGCGGCATAGCGGCTCGGCGGGATGAAACTCCATCCTTCCCAGGACCGGTTCGAGTTCGCGTTCCTCTCCTTTCAGCCGGTAGCGGCGTGCTTCGCGATCAAGGACAAAGAGGAAACATCGCTGAACGCGCAGCGTGCGGCGCAGCGCGTGCCGAATTCCGCCGAGAAGCGCCGCGTAGTCGAGCAGGTGGGGCAGCTCCTGGGCGATGGACTCGATTTCTCCGCGAAACTCGTCCGCCCCCTGCCCCGCCAGGCGGTCCGCGGCGCGCCGCAGCCGCCGCACGAGCGGAACGTAGAGCGCCGTCGCCAGGACCGCGGAGAGGAACCAGACCGAGGAGGATGCGTTGCGGCTGACTCCCGGCAAGAGCACGTCGATTACGACGACGGACAGAAAGAAAAGCACCAGAGCCGGACCAATCACGATGAGTCCCCGAAAACCCCGCCGCGCAAACGACCGCAAATCGCGCGGCCGGGCCGTCACCAGCGCGTAAAGGACGGCGGCAGGCGCTCCCAACGCCACCACGCCGAGCGTTGCGGAAGCCAATGTCCCGAGAAGGTAGGCGATCGCCGAACCCTCATTCCCGGCGCCGGACCGGCCAAGCAGCCAGCCGACCGGGCAACCGACGGCCAGAACGACGAGCACCGCCGAGACCCAACGCACCTGCTCGCGCGACCGCCGGTCGCCGGGCCGGCGCGAGTTCGTCAGGAGCGCGACGAACCCTCCGCCGACGGCCGCAAACGCCGCCAGCAGAATCGTCCAGGCGGGAAGGTCGCTCCAGAGGCCGGGCGCGAGCGAAGGAAGCAGCAGCCACCCAAGCGGCACCAGCGTCGCCGCGCCCAGCATGACAAGCACTGCCCTGCGCCCGCTCCAGGCCCGATTCCCATCCGGAAATGCCACAAAAAACCGCAGCCAGAGCGGAGGCGCCAGGGCCGCCAGCAGCGCCTGCGCCGTCTCAAACCACGCCGCACCCAAACCCGGGAAGGAAGCCCGCAACGCCGCGCCTTCCTCTCCCGGGAGGAGGCGATAGGGGTTCGGCGGCTCCAGCGCGCGCGCCGACTCCCCGGAGGTCCACGCCGCGAGCCAAATCGCCGCGAGAAAATTGAGAGCGGCGAAGGCGCGGGCCGAGGCGCTGAGCGGCCGCGTGAGCAGCGCAGCCAGCGCCAAGAGCACGTAGAAGACCACCAGAAAAAGTCGTGTCCCGTAACGGTCGAGGTTTTGGCGAATCTCCTCGCGGGCGCCGGGAAACTCGAAGGGAAGGAATTCCATCTGCTCGGGTTGCAGGAACCCGAGTTCGGCTCGCCAGCGGCCCGCGCGCCGCGCGAGAATGTTCCCTTCGACGGTTTGCTGCCAGGGCCAGAGGTCGAACTCGTCCAGGCTGCGCCGCGCACCGCTTTCCGTTTCGACGACTGCCCACTCCCCACCCGCGCCGAAAACTCGCGCGCGGTCCTCAGCCAAGCCTTCTTCGGAGTTCTCTTCGGTCCGCTGGTAGAAGTACCGCTTGCCTTCCCGACCGAAAAAGCCGGCGGGCGTGACGCCGCGGACGACCGCCTCGTCCGTCACCGTCTCGAAGTTGCGGGCATAGATGCTCGACGGGTCTCCGCGGCGCCAGAAGTAGAACGAACGTCCGTCCTCCGACCAGGGCCACCAGAGCGATTGCGCGTCTTCAGGGAGCTCCCAGATTCTCTCTCCGGTTTCGGCGTCAACGACCGCGCGCGTCTCGCCCTTCAGAAGAATCTTCGCTCCATCGGGGGCCATTTCCGGAGCGTTGCGCCGCGCGCCGCGCCAGCCGGCCTCCCCCTTCACGATGACCTGCGCCTGCCCGGAGGCAACCTCCAGCCGCGCGAGGACGGTCCGTTCGCCGACGCCGTTCAGGAAGTAGAGATAGTTTCCGTCGGGCGACCAGAAAAGGAGCTGCGGGTCCTCAAACGGGAAGTTGCCGTCCACGGGGACGGCTTGCGCCAGCGTCTGGGGCAAGTCGTAAACCGCAAATCCCTCCCCTTGCGGCATTTCGCGCCGGTAGGCGAACTTGTTTCCGTCGCGTGACCACTGCGGCTCAGTGCCCGGAGCCAGAGCGAGGTCCGTGACCACCAGGAAACCCCGAGGTATCGCCGCAATCAGCGTCACCCGAGTGCGGCCGAAGTCCATCAAGGCCAGATGGCCCGCGTTCGACCATTCGAGCGTCCCCGGCGTCGAGGCAATTCGAGCCACGCTGCGCCCTTCGGGCGTGGCAATGACCAGGTCGTGTGTCCGTCCGTTCTGCGGTTCCGCCCGCCGCGTAAAATAGGCGAAGTGATTTCCATCCGGCGAGGGGACGGGCCGGCGGTCCTCGAAGGGGGCGACCAGGCCCGACCACAGGAGAAAGCCAACGACCGCTACCACCGCCGCGGCGACGGCAATGGACGCGGCGCGCGCCGTCTGGGGCGAGGAATTGCTCGAGGCGGATGTGAGAACCGGAGTTGCCAAGTCGCGGGGATTATAACCCGCTTCTGATTCCCTTCGGCAAGGGCGTGCTGGTTGCCGGCAACGGAGCGGTCAAACGCTCCCCGGCGCGTCTGGACGCGGTTCGAGGCTGAAAGACATCCTCAGGGGCCCGGGTCCGAGGCGGGCACTTCCAGGGGTTTGATGGAATCGGAGGCGATACGGACGAGGTGGTTGACGCGCGACGCCGCGTCGTGCTCGGTTTGCAGGAGGTCCTTGAGCGTCATGGCGCGCAGGAGATGGTCCACGACGGACTGCACGCCCCGCCAGAGCGAACGGATCGAGCAATCAACCGAGTTGGTGCAGACGGGTTCGTGGCCGGAGTGATGATTGCAGAACTCATCGTCAAAGAGCCGGCCGCCCAGCGTGGCGAGGACTTCGCCCAGGACGATCTCCTCCGGCAGGCGCGCCAGTTGATAGCCGCCCTCCTGCCCGCGCACGCTCTTCAGAAAGCCGCCGCGCCGCAGCGCCCGCAGCAGCTTCGCCGTATAGGGCTTCGAAAGCCCCTCCATTTCGCTCAGGACCGGGATCGTGGCAGAGCCTTTCGGTCCCAGACGCGCGATCTGGAGCAGCAACCGAAGGCCGTATTCTTCCTGCGAGGTCAACTTCATAAGATTCGGTTCACTCAGTCAGTGAACAGGTAACCGATGACTCAGTTCCTCACAGCATGCCGAGCTGAAGCCGCGCCGCCTCGCTCATCTTGCTCGGGTCCCAAGGCGGGTCCCAGACCACCTCCACCTTGACGTTCTTGCAGCCCAGGCGGCGGATCTTGTCCTCGACCTCGCCGGGCAGGCTGTAGATGGCCGGGCAGCCGGGCGAGGTCAGCGTCATTTTAACGTACACCGAAGCGTCCCGGTCCGTCCTGGTTTCGTACACCAGCCCCAGCTCGTAGATGTTGACGGGAATTTCCGGGTCGTAGCAGGTCTTGAGGACTTCGATGACCTTGTCCTGGAGCTGGATGGCCTCGACGGCGCTGAGCTGCGGAGTCTCTTCGGCGCCGCTTTCTTCTCCAGCCGCCGGTCCCGGCTTGTGGTTTTTTTCCAGTTCTTCGCTCATTCCGTGCTCACCACCTCTTTTGAGCCTTCCACGGCGCTGCGGAAAGTGTGCCAGGCGAGCGTCGCGCACTTCACGCGCACGGGAAATTCCGAAACACCGGCGAAGACCGCCAGCTTCCCGAGAATCGCGGCGTCACCCTCGGCGCGGCCGGTCACGACTTCATGGAACTTCTGAAAAAGCTCCTCGGCCTCCTGGCGCGTTTTTCCCTTCAGCGCCTCGGTCAGGATGGAAGCGGACGCCGTGGAAATGGCGCAGCCGGAGCCCTGAAAACTGACGTCCCGGATGCGCTCGCCCTCAAACCGCACGTAAATCGTGACTTTGTCCCCGCACAGCGGATTATAGCCCTCGGCGCGCCCGTCAGCGTCTTCGATGCGCCGGAAGTTGCGCGGGCGCTTGCTGTGGTCGAGGATGACTTCCTGATAGAGTCCGCGGAGTTCGTCCATGGGAAGAACAGTTCGGAGTTGAGAGTTCAGAGTTCAGAGCCCAAACGACTTTCCGCACCCGCACGTGCTCTTCGCGTTGGGATTGTGGAAGACGAACTGGCTTTCGAGCAGCGACTCTTTGAAATCGAGCGTCAGGCCGTCCAGGTGCGCGAGGCTTTTCGGGTCCACGAAAATCCTGACGCCGTGATACTCAAACACGCTGTCGTCCGGGCGCGGCTGCTTTTCGACGCGGAACTTGTACGAGAGGCCCGAACACCCGCCGCCCACGAGCCCGATCCGCAGCCCCGTCGCGGACGGGTCCCCGGACAGGATTCTCTGAATCCGTTCGGCGGCTTTGGGAGTCACGTCAATCATGGCGCTTCGCCGGTCAACTGAAAAATTCGCGGGCCTTCTCGAGCCCCTGAACGAGCCGGTCCACGTCCTCTCGGGTATTGTAAAACGAAAACGAAGCGCGCGCCGTGGCGGCCACGCCGAAACGCTGCATCACCGGCTGCGCGCAGTGATGGCCCGTGCGGATCGCCACGCCTTCGCGGTCGAGGACCGTCCCCACGTCGTGCGGGTGAATGCCTTCCATTTCAAAGGAAATCACTCCGGCCTTTTCGCGCGCCGTGCCGATCAGGCGCACGCCCGGGACCCTCGCGATCCTCTCCGTGGCGTAATTCAGAAGGTCGTGTTCGTACTGCGCGACGTTCTCAAGCCCCAGCTTCTCCAGATAATCGATCGCCGCGCCCAGACCGATGGCCCCCGCGATGTACGGCGTGCCCGCCTCGAATTTGAACGGGATGACGTTGTACGTCGTCCGCTCGAAAGTGACCGAGCTGATCATATCACCGCCGCCCTGGTAAGGCGGCATGACTTCAAGCAATCCAGCCTTGCCGTAAAGGACGCCAATCCCTGTCGGGCCAAAGAGCTTATGGCCCGAGAGGGCGTAAAAATCACAGTCCAGCTCGCGGACGTTGAGGCGCAGGTGCGGCGCGGCTTGCGCGCCGTCCACGACCACCGCGGCTCCCGCGCGCCGCGCGAGGCGCGCAATCTCTTTCACGGGATTCACGGTCCCCAGCGCGTTCGAGACGTGCGCGACGGAAACAACCTTCGTTTGGGGCGACAGGAGCTTTTCGAATTCGTCCATCAACAGCTCGCCCGCGTCGTTGATGGGCGCCACGCGCAGCCGCGCGCCCTTCTCCTCGCAGAGCATCTGCCAGGGAACGATGTTCGAGTGGTGCTCCATCGTCGTGATGAGCACCTCGTCGCCGCGTCCCACGTTCGCGCGGCCATAACTCCAGGCCACCAGGTTGAGCGCTTCGGTCGTCCCGCGCACGAAAACGATCTCGCGGTCCTCCGCCGCGCCGATGAACTCGCGGACCTTCATCCGCGCGCCCTCGTAGGCGCGCGTCGCGCGCTCGCTCAGCAGGTGGACGCCCCGGTGCACGTTCGAGCACTCGTGCCGGTAGAAATGCTCCATCGCCTCGAGAACGGCGAGGGGTTTCTGGCTGGTCGCAGCGTTGTCGAGATAGACGAGCGGCTTGCCGTGGACGACTTCCTGGAGAATCGGGAAGTCCTCGCGGACTCGCTCCACGTCGATGGGAGCGCGGGCCGGCGCCGTGGCGCGCGAATTTACAGCTTCTCGAGTGGCTTCCATGCCTCTTCTCCCGCGTGGGGACGGTGCGAAAGCCGGGCAAACAGCGTGTCGTTCAGGCGGGCGCGCAGCGGTTCGAAGGGAATGCTCTCCAGGACTTCGTTCGCGAACGCGTAGGTCAGCAGCCCGCGCGCCTCTTCCCTGCCGATGCCCCGCGAGCGGAGGTAAAAGACCGCGTCGGCGTCGATCTGGCCGATCGTCGCCCCGTGCGTGCACTTCACGTCGTCCGCGTAGATTTCGAGCTGCGGCTTGGTGTTGACGGTTGCGTCGTCGGAAAGCAGCAGGTTCTTGTTGCTCTGCTTGGCGTCCGTTTTCTGCGCGCCTTTGCGGACGATGATGCGCCCGTGGAAAACCCCCGAGGCTTTTCCGTCCAGCACGCCCTTGTAGAATTCGCGGCTCGAGGTGTGCGGCGCGGCGTGGTCCAGCGTCGTGTAGTTGTCCACGTGCTGCGCGCCGCTGACCAGATAGAGCCCGTCGAGCCTCGCCTCGGCCCCTTCGCCGTCGAGCACCGCGTTCACTTCCTGGCGCGCCAGCGCCGCTCCGAAAGCCACGACGAGCGTCCGCACGTTGGCGTTGCGGTCGAGCACGGGATGGAGCGAGCCGAAATGAAAGGCGGCCTCTGATTCGTGCTGGAGGCGCAGGTAGCGGACGCTGGAATTTTCTCCGGCCAGGATTTCCGTCACCGCGTTCGTGAAGTCGGCGCCGCCGTCGAGCGCGGCGTAGTCTTCGATGAACGTCGCCTGGCTTTCGCGGCCCGCCACGACGAGGTTCCGCGGATGCTTCATCGTGGGCAGGCCGCCGCCCGTCGAAAGGTAAAGGAGATGAATCGGCTCGTCGAGGACGACGCCCTTCGGCACCTCGATGAAGGCTCCGTCTTCGATGAACGCCGTGTTCAGAGCGATGAAGGGATGGTTCTGAAAATTTGCGTGCCGGCCGAGATGTTCTTCGAGTGCGGGGTTGCCCGCGGCGAGTTCCGCGGCGAGGTTTGAAACTTTGACGCCGCCGGGCAGCCTGCCGACGGCGGAAAGCTCGGGCGTGTAGTGCCCGTTCACAAAGACCAGGCGGCTACAGGGCAACTCGCAGAGCGCGAAGGTGTTGAACGCTTTCCGGACCGATTCGGCCGGAACCGGCCGCGCGGGCTCGAAGCGGGTGTTCGCGATGGCGGAGACGTTCGTGAACCGCCACTCTTCGACGCGCGTGGTCGGAAAGCCCAGCTCTCCGAAGCGGTCGAGCGCCTCGCGGCGCAGCGACCTCAACCACGCGGGCTCGCGTCCCGCGGCTTTCTCGCGCGCGGCAAAGGCGGCAAAGTAGGCGTCCTGTTGAGCAGCTTTCGCTTCTGGCATTCGAATCGTCTTCCCCCGGAATTAAGCGTTCGTCGCGGCCATCTGCTCTTCGAGCCAGCCGTAGCCCTTCTCTTCGAGTTCCAGCGCCAGGTCTTTTCCGCCCGACTTCACAATCCGCCCGTTGTAGAGCACGTGGACGAAGTCCGGGACGATGTAGTTGAGCAGCCGCTGGTAATGGGTGACGACAATGATGGAGCGATCCTTCGAGCGCAGCGCGTTCACGCCGTTGGCGACGATTTTCAGCGCGTCGATGTCGAGCCCGGAATCGGTCTCGTCCAGAATCGCCAGGCGCGGCTCGAGCACCGCCATCTGAAAAATCTCGTTGCGCTTCTTTTCGCCGCCCGAAAAACCTTCGTTCACGGAGCGGCCCATCATGCCTTCGTCGATTCCCAGCAGCTTCATCTTCTCGCGGACGAGCGCCAAGAAATCCATGGCGTCGAGGTCTTCCTCGCCGCGCGCCTTGCGGATGGTGTTGAGCGCCGCCTTCAGGAAATAAGCGTTGCCGACGCCGGGAATCTCCACCGGGTACTGGAACGCCAGGAAAATGCCCTCGCGGGCGCGCTCCTCGGGCGACATCTCAACGAGGTTCTTGCCGTTGTAGAGGATTTCGCCTTCGGCCACCTCGTACACGTCCCGGCCCGCCAGCACCTGAGCCAGCGTGGACTTCCCCGAGCCGTTCGGGCCCATGATGGCGTGGACTTCGCCCAGACCCACCTTCAGGTCCACGCCCTTCAGAATTTCGTTCCCTGCAACTTTCGCTCTCAGATTCTTAATCTCCAGCATTCATGCTCCCTTGATTGAAAAACGAAATTCGAAACTTGAAACTCGCCAGTTCGCCCCTTCAGCCTCTCAGCATGGACGCTTGTCCCGCGGCACCGTCGGATACGGGCAATTCACAATTCAGAATTCAAAATTCTTACCCGACGCTTCCTTCCAGGCTCACCCCCAGCAACTTCTGCGCCTCGACGGCAAACTCCATGGGCAGTTCGCGCAAGACCTGCTTGGCGAAGCCGTTCACGATCATCGAGATGGCATCCTCGGAGGAGAGGCCGCGCTGCCGGCAGTAGAAGATCTGGTCCTCGCCGATTTTCGAGGTCGAAGCCTCGTGCTCGACCGTCGCCTTCGAGGTCTTGACTTCGAGATAGGGAAACGTGTGCGCGCCGCACTTGTCGCCGATCAGCAGCGAGTCGCAGTTCGAATAGTTCCGCGCCCCGTCCGCGCTCTTCAGGATCTTCACCGCGCCGCGGTAGGTGTTCTGCCCGTGCCCGGCCGAGATGCCCTTCGAGACGATGGTGCTGCGCGTGTTCTTGCCGATGTGGATCATCTTCGTGCCGGTGTCGGCCTGCTGGCGGAGGTTCGTGAGCGCCACGGAATAGAACTCGCCGATCGAGTTCTCGCCCATCAGGATGCAGCTCGGATACTTCCAGGTGATCGCCGAGCCGGTCTCGACCTGCGTCCAGGAGATCTTCGAGTTCACGCCCAGGCACTTGCCGCGCTTGGTGACGAAATTATAGATCCCCCCCTTGCCGTCCTTGTCGCCCGGATACCAGTTCTGGATGGTCGAATACTTGATGGTGGCGTTGTCGAGCGCCACGAGCTCGACCACCGCGGCGTGAAGCTGGTTCTCGTCGCGCATCGGCGCCGTGCAGCCCTCGAGGTAGCTGACGGAGCTGCCTTCGTCGGCCACAATCAGCGTGCGCTCGAACTGGCCCGTCTGCCGGGCGTTGATGCGGAAGTAGGTGGAAAGCTCCATCGGACAGCGCACGCCCTTGGGCACGTAACAGAACGAACCGTCCGTGAAGACCGCTGAGTTGAGCGTGGCGAAGAAGTTGTCGGTGTAGGGGACCACCGAGCCGAGATACTTGCGGACCAGGTCGGGATGCTCCCGCACGGCTTCCGAGAATGAACAGAAGATGATGCCCAGGTCGGCCAGCTTCTCCTTGAACGTCGTCGCCACCGAGACGCTGTCAAAGACCGCGTCCACGGCGACGCCAGCGAGCAGCTCGCGCTCCTTGAGCGGGATGCCCAGCTTCTCGTAAGTCTTCAGGATCTCGGGGTCGAGTTCGTCCGCGCTCTTGACGCTCGGCTGCTTCGGCGCCGAGTAGTAGCTGATGGCCTGGTAGTCGATGGGAGGATAGTGGACGTTCGCCCAGGTCGGCTCCTTCATCGTCAGCCAGTGGCGATACGACTTCAGTCGCCATTCGAGCAGCCACTCGGGCTCCCGCTTCTTGGCCGAGATGACTCGAATAACGTCTTCGTTTAACCCGGGCGGAACCGTTTCCTGCTCGATGAGCGTTTCGAAACCGTACTTGTACTCGCGGTTCGCCAGGATTTCGACTTCTCTCAGCGGCGTCGTTCCCATTGGTCCTCCTCGGAGGTTTCCCAAAACTCAGCTTCGGACATTTCACCCCTAAACTCGGGCATCACCCCAAACTAAGCTCGGACCAGGGCCACTCCCCTTTGCCCCACTAAAACAAGTATACCGAAACAATACTAAAAAGTATAGATTAAACTGTCCCCTTCGAGCGCCGCTTGCCAGTCGGCTGCGCGCCTTGTTTCCTCTTTAGCCTCGCCGCCCCAGTCGCAAGCCACCCGCCTCGGGCAGAGCGGGACGGCGCCTCAGGCGCGCGTCACCGTCCAGGTTCCGCGAGCTGCACCAGACCCCCTGATTCGTCGCCTAGGCTCGAGATCGTCACTTCACTTAAGGCCCGGACGATGGTTTCGTTCACTCGGTGCAGCGGCTCGCGGACCGTGCACTTCGGCGACTGATAGCACTCCCCCTTGTGAGTCACGCACGAAGTGATGAAGAGCGGCCCGTCGATGGCGCGGATCACTTCAAACGCCGTGATGCTGCGAGGGTCGCGCGCCAACGCGTACCCGCCGTTCGTGCCGTGACGCGAAACGAGCAATCCGCTCTTGACCAGCTTCTGGAGGACCTTCGCCATCAGTTCCGAAGGGATGCTGTATTCCTCCGCGATTTCCTTGGCGTTGCACGACCCGGATTTCGGCAGCATCGCCAAGTGCCGGACGGCGATCAACCCGTAATCTGCCCGCTTGCTCAGTTTGAGCATGTGGATATCCGACTCCAATAGTCGGATATATCCTAAGACCTTGCCCCTCAGCCGTCAAGCAAATTCCGACTGTTTAAGTCGGATATTGTCCTCTGTGTCCTGACAGGGGTCAACCGCTCTCCGTCGAATGCGCGTTTTCCGACTCCGAGAGGTAACGAATTGGGGCTTAAACGGTTACGGGCCCGAATGTGGCCCGCGCACGCGCGCGCGGACCGTCGTTGCCAGTCCGAAGGCATTCCAGTATGATGGCCCCGCCGTCCAAGAGAGCGAACTCGAGTCTTCCTTCCGATGGAAAACTCCCCCAATTCCCCTCCGCAGGGCGCGCTCCGAGCCATCCGTCGCACGGTCAAGTGGGCCGCGTTCCTGGCGGTCGCAATCGTTCTGGGAGCGGCAGCGTGGGGTTCCTGGAAGGTTGGGCGGAGTTTGCCACAAGTGGAAGGCGAAATCGCGCTGAGGGGACTCACCGCCCAGGCCGAGGTGCTGCGCGACGCACGGGGAGTGCCGCATATTCGAGCCGAATCGCTCGACGACCTCATCTTTGCCCAGGGATTCGTCACGGCTCAAGACCGTATGTGGCAGATGGATTTGAGCCGCCGGCTGGCCCGCGGCGAACTGGCGGAGATTTTCGGCGAGGCGGCGCTCGGCCAGGACATCGAGCATCGCACGCTGGGCTTTCATCGCATCATGGACCGCGCGCTCGCTGAACTCGACGAGGAATCACGCCGCCTTTTCGAAGTCTATGCGCGCGGGGTGAACGCCTACCTCGAAACCCACCGGGGCCGCCTTCCGGCGGAGTTTTTGCTGCTCGGCTATCAGCCCTCCCTCTGGCAGCCAGCCGACAGCGTGGGGGTGATGCTCAATATGGCAAAAATCCTCTCGACGACCTGGCCATCCGACTTGATGCGCGAGCGCATCCGCGCCCGGGTCACCGCCGACCTCTATTCCGACCTGTTCCCCGAGCGCTCGTCCTTGGACCGCCCCATCGCGGAGCCGGTTTTTCAGTTTATTCTGCCGGCCCGCCTGCCGGGACCCGGCCAGGGGGTGGAGACTGAAATCCACGAACCCGCCCTCGCCTGGATTTCGGACGTCGCGACTCCTCGGCGCGGCCTCAGCAACAACTGGGTGGTGAGCGGCGCACGGACGGCGAGCGGAAAGCCTTTGCTGGCGAATGACCCTCACCTTGGCCACGGCATTCCGAGCGTCTGGTATCTGGCCCACCTTCAATCGCCCGAATTGAACGTGGTGGGGAGCACATTCCCGGGCTTGCCGGCCGTCATCATCGGCCACAACGAACGGATCGGGTGGGGCGCCACCAATACAGGTCCCGACGTCCAGGACCTTTACGCGGAGAACTTCAACTTTCGCGATCCGAGCAAGTATTTGTTCGAAGGACGCTGGCTCGACGCCGAGGTCCGTGAAGAAATCATTGGCGTGAAAGACGCGGAGGACTATCGGTTCACCGTCAAATCCACGCATCGCGGACCGGTCGTCTCGCGCGATGGGAACCGGGATCTGACTTTGCGCTGGACGGTGCTCGACCCGGGTGGAGTCCGCTTCCCTTTCTTCCGCATCAACCGCGCCCGGAACTGGGAGGAATTCCGGGCAGCGCTGCGCGATTTCCCGAGCCCCATGCAGAACTTCGTTTATGCCGATGTGGACGGCAACATCGGCTACATGGCGGCGGCCGACGTGCCGGTCCGCCGTCGAGGTGACGGCACGGTGCCGGCGCGCGGCTTCACCAGCGATTTTGACTGGGCGGGCACGATTCCGTTCGACCACCTGCCGCAGGCTTTCAACCCGCCCAGCGGCATCCTCGCCACCGCCAACAATCGCGTCGTGCCGGACGACTATCCCTACCTTCTCACTCGCATGTGGGCGGAGCCCTATCGCGCGGCGCGCATCTTCGAGTTGCTGGAGAAAGGGAACGCGCTGACCGTCGAGGACATGCTTCGCATTCAGATGGACATTTACGCGCTGGAAGACGTTCGCCTCATCCGACATGTGCTCGCGGCCGCAGAGAGACGCTCGCCCGATTCCGAGGATGTCCGCTGGGCGGTGGACGTGTTGAGGAAGTGGGACGGGCAAGCCGTGACGGAGTCTCCGGCCCCCCTGATTTGCAGTCACCTTCGGCGGGATTTTCTGGAGCGCCTTCTCCAGCCGAAACTCGGTGAAGACGTGTTCGGCTACGAGTGGCCCATGAGTTCGGTCTTCCTTGAAAACGTGCTCGAGGAGCGGCCGGCGCGGTGGCTTCCGCCCGGAGACCGGGACTTCGACGAAACGCTGATGAAAAGCCTGCGCGAGGCGCTGCTGCGCATCGGCGAAGTCACGGGTCGGCGCGACCGCCGCGACTGGCGCTGGGGGGAGACGAACGCCGTGACGTTCCGGCACCCCCTGGGACGCGCGCATCCCCTGCTGGCGCGGCTGCTGAACGTCGGCCCGTTTGACCAGTCGGGGACCGCCACCACCGTCAAGAGCGCGACGCGCGACTATGGCGCGTCACTCCGCATGGTCCTGGACTTTGCCGACTTTGACCGCTCAGTCATGAATATCACCGTCGGCCAGTCGGGCCATCGCCTCAGTGCGCACTATCGCGATCAGGTCGAGGCCTGGCTCGAGGGGCGAAGTTTTCCGATGCTGTTCAGCCGCGGGGCGGTCGAAGCGGGGGCCGCGAACCGTCTGGTCCTGACTCCCGCGCCCTAGCTCCGGTCTTGGCGCGAAGGCGTTTCTTCCCGCCCCATACTCCGGTTGCGGAAAGGGCCTTTCGATCAATGAATGTCGCTCATCTTAAGATCCTCGTGCGTTCACGCCTGCTCTTTCCCTTTTTGGCCGGCGCCTCCCTCCTGGTTCCCGCCGCAATTCTCGCCGCTCCAATTGCCGGCGAGCGTGCAGAGGTCTCGGCTGGAACTGAAAGTCAGACCCTCGACCTTCGCTACCTGGTACGCCTCGAACGTCCCACAACGCACCTGATTGCCGTCGAGATTCGCGCCCGCCGCGTTGCGGAGCCGCACCTCGATTTCGTCATGCCCGCCTGGTCGCCCGGCCGATATGCCATCTACGACTTCGCGAAGAACGTGCAGGATTTTGAGGCGACCGACGCCGAAGGCCGGCCCCTGCCCTGGAGGAAACTCGACAAGCAGACGTGGCGCGTTGAGGCGCGCGCCGCGGGCGGTGAAGTTCGCGTCAGCTACCGGGTCTTCGCCAACGACCTGAGCGGAACCTTCTCCCAATTGGACAGCTCTCACGCGCTCCTGAACGGCGCCTCCGTATTCATGTTCGTCGCCGGCCGTCTGGAAGATCCCCTCGAACTCGCCCTCGAGCCGCCGCCCGGGTGGAAGATCTACAGCGGGCTCTCGCTCTCACCCGACGAGCGCGAGTTCCGGCTGGCCGGCTACCATCTGCTGGCCGACGCGAGTTTCGAAATTTCGCCCGAAGTCCGGGCGGAGCAGTTCCAGGAAGGAGGCCGCACGTTCCGCGTCGTCGTTCACGGTTACGGCGAAGACTTCGGCGACGCGCCGGGCCTCCTCGAAGGCCTTCGGAAACTCGCGCGCGCCCAGCTTGCCGTCCTGCCCGACCCGGGCTTTGACCACTACACGTTCATCTTCCATTTCGCGCCGCACATCGAGATGGGCGACGGAATGGAACATCACAATACGACGCAGATCATCATCAAGGGCGACCCGGCCGGCCCCACGCTCGATGAAGCTCTGGTGACCGCCGCGCACGAGCTCTACCACGTCTGGAACATCAAGCGGCTGCGCCCGGCCTCGCTGGTCCCTTACCTCTACACGCGCGAACAGTATTCGCGCTCCCTGTGGTTCGCCGAAGGTGTGACCACCTATCTGTCCTACCTCTTCATGTTGCGCGCCGGCTTGTGGACCCGTCAGCAGTTCTTCGAGAGGCTGGTGAATGAGATCCGGGTCCTCGATTACGAGCCCGGCCGTCACGTGATGTCCGCCGAGGACTCGAGCTTTCACGCCTGGTTTTACGACCGCTCGCCTCAGATGCAGCAGACCAACTTCGCCAACACGACGATCAACTACTACAATAAGGGCGCGCTCATCGCGCTGCTGCTGGACCTGGAGATTCGCGCGCGCACGCAGGGAGCAAGGTCCCTCCAGGACGTCGTTGTCCGGATGTACGAGAAATTCTACGAGCCCGCCGCGAAGGATTTCCCCGAGCCGGCGCGCGGATACGAAGACGGCGACATCCTCGCAGCGGTCAACGAAGTGACGGGAGACGACTTTGGGAATTTTTTCGCTCGCTTCGTTCGCGGCACCGAACCGCTCGACTACTCGGCGTCACTCGCGCGCGCCGGCTTGACGCTTGAGACGCGCACCTCCCCGGACGCCGCCCCCACGCTCGGCGTCCTCGGCCAGCAGGTGACCGGCGGATTTCGCGTCACCGCCGTGCGCACGGGGGGCGCCGCCGAGGCCGCCGGAGTTTCCCGCGGCGATCTCATCGTGGATGTGGACGGCGTCTCGATCGAGTTCTCCGAATTGCGCAACCATCTGCGCATCTATCCTCCGGGCGCCGAGATCCTGATCGGGATCGAGCGGCACGGCCGGGCCCTCCGCCTTTCCGTCAAGCTCGATCCGCCTGCGCTGGACGAATACGAGATCCGGGAGCTTTCCGGCGCCGGCGACGCCGAGCTTCACCTCCGTCGCACGTGGCTGGGTGAACGTTAGCCGGACGCTTCTCGCCGCCGCGCGACCGTGTTAAACTGCTCGGAAGCCAAACATGCGCGAACCCTTTCTGGAGCGGCTGGAAAAGCGTCCTGTCGTCTGTGACGGCGCCATGGGCACGATGCTCTACGCCAAGGGCATCTCTCTGAACCGCTGTTACGACGAGTTGAACCTGACGAACCCGCAGGTCGTGAAGGACGTCCACCTCGCCTATCTCAAGGCCGGCGCCGAGGTGATCGAAACAAACACGTTCGGGGCCACGCGTCCTCGTCTGGAAAAATTCGATCTCGGCGGGAAGGTGCGCGAAATCAATCTGGCCGGCGCCCGGCTGGCGCGCGAGGCGGGGGGGGAAGATCTCTACGTCGCCGGCTCGATCGGCCCGCTGGGAATTCGCCTCGAGCCGCTGGGACCGACTTCGCTGGAAGAAGCGCGCGCGGCGTTTCGCGAGCAGATTGAAGGGCTGGTGGAAGGCGGTGTGGACCTGCTGGTCGTCGAGACGATGTCGGAGGTCAACGAAGCCTTGCAGGCGCTGGCCGCGGCGCGGGAAGTTTCAAACCTTCCGGTCGTCGTCCAGATGACGGCGCAGGACGACGGCGCGACGCCGGCGGGAACGCCGGCCGAAGAATTCGTCCGCGCGCTGGACGCGGCGGGCGCGGACGTGGTGGGCGTCAATTGCAGCGTCGGCCCGGCGGGCGTGCTGGAGATCCTCGAACGCCTGGCCACCGTGACCCGCCGCAAGCTTTCCGCCATGCCCAACGCCGGACTGCCGCGGACCATCGAGGGGCGCAACATCTATCTCTGCTCCCCCGAGTACATGGCGAGCTACGCGCGGCGATTCGTTCAGACGGGCGCGCACCTGGTGGGGGGGTGCTGCGGCACGACGCCCGAGCACATCCGGGCCATCAAGGCGGCCGTGCGCTCGCTGACGACGCCTTCGCCGGCGCGCGCCGTGGTGGAAATCGCGACGCGTCCGGCGCGCGCACTCGAGCCGCCGCCAGCCGAACGACGCTCCCGGCTGGCCGCGAAGCTGGCGCGTGGCGAGTTTCCGGTGCTGGTCGAAGTCCCGGCGCCGCGGGGCGCCGACGCCGCCAAGGAGATCGAAAGCGCGCAGTACCTGCTCGCGCAGGGAATCGAATTCGCGAATGTTCCCGATGCCGCCGGCTCGGCGGGGCGGATGAACGCCGTGGCGCTGGCCGCTCTGCTCGAGGCGCGGACGGGCGTCGAAGTGCTGCTCCATTACAGCGCCCGCGACCGCAGCGTTCTGGCGATTCAGTCCGATCTCCTTGGGGCGCACGCGCTCGGTCTGCGCAATGTCCTCGCGCTCACGCGCGACGCGCCGCAGTTCTCGACGATTCTGGAAAGCGGCGTCTTCGAAGTGGACGCCATCGGGCTTGTGAATATCCTGAACAATCTGAACCGCGGGCTCGATTTCGGCTCGAATCCGCTCGGCACGCAGACCCGTTTCCTGATCGGCGTCAGCGCCAATCCCTACGCGCTCAACGAGGAGGAGGAGTTGCGTCGCTTCCAATACAAGGCGGAAGCGGGAGCGAACTTCGCCGTGACGCAGCCCGTATTCGACCTCGCGCCGCTCGAACGCTTTCTGAAGCGCGCGGAAGAATTCCGTCTCCCCGTCATTGCCAGCCTGTATCCTCTGACGAGTTACCGGAACGCCGAGTTTATGAACAACGAGGTCCCGGGCGTTTCGGTGCCGCGCGACATCCTGGAGCGGATGCGGAAAGCGGATACGGGCGAGAAGGCGCGTGCCGAGGGGCTCAAGATCGCCCAGAAGACTCTGACCGAATTGCGCGGCCTCGTGGCCGGCGTGCAGATTTCCGCGCCCTTCGGCAGGGTCGCGCTGGCAGCGGAAGTGGCGCAGGTACTTAAACAAAAGGCTGAAGTGTGAAGGCAGAAGGATGAAGGGCCGAGAAATTTCAAGGCCGCGCCCGCGCGAGCTTTTCAGCCTTCAGACTTCACATTTCAGACTTCGGTGAGAGATGACCCAACCCTCCAAACCGGCGAAGTCCGACAGTTTCGAAAAGAATCTCGAGCGGCTGGACTCCATCGTCCGCCAGCTCGAGGACGCGGAGTTGCCGCTCGAGAAAGCCTTGCAACTTTACGAAGAGGGGATGAAACTCTCCGAGGTGTGTCACCGGCAGCTCGAAGAGGCTGAAGGTCGCGTCGAAATCCTGATGAAGAAGGCTGGGGGAAAGGTGGTTGCCGAGCCTTTCGACCCCGAGGAGTCGGAAACAGCTTGAGCGGCGGCGCCGTCGAAACCCTGGAGCACTACCTCGAAACCTGGGGCCGCCGGGTGGACGAGGAGCTGGAGCAGATTCTGCCGGGAGCCGAAGAGGCTCCGGCGTCCATCCATCGGGCGATGCGCCATTCGGTGTTCGCCGGCGGAAAGCGGCTTCGGCCGATCTTGTGCCTCGAATCGGGCCGGCTGTTCGGCGGAGACGAAGCGTCGTTGCTGCACGCGGCGTGCGCGCTCGAGCTGATTCACACCTACTCGCTGATTCACGACGACCTGCCCGCGCTCGACAACGACGACCTGCGCCGCGGCCAGCCGACCTGCCACAAAGCCTTCGGCGAGGCCCTAGCGATTCTGGCGGGTGACGCGCTGCTGACGCTGGCTTACGAAGTGCTTTCGACGCCCGGCCTGTTTTCCGCCGGGCGACAGGTCCGCCTGATTCACGAACTCTCGCACGCCATCGGAACGCTGGCGGGAATGGTGGGCGGGCAGGTGGTGGACCTGGAAACCAGCGGCGCGACGGCCGACGCCGCGACCGTCGACTACATCCACGCGGCGAAGACCGGAGCGTTCATTCTCGCCGCGGTGCGCTGCGGCGCGCTGGGCGCCGGAGCGTCGGACGCCGACCTCGGTCGAGTTTCCGAATACGGCCGCCGGATCGGGCTGGCGTTTCAGATTGCCGACGACCTGCTCGACGTTCTCGGCTCGCAGGAGGCGATGGGGAAAACGCTCGGCAAGGACGAGCGTCAGCAGAAGGCGACCTATCCGGCCGTGCACGGCGTCGAGAAGTCGAAGAAGATCGCGCAGCAACTGGTCACGGAAGCCTGCGAGGCGCTCGCGCCCTTCGGCCCGCGGGCCCGGCGGCTTCAGGAGATCGCCCAATTCATGATTGCGAGGACCACCTGATGGCCTACAAGTACCTGAACACGATTGACTCGCCCGCCGACCTCAAGAAGGTCCCGCGCGAAGAGCTTCCGCTCGTCGCCGAGGAGTTGCGCGACTATCTGATTACGACGATTTCCAAAATCGGCGGGCACCTCGCCTCCAGCCTCGGTGCCGTCGAGCTGACGATCGCGCTCCATTACCTCTACGACGCGCCGCGCGACAAGATCGTCTGGGACGTCGGCCATCAGGCTTACGGGCACAAGATCCTGACCGGACGGCGAGACCGCTTCCCCACCATCCGCCAGTACGGCGGCCTCTCCGGTTTTCCCGTCCGCGATGAGAGCCCCTACGACACGCTCAACGTGGCGCACGCCGGCACGGCGATTTCCGGCGCTCTGGGCATGGCCGCGGCGCGCGACCTGAAGGGCGAGGACTTTGACATCGTCGCCGTCGTCGGCGACGCGGGCCTCACCTGCGGGATCGCGCTCGAAGGCATCAACAATCTGGGCGCGCTCCAGAAAAAAGTCCTGGTTATCCTGAACGACAACAAGATGTCGATCTCGCCGAACGTCGGCGCGCTCGCCGGATACCTGAACCGGATCATTCACGGGCAGGCGTATCACCGCCTGACGCAGGAAGTGGAACGCCTGATGCTTGCCGTTCCTCGCCTCGGCCCGCGCCTGCTGAGGCTCTCGAAAGACATCGTCGAATCGGCGAAGACGATGCTGATTCCCGGGCTGGTCTTCGAGGAACTGGGTTTCGAGTACCATGGCCCCATCAACGGCCACAGCCTCGAAGATTTGCTGAAGGCCATCGAAAAACTGAAGCAAAGCCCGCGCCCGACGCTTCTTCACATCGTGACGCAGAAGGGCAAGGGCTACCCGCACGCCGAGCAGTTGCCCGTCAAGTATCACGGCGTGACGCAGTTCGACGTCTCGACCGGCGCGTTCCACAAGGCGCCCGCGAAGGCCCCGAGCTACACCGCCATCTTCGGCAAGGCGATGTGTGAGCTCGCGGAGCGAGACCCGCTCGTGGTAGCCATCACCGCGGCGATGAGCGAGGGCACCGGACTCGACGAGTTTTCCAAGCGCTTCCCCGACCGCTTCTTCGACGTCGGCATCGCCGAGCAGCACGCCGTGACGTTCGCCACCGGCCTGGCGCTCGAGGGCATGCGGCCCGTCGCCGCCATCTACTCCACGTTCCTTCAGCGCGCCTACGACCAGGTGATCCACGACACCTGCCTGATGCGCGCGCCCGTCACCTTCGCGCTCGACCGCGGAGGCCTGGTCGGCGCCGACGGCCCCACGCACCACGGCCT
>CAZKXX010000072.1:0-20110 GCA_964556705.1 uncultured Acidobacteriota bacterium
CAGGTGTTCGGTGCCGATGTGCTTGTGCGAGAGCCGCTCGGCCTCTTCGGCCGCGTAGGCCAGCACGCGCTTACATTCCTGAGAGAGCGGCAGGTCCACCGAGGTCGAGACCTTCTCGCGGATCGTCGTTCTTCCCTCAATCTGTTTACGGATCGATTCGATCGAGGCGTGCGACCGCAGGAAGCGGTTGGTCAGGGCCTTATCCTCGCGCATCAAGCCGAGCAAGAGGTGCTCGGTTTCGATGTACGGGCTTCCGAATTGACTGGCTTCGTAACGGGCAAAAAAGATAACGCGCCGCGCCTTCTCCGTATATCGTTCGAACATAGCTCCTCAGTTCCTCGTTGGGCCCCGCCGCCGCGAAGCACTCCCTTCTCCGCGCCGCGGGGGTCAGTGAACTTGTGGAACTACTGATTCGCTCAACCGGCCGTCGGCGATTCGCAGGACGCGATTCGCCCGCCTTGCCAGGTCCAGGTTATGGGTGGCCAGGACGGAGGTCAGTCCATGGGCCCGATGCAACGTTTCGAGCAGGTCCATCACCCGCTCGGCGGTCCGATGGTCGAGGTTGCCCGTCGGCTCATCGGCCAGCAGCAAGGACGGAGAATTCATCAGCGCCCGCGCCAGCGCCACGCGCTGCTGCTCTCCGCCGGAAAGCTCGCCGGCCCGCCGTTCCGCCGCCGGCCCGAGTCCCACCTCGGCCAGCAGCTCGCGGGCGCGAGAGCGCGCAGCCGGAAAATCCGCGCCCCCCACCAGTCCGGGAAGCATCACATTTTCCGCTGCGCTGAACTCCGGCAGGAGGTAGTGCATCTGCCAGACGTAGCCGATGCGCCGGTTCCGGTACGTCGCGCGGTCCTCCGACCGGAATTCATCCAGCCTCTGCCCTTCAAAGTATATCTCACCCCGCGTCGGAGTGTCCAGAGCCGCCAGCAGGTGCAGCAGCGTCGTCTTCCCCGCCCCCGACTCCCCCACCAGCGCCACCAGCTCGCCGCGCGGCACCTCGAAGCTCAGCCCTTCGAACACCACCACTTCCTCCGCCCCCGAGCGGTACACCTTCGTCAGACCTTCGACGCGCAAAAGTGGTCCAGTGTCCGGAGTCCGGAGTCCGGAGTGCGAAGTCCGAGGGCCGCGGCCTTCATTCGAGTTCGCCATCGCCGTCTCGCCAAATTACCATGCCACACGCGCCGCCCGCGCGGCAAACTTTTCTCGGCCCCGTCAGCAACCCGCATCCGCCGTAGCGCGGGTCTGCGGTGTGACCCGCGGCTTTTCGTTGCGGTCCGCCGCGCGCGTCTGCTGTGTGACCCGCGCTGCGTGAACACAATTCGAAAAGCACTCCCGCCCAAGAGCCGCAGCCTGCCTGCCCTGCCTGCCGCAGGCAGGGCAGGCAGGGTCAAAAAACAGACCCGCGTTGTTGCGGGAGGAAAGCCGCGGGTCAAAAAACAGACCCGCGCTACTTGAAGATTTCGTCGAGGGGCGGGTGCGCGCCGAACTCGGGATTTTCGATTCCGAGCGACTTCAAAACGGTCGGCGCGACGGCGGTCATGCGAATGCGTCGAACTTTCGCGCCGCTGCGGATGTTCGGCCCCCAGGCGATGAACGCGGCTTCGAGGCGCGGGCGGTAAGGCAGATAGCCGTGCGTCCCGCCGAGCGATTCACGCGCCACCAGCATTTCGCCGTCGGCACGGCTGCTGAACGTCGAGCCCGAGGGCGCTTCGAGCGCCAGGCGCACGGCGGGTTCGGCGCCGACTTCGTCGAGCGCCTGCCGGCTCAGCACGCCCCACACCGCACCCGCATCGCGCAGCGGCTTGAGCGCCGCATCCACCTGCGCGCGGAAATCTTCGCCCTCCGGCCAGGTGATGAAGAAGGCGCCGCCCTCGGCGAGCGTGAAAATCTTTCCGCCCGTCACCTGTCCGTCCGCGCCGGCTTCCAGGAGTCCCGCTTTCGCCAGCAAAACGTTGGGGCGGATTTCACGCTCGATAGGAAGAAAACCGTGGTCGGAGACGATGAAAACAGTCGTGGAACTCTCGAGGCCCGCGTCGCGGATGGAGGCGAGCAGTTCGCCCACGCGCTCGTCGGCGCGCTCGAGCACTGCGATGGCTTCGGCGCTTTCCGGCCCGTGGCGGTGCTGCGCGCTGTCGAGGTCGGCGATGTGCAGCAGCGTCAGGTTCGGCTTGTACTTTTTGAGGAGATACGCGGTGAAGCGCGCGCGAACCGTGTCTTCGTCGGTTCCGGAGGCCATCGGGCCGATCGCTGCGAGGCCTTCGTCCACGAGTCCGGGCGTCGCGTGCTTGCGAACGACGTCGAGCCGAAAATACCCGCCGACCGCGGGGTCCCAGATTTCCGGCAGGTTCCAGTCAATCTTCGCGCCCACGGTGACGGGCCAGGAGACGCCGGCGCTGGTCAGGCCGGCGCGGCGGACTTCGTCCCAGAGCGTGGGGACTTTGATGGCGTCGGTGAACCAGAACCAGTCGCGTGAATTCTTCCCCGCCTCGCGCGAGCTGAGGTTGGTGTAAATCCCGTGCTGCGCGGGAAGGTGTCCGGTGACGAGCGTGGTGTGGGAAGGATACGTGACCGACGGATAGACGCCCACCACGCCCTCGGCGAAGGCGCCTTCGCGGCGCAGGCGGTCGAGGTTCGGAGTTTTGAGCCCGGCGGGCGGCGCCATGTACCAGCGCGCGCCGTAGCCGTCAATCGAGATGACGAGGGCGTGAGGCGCTTTCGGGGGCGCGGCGTACTGCGCGCGGGCAGCCTCACGTTCTCCGCAGACGAACAGCGCCGCCATCGCCAGCGCGAAGACCGCGAGTCCGGCGCCGCGGCTTCGCCGCATCCGTTTCACTTGTCGCCGGGCTTCGCCTAGAATCGTTACGAGCATCATGGGAACCGCCACCTCCGCACGGGAAGTCTTGAGCCGGCGCACCGCCGAGGCGCGAGCGCGCCTGGCGACGACGTGCGAAATCCTTCTGGTTTACGCGGGCATTCTACTCTACATCTGGCGGTGGCAGTTCACCTATCCGTGGCTGTGGGCGCCGATGCTGGCGTTGGTTGTGGCGTCGCATTTCGTGCATCGCGACAGCCTCGACGATCTGGGCCTCGCGTGGCGCGGGCTGCGCGGCAGCGCGTCGCTGGCCCTGCCGCTGGCGCTGGCGATTTACGTTCCCGTCGTCGTGTACGGCTTCGCCTCGGGCCGGCTGGAGACGGCGATGACGACGCGCCAGGTGGCCGTGATGTTCGCCGCCTACGCCGCGTGGTGCTTCTTCCAGCAGTATCTCGTGCAGTCGTACTTCCACCACCGGCTGCTCGCCGTGATGCGCAACCCCCACCTGAGTTCCGCGACCGTGGCGCTGATGTTCGGCGCGGCGCACATCCCGAATCCCGTGCTGACGGCCGCCACAACACTCGGCGGATTTATCTTTGCCGAAGTCTTCGCGCGGCATCGCAACATCTGGCCGCTGGCGCTCGCGCAGGCCGCGGGAGGCTTCCTCATCGGCGCCATGGTGCCGCCGGAAATCATCCATAACATGCGCGTGGGGCCGGGATACTTTCTCTATGATTTGCGATAGCGGAGCAGTCGGCGCCAGCAGGCAGTAAGCAGTTGGCAGTTGGCGGTCAGCGGCCGAACATCGCGCGGGTCGAACGACGCATGCCGGGGATGAACGGCAGAGAAGTAATCTGGCCTTCGAATTTCTCCGACCAGCGCCCGGGAATCGACGCAAAACACTTCGGACATTTGCCTTCCGGCGTCAAACGATAGTCGAGGATGTGATAGCCGTAGCGCTCGATAAGGAGTTCGCGGCAATTCGGGCAGCGGGTGTTTTCGAGATCGCCGATGCGGCCCGGGAGGTTTCCGGCATAGACGAACCGCAGCCCCGCCTTGCGGCCGATTTCCGCCGCGCGCTGCAAAGTTTCCGGCGGAGTGTTCGCCGGGTCCGTCATCTTGTAGTCCTTGTGAAACGCCGTCACGTGCCAGGGAATGTCCGGAGAAACTCCGGCCAGAAATTCGGCGAGCGCTTTCAGCTCGTCGTCCGAGTCGTTGAAACCGGGAATCACCAGCGTCACGATCTCGACCCAGAAGCCCATTTCGTGAAGCCGCCGGATCGTCTCGAGAATCGGCTGCATGCGCCCGCCGAGAAATCGGTAGTGGCGGTCGTCGAAACTCTTGAGGTCCACTTTGTAGAGGTCCACCCAGGGCCGCAGGTATTCGAGCACCTGCGGCGTCCCGTTGCCGTTCGAGACAAAACCCGTCTTGAGCCCGGCGGCTTTGGCTGCCTTGAAAATCTCCACAGCCCATTCGCTGGTAATCAGCGGCTCGTTGTAAGTGCTGACGACGACCCTGGCGCCTTGCGCGAGCGCGTCCTGGACGATCTCTTCCGGCGTCAGCCGCAGCGGCGGCGAGACGGCTTCCGGATCGCGCAGCGCCTGCGACGTCACCCAGTTCTGGCAGTACGAGCAGTGCAGGTCGCAGCCCAGCATCC
Source organism: uncultured Acidobacteriota bacterium (assembly GCA_964556705.1). Lineage (GTDB taxonomy): Bacteria > Acidobacteriota > Terriglobia > UBA7540 > UBA7540 > CAZKXX01. The sequence goes on from CAZKXX010000072.1 coordinate 4,467, forward strand.
CGAAGCTGTAGGCGAGCGCGCCGGGATAGGCGTGGAAGAAGGGCTTCTTCTCGATCGGGTCGCACTGGACGCTTCCGACGTATCCCCACGGCACGTAAAGCTTCCCGCCGCGGTTGAAGCGCACTTTGCAGACGCCTTCCTGGCCGTCCGGGATGCGGCAGCAGTGCCCGCAGGCGAAGCAGCGCACGAAGCCGCGCTCCATGGGCTCCCAGAGTTCGCCCTCGCGGACGGATTGGTGAAGGACTTCGCGCAGGGTAGCCATGCAAACTTTCTCCGGCTACGAATAGACGAAGGGGAATTCCACCGCCAACCACAATTATACCGCGCCCCGGAGGTTGAATGGAAATACGCGGCGGAATCTTAAATCGGCAGAAATTTGTGTGGAGGCGTGGGCTTTCGGGGAAGCTGCATCGCGAAGGCTTCGAAAAACTGATTGATCATCTGCCGCGCCGCCGCCTGCACCAGCCGCTGCCCGACGCCAGCGATGGTCCCGCCCACGTGCGCGTCGCCGGAATAGTTGATGACGGTTTCCCCCTCGCCGCTCTCTTCCAGGACGAGCGTTCCCTCGCCTTTCACGAACCCGCCCGCGCCCTGGCCGTCCACTTTCAGGCGAAAGCTCTCCGGCGGTTTCGCATCGAGAATTTCAACCCGCCCGCGGTAGTTGCCGCGCACCGCCGCGATGCCGATTTTCATCTCGGCGCGGAAGCTGCCGTCGGGATTCGGCTCGAGCTTCTGGCAGCCCGGCAGCGCCCGGGCGAGCGCCTGGGGATCGAGCAGCTTCTCGAAAACGATGCCGCGCGCCGCGGCGATCCTGTAATTCCCTTCAACCTTCATCGATCCTCATTCGCGTCGTGATGGCGAACAACTAGACCTGCGGGACTCCCAACGCCATGGCAGCCCGTCGAAGGCGGGTATCCAGAGATGCGAGGGGAAGGCCCAACCGTAGTGCCAGCTCGAGATACGAGGCGTCATAGGCCGAAAGATGTTGCTCACGCGCCAGTGCGAGAACCGAAGTGAAAACGTGGTTCGGCATCTCGACGTCAACTTCAATCGGGAGCCGGGCCAACAGGCCGACAATTCGGCGACTGTCAGCCGCGCTCAGGCGTTTCCGCCGCTCCGCCATCAAAAGGACATTCGCAACCTCAAATGGCCAGAGAGCGGGGACCACCGCTCCTTCCTGCCGGACTCGAAGGAGAATGGAATCCGCGGAGGGCGTCGCCTCGTCTTCGAGGTACCAGGCGATTGTCGCCGAGCAATCTACGACCAGCCCGCTCAATACTTTCTTCCCTCCTCAATCAGTTGCCGGATGCTCAGACCTCTCAATCGCTTTCCCTTTCGAAACTCCTTAATCTCCTCGATGACCTTATCGAGGCCCTGCTGGGAGTGGGATTGGAGGGGCACCAGCTCCGCCACGGGCACGCCGTGGCGCGTGATGGTGATGCGTTCCCCTCGCGCCACGCGCCTGAGCAGACGGGGGAGATGAGTTTTCGCCTCGTACGAGCTGACCTTGGCCATGCTTCACCTCAGACTAGTCTAAGACTAGTCTAAATGATGGATCCAGCCGTGGTCAACGGTTGGGGGGATGCCCAGCATCGCTGGCGGGCTACTTTCCCGCCGCGCGTCCGAGGGCGCATTCGAGCGCGCGCCGCGTCAGCACGCTGGCCAGGTGGCGGCGATATTCGCCGGAGGCGTAGAGGTCGGAATTGGGTTCGACGTCGGCGGCGGCGTGGGCGGCGGCTTCTTCCAGCCGCTTCGCGGTCGGAGATTTGCCGCGCAGCGCCTCTTCCACCGCTGCGGCGCGATAAGCCTGTTCGGCGACCCCCGTAACCCCCACACGCGCCCGCGCGACCTGACCTTTCTCATCCAGTTCGACCCGCGCGGCGACGCCGACCACAGCGAACCCGGACGCGGGCTGATGATGTTTCACGTAGGCGTCGCCGGCGCGGGCGGGAAGCGAGGGAACGCGCACCGAGGCGAGAATTTCGTCCGGTTCGAGCGCCGTTTCGAGCAGGCCCTTGAAAAAGTCCGTCGTCCTCAGCCGGCGTTCGCCGCGCGCGCTGACGGCGGCGAACTCCGCCTCGAGCGCCAGCACCGCAGCGGGCCAGTCCGCCGCCGGGTCGGCGTGCGCGAGGCTCCCGCCGATCGTCCCCTTGTTGCGGACCTGCGCGTCGCCGATTTCGCGCGCCGTTTCGGGCAGCAGCGGACACTTCTGCTTCAGCAGCGGCGACGATTCGATCTGGAAATGCGTGGTCATCGCGCCGATTTGAATCATCGCGCCGTCCTCACGGATGTAGTTGAGTTCCGCGATGCGGCCGAGGTCAATCAGCTTCTTCGGCGCCGCCAAGCGCAGCTTCATCAGCGGAATCAGGCTGTGCCCGCCCGCCAGGAGCTTCGCGTCTTCTCCGAACTGGCCGAGCAGACGCGCGGCCTCCGCCAGACTTTTCGGCGCGTGATATTCGAAGGGTGCCGGAATCACGGGAACCTCCAAGAGCAGTCTTCAGTGGTCCGTGCTCAGTCGCGGGTTGTGAAATACGGCTTGGCGTCAGGGTCGTGCTTCTGCAATCCACAACCTACGAGACACAACCAACAACCAACGGCTCTTAAGCCGCCTTCCCCTTTCTCATCGCCTTCCAGATTTTCTCCGGCTTGAGCGGCATGTCGAGGTGGCGCACGCCGAAGGGCCGGAGAGCGTCCACGACGGCGTTGACGAAGGCGGGCGTCGAGCCGATCGTGCCGGCCTCGCCCACGCCCTTTACGCCCAGCGGATTCACCGGCGTCGGGGTCTCCGTGCCGGCCGTCTCGACCCAGGGGAGCGAAATCGATTTGGGCATCGCATATTCCATCAGCTCGCCGGTGATGAGCTGGCCGTTTTCGTCGTACACGTGCTCCTCCCACAGCGCCTGCCCCGCTCCCTGCGCGATGCCGCCCAGAATCTGGCCTTCCACGAGCATCGGATTGAGAATCCGCCCCACGTCATCCACGGCGAAGTAGTCGCGTGGATGAATTTCGCCCGTCTCCGCGTCCACCTCGACGACCGCGAGGTGCGCGCCGAAGGGATAGGTGTAGTTTGACGGCTCGAAGACGTACTGCTCGGTCAGGCCCGGCTCGATGCCCGGGGGAAGCTGCCGCGCGAAGTAGGCCTCAGCGACCACATCACCAAACGCGATGCTTTTCGCGCCGTCCTTCGTCTGAATCTTTCCTTCCTCAAAAACCAGCTCGCCCAGCTTCACCTCCAGCTTGTGCGCGGCGATGCGCGCCATTTTTTTCTTGAGCTTCTGGCACGCCTCGTAGATGGCTGTGCCTCCCACGGCCGTCGTGCGGCTTCCGAAAGTGCCGATGCCCATCGGCACCTGCAACGTATCACCGTGAAAGACGGTGATGTCGTCATAGGAGACGCCGAGTTCATCGGCGACGATCTGGGCGAAGGTTGTTTCCTCGCCCTGGCCGTGCGGCGAGGTGCCGGAGAGGACGGTCACCGTGCCCGTGGGGTCAATCTTCACCCAGCCGGCTTCCCATCCCCCCGCGGGCATGCGGCTGGAAGGGCCCATGGCGCAGATTTCGACGTAGGCGGAAAGGCCCAGGCCAAGGTAGCGGCCTTTTTTCCGGAGTTTCTCCTGTTCCTTGCGCAGCCTCGCGTAACCGGAAATTTTGAGCAGCTTCTTCAGCGGCTTCTCGTAGTTGCCCGTGTCGTACGTGACGCCGGTCGCAAGCGTCAGGGGAAAGTCCTTCGGCGACGGAAAATTCTTCCGGCGGACGTCCGCCGGGTCGAGGCCCAGCTCCGCCGCCACCAGGTCCATGCCGCGTTCGATGATGTAGGTAGCTTCAGGGCGCCCCGCGCCGCGGTAGGCGTCGGTGGCCATCTTGTTGGTGAAAACGCCGACCGTCTCAACCGAAACGGCGGGGATCTTGTACGCGCCCAGAATCATCAGCGCCGTCAGGGTGGGGATCGCCGGCGTGAGGAGCTGATGGTACGCGCCGAGGTCGGCGATGACGCGGCACTTGAGAGCCACAACCGTGCCGTCGGGTTTTGTGTAGATTTCCAGATCGTTAATCTGGTCGCGGCCGTGGATGGTGGCTTGCATGTTCTCGCGGCGGGTTTCAATCCATTTCACCGGCCGGCCGAGTTTTTTCGAGGCGAAGGCGGCGACCCCTTCTTCGGCATAAACGTTGAGCTTCGAGCCGAAGCCGCCGCCCACTTCCGGCGCGATGACGCGGCAGCGCGCTTCATCCACCTTGGCCATCAGCGCGATCTGGGTCTTCAAGATGTGGGGGATTTGCGTGGACGACCACAGCGTCAGCGTGTCTTCGCCCGGCGAGTAGCGGGCAATCGCGCCGCGCGTCTCCATCGAGACGGGCGCCAGCCGCTGGTTGAGCAGCCGCTGCCTGATGACCTTGAGAGACGGGTCCGCTTCGACGGCCTTCCAGTCGCCGCTTTCGAGACGGGCCACAAAGGCGACGTTGTCTCCGAACTGCTCGTGGACGCGCGGTGAGTCCGCGGCAAGCGCCTTCTCCGCGTCGGTCACCGCCGGCAGGGGCTCGTACTCGACTTCGACGGCCTCCACGGCATCGCGGGCGATGTAGCGGTCCGTCGCGATCACGGCGGCAATCGGCTGGCCGACGTAGCAAACCTTGTCAACCGCGAGGCAGTGGTTCTCGGGGACTTTCAGACCTTCCATTCCCGCCGCGCAGGGGACCATACCCAGCTTGCCTTTCACGTCCGCGCCGGCCAGCACGTCCACCACGCCGGGCAGGGCGAGCGCCGCGGCCGCGTTCACCGACTTCAACCGCGCGTGCGCGTGGAGACTGCGCACGAAGGCCATGTGCAGCATCCCGTCGAGCTTGATATCGTCCACGTAGTGGGCGCGGCCCTGAATCAGCCGGGCGTCTTCCTTGCGCTTGACGCGTTCGCCGACTAGCTTCGGCATTTCGGTTCACCTCACAATGAAACGTTCACGGGGACGGCTGTTTTCCAACGTCAACTCGAAGTGACGAGTGACCAGCAATCAAAGCCAGCGACCCCGGGCTCGTCCCTCGCCACTTGTCACTGTCCTTGCATCTTTCTCGCCGCGCTTTCCACCGCCTTGATGATGTTCTGATAGCCGGTGCAGCGGCAGAGATTCCCCTCCAGCCCCTTGCGGATTTCTTCCCGCGTCGGCAGCGAATTCCGGCAGAGAAGCTCGTGCGCGGCGAGAATCATGCCCGGAGTGCAGAACCCGCACTGGAGGCCGTGCTCTTCCCAAAAGGTTTCCTGCAAGGGATGGAGCTTTCCTTCCGGCGCGAGGCCTTCAATGGTGAGCAATTCGGCGCCGTCGGCCTGCACGGCGAACTGCGTGCACGATTTCACGGCCTGGCCGTTCACGAGCACCGTGCAGGCGCCGCAAAGCGAACTCTCGCACCCGATGTGCGTACCCGTCAGACCCGCCACCTCGCGCAGGTAATGGACCAGCAGCAGGCGCGGCTCAACGTCGTCTTCGCGCCAGCGTCCGTTGATTTTGACGCGGATTTTCACGTGCGGCTCCTTTCCCCGAGAAGGGTCGGGCGCGCGCCTGAACAGCCGACAGCGCCTGCGCACGGCGGGAGTCAAGTCACCCAGAGAGTTTGCAGCCCGGACGAGGGCTAGATATACGACCGCGCGGAAACGTTGTCAACCGAAAGCGCGCGGAGGCGCAGCGAAAAGCAATGAGCGTCCTCGCTTTCGCGGGGACGACGGATTCGAGCAATGCAGCGGGACGCCCGGAGGCGGCGACGAGATAATCCGTCCTCGCGGCGGAATCTCGCGCTTTCGCGCGGGGGCGACAGTTGCAGGGTGAGAGATGAAACCCGCTGGCGATCAGCCGGATTCTTTCTTCGAGCGTTCCGGCTTCGGCTGAAGGACCGCTTCGAGGGCTCCGGGAGCTTTCGCGGCCAGCCACTTCTCGTATTTGGCGGCGAGCGTTTCCAGTCCGGCCCACATCGGGTACTTCCACTTCTCGCGGGCGCGCGCGGTGAGCGGCTTGAGCTTCAGCCAGACGAAATAGAACTCGCTGGTGTTCTCAAAGAAGAAGTCCTCTTTGATGAGGCCATGATTGACGATGGACGCCGCCATCTCCCAGTAAGTTGTGACCATGCGGAAGTAGGCGTTTTCTTCGGTGCCGCGCGGGAAGCGCCGGTCAAAATCTTCGGCCGACTCCGCCTGAAAATCGTTCAGGAACCACTCGCGGGCCTGACGGAGGCGGGCCTCGCGCCGCAGGTCGTAGAGACGAAGCAGAAGCTCGGCGTCATGGTGGTCGGGGTGCTCCCGCATGGACTCCTCCGGGATGAAGAAATTAATTGGCGGGTGTTGGGGACATGGGAATCGGCGTCGAGGAAACGGGCCGGCCGTAGCGGACGGCCTCGAGGTCCGAGGCCACGTCGCCCGCTGACTGGTAGCGCTTGGCGGGGTCTTTCGCCAGGCAGCGCCCCAGGATCACCTCGACTCCCGGCGGAACGTTCGCGTTCAGTTCGCGTGGGGATTCGGGGTTCGCGTGGACGACTTTGTAGGCGACTTCGGTGATGGCGCTCCCCGTAAACGGACGCCGGCCGGTCACCATCCAGTACAGCATCACACCGAAAGCGAAGATATCGCTGCGGGAGTCGGCGCCTTTGCCGGTAATCTGTTCGGGCGCCATGAAGGCGGGCGTGCCGACCATCAGGCCCGTCTGCGTCATCTGCGTGCCCGACATCTTGGCAATTCCGAAGTCGGCGATCTTGGCCTTGCCTTCCGGCGTCACCAGGATGTTCGCCGGCTTGATGTCGCGGTGAATCACGTTCCGCTTGTGCGCGTAATCGAGCGCGTCGGCTACCTGCCAGGCGATATTGAGCGTCTGTTTCAGGTCCATCAGTTGAGGCGGCCCGCCCGCCTTGGGCGGAGCGAGCAGGCGGTCGAGCGTCTGTCCCTCGACGAACTCCATGACGAGGTAGGGCTGCCCCGCCCCGTCTTCGCTCACGTCGTAAATCGTCACGATGCCGGGATGAGACATCTGGCCGGCAGTCTGCGCTTCGCGGTAGAAACGCTGCTTGTATTCTTCCAGCTCCTCTTCCGTCTGCGTGCCGGTCAGAATCATCTTGATGGCGACGGTGCGGCCGATTTGGGGGTCTTTGGCCTTGTACACGACGCCCATCGCGCCCTTGCCGAGTTCGCCCAGGATTTCATACCGCCCGATGCGGTTTGTGGCGGAAGCCGCGGCATTCGCCCGGGGCGCCACCGCCGTCTTCTCCGGACCCGCCACGGCGGCGCCGGCCGCGACGGCGGCCATGTCAATCGGCTCCCGGCCCCACTCGTACACCTTATAGCCGTCCACCGAGCGCTCGAGGGGAATAAACCCATCGGTCTCCTTGAGCCGGTTGAACACCGGCTCGCCGAGCCACAGGGCGTTTGTGCGGCAGTGCTTCTGCATGTGGCCGGCCACATCGATGGTGTGGTCCGCAATCTTCTCGAGCTTCGAGTCTTCGAAAATCGCCACTTCGCCTTCATTGATGCCGCAGCGGACGCGGAACGGCGTGCGCAGCTTGTTCTGCCGGCGGTTGAAATTCGGCAGGGCCTCCAGGATGCGCTGCGCCGCGGCAACGGCCAGGTCGAGCTGAAGGAAGCAGACCATCACGCCGTCCGGCGTCCAGGCTGTTTTCCACGCGCCGTGTTTATCAAAGACCTCGCGCAGCATTTCCTCGTAAGCCTGGAAGGAAGCGGCAATGGCGGTCGCCTCTTCGTTGTTCTTCATCTCCGTCGAGCCGGCGACGTCCACAGAAAGGAAGGCACACCGCTTGCGCCGCGAGGACTTCAGCGCCTGCTCGATGTCGCGGTACTTCTTCAGAAGTTCTTCGCGGGCCTGCTCGGAATCGGCGGTAATACGGCCTTCCAGCTGCGCCAGGACATCGTCCGAAACCGTCTTGGCGGCCTTCATCCTGCGGCTGACCACGCGCAGGACCGTCTGGAACGTGGCGTCCACTCCCAGCTTTCCCAGCCAGATCGTGAACGCCATGACCAGGGGGATGAAGCTCAGGGACTTCGCCGGCCAGGGCGCGTCCACCCAGGAACCCACTTCCGCGATGAGGGGGTTCGCCCAGTCTTTCAGCGATATGATGAAGCCGAATTCATCCACCTTGGGCGAGTGGGGAAATTGCAGGCCGAACATGACGAGGAAAGCGAAGATCACGAGCATCAGCGACCAGCCGATGAGCCGCTGAACAGCCTGCAAGGTTAAAAGGATGATGGACCGCGCCGAGGTATCCACTTCAGGCGCTCCTCAGACGACTTCACACCCTCGATTCGGATGCGCGAGTGATGCTCTGGGCTGAAGAAGCCCCTCCCTCAGCCGCCGCCGCGGGTCTCGACCGCGCTCATCTTACCACACAAGACAGGCGAAAAGTCCACCCCCGCCGCGAAGCAGGGGAAACGGAGCGATGCACAAATTCGGGTCTTGAACTGTCGCCAGGCGAGGGTTCAGACCTTGCGAATCCAGATTCTCGACGTCGTGCTTTTGGCCAGGTGGTGCTTCCGCGGCCCGACGCTCAGCGTCATCGTCTCGTCAAAGCTCTTTTCGAGCACGTCGATTTCGGTTCCCGGCCGCACGTGCAACTGGTCCAGAAATTCGAGAAAACCGTAAGCTTCCTCGACCCGCACGACGCGGACGCGGTCTCCGGGTTCGGCCTGCTCCAGTGGCACGGCGCCCTGGCGGCGCAGCGCCGCCTCGCCTCCGAAAAGCGGGAACCCGTGCGGGCACGTCCCCTCGGTGCCGAAGTACTCCAGCAGCTTCTTCTCGACGCGCTCGGAAATCGCGTGCTCGAGTTTTTCCGCTTCGGCGTGGACCAGCTTCCAGTCCATCCCCAGAACTTCGGTGAGCAGCTTTTCGATCAGACGGTGGCGGAGCACCAGGCGCTCGGCCACGCTTCGTCCCTTGGCCGTGAGGCGGATGTGCCCGTCGCGAGGTTCCATGCGGACGTAGCCGTTGCGCGCCATGCGCTTGAGCGCCGCCGTCACGGCGGGCGGAGTCACGTTGAGCGCCTCGGAGAGGCGCGCGCCGATGGCTCCGCCGGCTTCCGTCTGCATTTTGTAGATGGCCTTGAGGTAGTCTTCCTGGGAAACACTGGTGGCGTCGGCAAAGCGTGAACGGCGTTTGAGGTCGCGCTTCATGCTTCCACCGGGAGCGGCCTCGCGGACCTGCGCGCCGCCCGCCCTTCCCCTTTCACCGCGCTTCGGCCGCCCTTTCCTGCTTCAGCGCCGGCAAGTCCTCGAGCAGCCCGTTTACGTGGCGTTCAATCAGGTCGCGCACGCTGCGAAACGAATCGAGGCTCCCCCCGTACGGGTCCGGGATGTTCCACTCCACGACGCGCCCCTTGAAGCCGGGCGGCACCGGGCAGACGATTTCGCAGCCCATGCCGACGATGACGTCCATCTCCTTCATCGGGACGTCCTCCAAGCCCTTCGACCAATGGCCGTCGAGCTCCACCCCCTTTTCACGCATCACGTCGTGAGTTTCGGCGATGATTCTCCCCAGGGGCGCCGAGCCCGCACTGAAGGCCTTAACCTTCCCTCCCCCGAGCCGGTTCGCCCACGCCTCCGCCATCTGGCTGCGGCAGGAATTCCCCACGCAGACGAAGAGGACGTTCAACGGCCTCGAATCGCGCTTTTCGTTCATGCGGATACGATAACTCACCTCACGGGCGCGGGGGGCACTTTTTTGGGCGCCGGCCTCAAGCCGCTTGCATCGCACCTTCCAAAGGGGTATGAACTCTTGCGGGGTATCCCGATGCGACGGTTATCGTTGATTCTGGCTTCAGCCCTTTTGCCGATTCTCATCTCCTGCGGGGGAGGCAGTGTGGCCGCGCCTCCTCCACCGCCGCCGGAGCCGGGCGTCACGGTTTCTCCCGCCACGGCCAGCGTGCCGGCGGGCGCGACGCAGCAGTTTACAGCCAACGTGGTTGGGGTTTCCAACACCGCTGTGACCTGGCAGGTGGAGGGGGTGGCGGGCGGCAATGCCACCACGGGCACGATTTCCACTACCGGTCTGTACACCGCGCCGACTGTCCCCCCGCCTGGCGGAAGCGTCACGGTTACCGCGGTCCTGCAAGCCGATCCGGAGCTCTTCGGGTCGGCGCTCGTGGCCGTGCAGTTCTCGAACGTCTCCTTCAGCGGCGCCTACGTCTTCAACTTTATTGGTACGGATCAGGACGGCGTGTTTACCCTCGCGGGGCGATTCGAAGCCGACGGCGACGGAAATCTGACGAACGGACTTCAGGACCTGAATCACGCCACAGGCATTGTCGAAAACCTTGCGTTCACCGGCACCTATTCGATCTCCCCCAGCGGCCGTGGCTTTGTGACCTTGACCTCGGACTTCGGAACCTTTGATTTCCGAATCATCCTCACAGACCGGGCCGGTCGCGCCCTGCTGATTTCCTTCGATCCCGCGACGAACGGCTCCGGCGTCATCATCATGGAGGGGGCTTCCGCCGCGGTCGTGGCGAACGACTTCGTCTTCCGGTTCGAAGGCGTCAGCGACCTTGGCGCCATCGCCCTCGCCGGCCGCTACACGCAGGACGGAGCGGGCATCATCACGGACGGCGTGCTGGACGCCAACAATAACGGAGTGCCCTCGGAGAATTCTCCGTTCACGGGGACTTTCGCCGACGATGCGAGCGGGCGCCGGACGGTGAGCCTGGTCACCGCCCTCGGCCCTCTCACCCTCCGCCTGTACCCCTCAACCTCAGATTCTTTTCTCGCCGTGTCCCTCGACGTCATTCCCGCCGTGGCCGGCGAAGTCGCTCCGCAATCGCTCGATCAGTTTGCGGACACGGACCTCACCGGGAATTACGTGTTCCAGTCGATCGGATTCAGCGCGGACCGCGTCACGGCCTCGGCCGGCCGCTTCACCGCCGACGGCGCGGGGAACATCACCGCCGGGCTCTTCGACGAGAACGATACCGGAATCGTTCGGGAGACAGTTCCCTTCTCGGGCATGTACGCCGTTGCACCCAACGGGCGATCTACCTTCACGCTCATCAGCGATCAGGAAACGCTCTCGTTCGCGTTCTATCTGGCCGGCGCACGCGGTTTCTTCGTCCGGCTCGATCCGGACCTTACCGCTGCGGGCGAGTTTCAGAGCCAGGCGCCCGGGCCGTTCTCGGCCGCGTCGTTCGGCGGAAGCCTGGGGCTGCTGCTGACCGGTGTTTTCGGCGATTTGGAGTCCGACCTCCTCGCCCGGCTCAGTTCAGACGGCGCAGGAAATCTGGCGGGCCTGACTGACGCCAATATCTTCGGGGACCTCTTCGAGGCCCTCTCCGTGACGGGCACGTACAACGTCTCTTCCACGGGCCGCGGGACTCTGGCGCTGAACATCGGCGGCGAGATCTTCAACTCGCGGTTCTATCTGGCCGACGAAACGCTCCAGTTCTTCGTGGGTGTGGATCCCACGGAAGTCCTGGGCGGCCGGGCGCGACGGCAGTTCTGATGCCCCGACAGTTCGGTCAGCCGATTCTGCTGAGGAAATATCGGTGGATCGTTTCGTCGTCGGTGAGTTCGGGATGAAACGTTCCAGCGAGGATGTTGCCCTGTTCAACGAGGACGGGAAGCCCGTCGCAAGTGCCCAGCACGCGCACGCCCGCGCCCACGCGGCGAATGATCGGCGCGCGGATGAAGACCATTTCCACGGGCCGGTCGGCGAGCGCCGGGCATTGCCCGCGCCGCACAGCGCTGTCAATCTGCCGCCCGTAGGCGTTCCGCTCGATAGCGATATCGAGCAGGGCAAGACTCTCCTGCGGTGGGTTCGAGACTTCTTTCGCCAGCAAAATCGCGCCGGCACAAGTGCCGAACACAGGCTTGCCCTGCGCGGCGAATTCCTTCACGGCCGGGCCGAGCCCTTCGTTCTCGAAAAACTTCAGCATCGTCGTGCTTTCGCCGCCGGGCATAATCAGGCCGCCCACGTCAGCCAAATCCTGCGACCGCTTGACGAGCTTCCACGCCGCGCCCAGGCGCTCGAGCATCCTGGCGTGCAGCTCGAAGTCGCCCTGAACGGCCAGGATTCCGATAATCTTATTTCCGTTCTTCATCAGTGAATGTCGTGGCCCTCTTGTCCTTTGTCCTCGGCCCTTGGTCCTTTGTCCTTCGTCCTGTGCGGAAAGTCGGCGTCGGTTGGTAAAGGCAGAGCTCGTCCGTCGTGAACGGGCAAGGGACAAAGGACAAGTGACGGACGACAAAGGACGTTCTCGCTCACCATTTCATCCGCTCCCGCAGCCCCGCAACGTGCGCCGTATGGTGCCGGCCGTGCCAGGCGTACATTCCGAGCAAGCGTTCGAGCGTGATCTTGCCGTGTTCGGGATGAGTGAATCGGCGGTTGAAGTCCGCCGCGCTCATCGCGCGCAGCAGCATGGCCCAGCGGTGGTGGAGCCCGTCGAGCAGCGCAAGCGAAACTTCGGCCGGCGCAGAGCGCGAATCCACCGTTTCCGCCCAGCGCTCCTGCTCGTAGGTTTTGATCGTCGGCTCGTCTTCCGTCAACGCCAGCTTAAAACGCACGTAAGCGTTCATATGGCTGTCGGCAAGATGATGAACCAACTGCCGCACCGTCCAGCCACCGTCGCGGTAAGGTGTGTCGAGTTGCTGCTCGTTCAGCCCCTCGACCGCCGCGCGGAACTTCGCCGCCGCCTCGGCAATCTGCTTGATCAGCTCCTTCCGCCGCGCCTCGCTCAGATTGTCTTCCCACTGCAATTTGCCGATGGGGTACCGCAAATCCGATGTCATCGCGTCCTCGCTTTCTGTTTTCAGCTGTAGCGGCGGCGTCCTCGCCGTCGCAATCGTTTCAAACCAGCGACGATTAGCCATCGCCGCTACAGCCGGACCTCAAGCCGACCCGCCGTTGTAGCAGCGGCGTCCTCGCCGTCGCAATCGTTTCACACAAGCCACGATGAGACATCGCCGCTACAGCACGCGGGTGACCCCGACTGGCCGGGATCGCTACAGCTACCACCCGCGCGTTAGCAGCATCTCCTTCGGGTCGAGCTTGGCGACGTCGAGCCCGCGCATCACCCCCGCTTCACTCACCCGATCTCCCAAGGCTCGGGCGTCACCTGCTTCAGGTCTCGCGCGCCGTGAATGACCATCAGGACCAGGATTCGATCCGGCTCGACCCGATACACGATCCGGTATTTCCCATAAAGAATTTCGCGAATCGCGTCGTCATCGGCTTCGGGAACCCTGCGGCCGATCCGCGGGAAGCGCGCCGCCTTCTCGACGGCCTCGATGGTTCTCTCCACAAAACGGTCGGCGTAGGCTTGGGAGTCGCGGGCGATGTAGTCTCGCAGGTCTCTGGCGTCACGCAGGGCCGAGCGAGTCCACTCGATTTTTGTCATTTGGAGGAAAGGTGCTCTTTCGCGGCCTGATGTGAGACGACCTCGCCCGCCGCCGCTTCGTCCAATGCCTTAGCGAGTTTCTTCCGGACGTAGAACTCATACATGATGTCGTCCCACGTCGCGTGGTCCGGGAGTGCGTCAATCAGCTTCTTCGCTTCTTCCTTCACAGGACTCATTTCCCCAATCCTCCCCACGACGCCATTCTAACACCGCCCGCCGCGGATCGCCGCGCGGAGGCGAGGACACCCCCGCTGCAGCTACCACCCGCGCGTTAGCAGCATCTCCTTCGGGCCGAGCTTGGCGACATCGATCCCGCGCTCACGCGATGAAGTTTCTTCAGACCTGCACGTACTCCGTGCTTGAGGCCGGCTCCGGAACCCGATCACCCTGTTCACGCAGGGCGGTCACGTGAAGCTCGACGGCCTCGCGAATAAGACGCAGCGCCTCTTCACGCGTTTCCCCCACCACCGCACAGCCGGGTAGGTCCGGCACGTAGGCCCCAAAGCTGTTCTCACCCTTTTCGATAACGACAAGGTAGTTCATCATGGTTGCTTCCCTTTCAGTCCTGCCTGTTTCAGGATGCTATTGAGCGTCCCGGGTGGCACGTCGAGGTTCGGCGTACCAGCAATCGTGACAGTTCGTTCCAGGCTTGACCGAGTGCCTGTACTGCCGATGACTCCCCTTTGTCCTCACCAACTTCCATCCGTCTCGTTCGACCATATCCACCACATCTCGGAATTTCAACTTCGTCGCTCCAAGGACCAAGGTTCGATTCAAGCCCTTCGCGGAAGCCCTTTCGAGCATATCACCACCCCCGCGTTTGCAGCAGCTCTTCGGGCTTCAGTTTCGCCACGTCGATGCCGCGCATGGCCTTACCCAGTTCTTCGCAGCACTCGGCGACCACGGCAGGCTCGTTGAAGTGCGTCGTCGCGCGGACAATCGCTTTCGCGCGCTTCGCCGGGTCCTCGGACTTGAAGATCCCCGAGCCGACGAAGACGGCTTCCGCGCCGAGTTGCATTACGAGCGCGGCGTCCGCGGGCGTGGCGATTCCTCCTGCCGAAAAATTCGGCACCGGAAGTTTCCCGTGCTGGTGGACGTACTGAACCAACTCATACGGCGCGCCGTGCTCCTTCGCCTTGGCCATCAGTTCATCTTCACGCAGCGTGGTAATGAGCCGCATCTCGCCGACAATGGCGCGGATGTGCTTCACGGCCTCGACGATATTGCCGCTTCCCGCCTCGCCTTTCGTGCGAATCATCGCCGCGCCTTCACCGATGCGCCGCAAGGCTTCGCCCAGGTTGCGCGCGCCGCAGACGAACGGCACCTTGAACGGCCACTTGTTGATGTGGTGCTCCTCGTCGGCGGGCGTGAGCACCTCGCTCTCGTCCACGTAGTCCACGCCCACCGATTCCAGCACCTGCGCCTCGGCGAAGTGCCCGATCCTCGCCTTGGCCATCACCGGAATCGTCACCGCCTTCATGATTTCCTTGATGATTTTGATCGAGGCCATGCGCGCCACGCCGCCTTCCTTGCGGATGTCCGCCGGCACGCGTTCGAGCGCCATGACGGCGCAGGCGCCCGCGTCCTCGGCGATTTTGGCCTGCTCGGCGTTCGTGACGTCCATGATGACGCCGCCCTTCAGCATCTCGGCCAACCCGACTTTCAGTTTCATCTGCTCATCGTATTGCCACATTTTCGTTCTCCTTCAATGAGTCCGGAATTTCATAGGCTGTGAGCCGTCAGCTTTCAGCCCTCAGCGATCAGCGAACGCAGGGCACGCAATTCGCCGTACTCGATCCCCCATGGCGACCCAGCCCGTCGTCCTGTCAATCTGCAATCGTCAATTATCAATCCTCAATTTCCCGCCCGCCTCTCGCGGTCCGTCTCGCGACCCACGCGCGCCACAATTTCCGGCACCGCTTCGACATCTTCCAGCCGCGTGTGGAAGTTCACGATGCAGGCACGCAGCACGAATTTTCCGCGCAGCACCGCGTTGGTCACAAAAACTTCCCCGCCCGCCTTCAGGCGTTCGAGCAGTTCGGCGTTCAGCCGGTTCAGGTCGTCCTCCGCCGAGTCTTTCCCGCGCAAATCACGCGGCACGTATCGGAACGTCGCGATGCTCAGGCCGCGCGTAAAGGTCTCGAACTCCGGGTGCGCCGCCGTGGCCTGAAACAGCGCCTCGGCCAGCCGGATGTTTTGCGCAATCATCCGCACGCAGCCTTCGCGTCCCGCCTGGCGCAGCCCCAGCCAGACTTTCAGCGCCCGGAAGCCGCGCGAATTCTGGA
>CAZKXX010000073.1:0-15329 GCA_964556705.1 uncultured Acidobacteriota bacterium
TGATCGAAGCCCGCCTTGATGAAGTGGCGTCCCTTGGTCCAGCTTGTGGTTGCCAGAAGCCCGTAAGCGTTCGATGCGTCCACGGCATACTGCGGGTCGCCTGGAGTCTCCAGGCCCACGAACGGGCCGCCGCCCCAGCCGATGGTCGGATAACCGAGCGTCGAGAGATTCCTGATTCCGAGTTCCTTGGCGCCGTCGATGCCGGAGTGAACGCTCTTGTTGGGATTGGCGAAGCGGTTGAAGGAACCGTTCACGTTCAGGAGCATGCGCGGCGTGATCGTCCAGTCGTAGGCCAGCCGCGCCAGGTCGGACTTCACCCGCTGCCGGCGCGCCTTCGACAGCGGTCCGCCCTCGGGGTCGCTGACATCCCACATGCCGCCGGCGTCCAGCAGCAGGCGGGGCCGCGCGACGTAAGTGTAGGAGCCCGAGAGCTTGTGGCTGTCGCTGAGGATCTGGTCCCCTTTGATGGAGAACTGGTGCTGGTCGAACTCCGGCGTGTTGGTCACCGGGTAGACGCTGTTGTTAACCAGCGCGATCTGGCCGGTGGCGTCACGGACCGTCGGGATGTAGTGCTTCTTCGCGATCTCGTTCAGACGCCGCGACACCGTGCTGAAGCGGGACGTGGGAATCCGGTTGCCGGGGAACATCTCCCCGATCCAGCGGCCGTCGGCAAGCTGGCGGAAGGTGGCCGGGTCATAGATGGCTCCCTGGAGGACCGGCCGGCCGCAGGCGTCGGTGCTGATCTCCGCGCCCAGAAAGTCAGAGAAATCCCCCTGTTTCATGGTGACCGTCGGCACCTGCGTATTGACGAAGACCAAGCCCCGACGCCGGCGGAAGCCCTGGTAATCTCCGAAGAAGAACGCCTTGTCCTTCTTGATCGGGCCGCCGACGGCGAATCCGTACTCGTTTTGACGCAGCGGGTCTTTCTCCGAGGTCGCGGGAAGGAAGAAGTTGCGCGCATCGAGCTTGTCGTTGCGCAGGAACTCGTAAACCGTTCCGTGAAACCTGTTCGTCCCGCTGCGCGTCACCGCGTTCACGATGCCGCCGCTGATGCGCCCGTATTCGGCGGGGTAACTGTTCGTCTCAACCTTGAATTCTTCGATCGAATCGACCGAAGGGTTGACTGCCGGACCCCCGAAGACGATTTGCTGAATGGAAGTGCCGTCGAGAAGGTAGTCGTCAGCGCGCGGGCGTCCGCCGCTGATGCGCATGTTGCCCAGAGCAAAGCCTTCTCCCTGCTGCTGGCTCACTCCGGCGGAAAGGGCAACCAGGTCGAAGAAGCTGCGGCCCGCTCCTCCTGTCAAAGGAAGCGTCGTCATCTTCTGCCGGTCAATGACCTGGCCGAGACCGGACTTTTCTGTGGAGAGAAGCGGCGCTTCACCCACCACGCTGACCACCTCGCGGGCTTCGCCGACATCGAGCGTAAAGTCCACGCGGACGGTGCGGCCGACCGCGACGGCGACGTCGGACCGCTGCGCCGTCTTGAACCCGGCGAGCTGGGCCTCGACGCGATACTGGCCCGGCTGGACGTTGTTCACCACATAGTTGCCGAATTGGTCCGTCACGAACGACCGCGTCTCCCCGGTCCCGACATTCGTAACCGTGACCTTGACTCCGGGAATGACCGCGCCGGTGGCGTCGGTCACGAGCCCCAGGACCGTTCCATAAATCGACTGTGCGAGAACCGCTCGCGGAAGGGACACGAGAGCCAGAACGATTCCCGCTGCCAAGAGAAACCTGCAAACTGATTTCATTTTCCTGACTCCTTCTTGTGCTCGCCCAACGTCACCCAACGTCCTCGCTGGTTCCGAGTCGCGCGAAGCAAACCAACCTGTCGCGTAAGCGCTTACAGTCAACACTCACAGCTTTTCCCCCTTCTCGCCCCGTCATGCACCAAAGGCAAACCCTGGGGCCGTACCCAGGCGGCTCGTCGCTCGACAACAACCTCCTGATTCTTCGACTTCTGAACATCGTCTCAGCCGGATCATTCCCGATTGAGACGCTCATCCCCCGCAGGTTCGCCCCAGCGACAAAGAGGCGCAAGGCTATTTACGTTACTTCTCAGGTTAATGCCTGGCGGGAAGAGCAGGGCAGCGAGACTAAATCGTTGCTAACTATGGGCCTTCAGCCCAACTCTGGGAGCACCCCATGCCGCCGTCGCTTCGGGATTCGTTCTTGTATCCCATGGCGCACCGACCACGCTCTCAAAAGACAAAATTTCCCTCGGTATCCGTGTCCGCCGAGGAGGTCCGCAGTCTCTGGAACACGGCGAGATTAACGTCTCTTATCTGTAATCCTAACCGTAATCGTCCCTGTGGCCCCAACCTTGACCGCCCTCGAAAAAGCGGCATATACTCTCCCCGAAACGGACAACTGGGCGAGGGCTGACAGTCCTTGGTTCACTCCGCCGTGTGTCGGCATTGCGAAGTGGACGTCGATCGGGGATCGATGGCCTACCGCACTTCGATCCGGAGCGGCGCAGGCGATGGAATCCATTTCCCTCTTCGAAATGCGGAACGAATTGAAGCGGGTGCTTCAGAGCAAGCACTTCGCGAAGGCGCCCAAGCGCAGCCGTTTCCTCGAGTTCGTTTGCGAGCAGACGTTCCAAGGAAACGCCGACAAGCTGAACGAGTACCTGGTGGGGACGGAGGTTTACGAGCGGGGCCCGAATTTCAATGCCAACGAAGATCCCATCGTGCGAGTGCAGGCGCACGAGATTCGGCGGGCCTTGAGGAACTACTACGAATCAGAGGGTCGTGAAAGTTCTCTGCGCATCGACCTTCCGTCCGGCCATTACGTGCCGGTCTTCACGCGCAAGGATTGGCGCTCGGGCGACGAAGAAAACGCGGGCGAGTCGGCGGTCGCCGCCGCGAGTCTCTCCACGCGCCATTGGGCGCTCATCGGCGTGCTGGCGGTTCTGGCCCTGGCGTTCCTGGGCCTTTACGTTCACGAGCGGTCTCTGCTTCGCGAGGTTCGTCGCCAGGTTTCGCCGCCTCCACTGGCCGAAAGCGCCGAGTGGTTCTGGAAGCCGTTCCTGCCTCCTGCCCGGCCCCCTCTGATTGCCCTCCCCGTCCACCCGCTGTTGCGGCTGGCGCACGAAGGAGATCCTCCGGAGGCGAAGAAACGCGGCTACCCGGTTCCCAAGGATGAGCTCACCGAGTTCCGGGACACGATTCATTTCCGCGAACTGCATCAGTTCCACTTCGTCCCCACCACCACCGACTTCACGGGCGTCGGCGAGGCCCTGGGGCTCCAGAACCTGATGACCTTCTTCGCCGGGGTGAGTCAGCCGGTGCGCGTGAAGTCTTCGCGACTGGTGGATTTTGCGGAGGTCAAGAGCGGCAACACGATTCTCCTGGGGGGCAACCAGCCCTGGAGCGGGAGGATTTTCCTGTACGAGGAAGGCTTCCGCTTCCACAGAGGGTTAATCTGGAACAAGACGCCACGCCAGGGCGAGCACTCCGTTTACCGGCCGCAGTTCGACCCCGTCACAGAGCAACTCACGCGAGACTATGCGCTGGTCCTGATGCTGCCGAACGAGCGCCGCGAGGAACGGATTCTGCTTATCTACGGAATCTACACGCAAGGTTCGCAAGCCGCCATCGAGTATGTCACGAATCCCGAACGCCTGCTCGAACTGCGCCGCCTGCTGGCCGAAGAGTCCCCGGACGGGCGTCCTCCGCCTTACTTCCAGGCGCTCCTCGAAACCACGGTCGAGAACTACGTCCCGGGTCTGGCCTCGCTGGTGGCCGTTCGCTCGGTGCCGGAAGTCCGCCCTGACCCGTCACGATAACCGAACGTGCCTCGCCGCCGCCGAGCGCGGGTGACGCCTTTGAGACCCTCTGCTCGCTGCGCTCGGCCTCACGGAGAGTGGATGCCGCGCTGGAGAGCGTGGCAAAAACGTTTAAGGCGATCATCGTTGACGCCCCCGTGGTAGTTCTAGTGGCAGGCGTTTCGGGCAGAGCGGACGTCAAATCGTCATCCTCGGGGTCGGTTGGCCATGAAGAAGCCGAAAGAGTGGGGCGACAACCAGAGGCTTTGCGGCCAGCCTCACGGTCACCCTCGACGGCGAGGGCCTTCCCGCTGGAGAGCCGCGCTGGGCGGCGTCACACTGCTTTTGCTTGCGCTGCTCCTCGTGGTGATCTGGTATCCGAACTCCGTCCGACGATTCACAACCTCAACCTCGCCCGAAGAGCCGCAGGGGACCCCGTCCAAACTGGAGGAATCCGCCGCGGCCCTCGCGATACCCCGTGAATCAACGGCGAAGCCGGGAGAAACCGAAGAGAGACCTGAGACAGCTTCCCTCCGTCACGGGGCCAGCGGGATGGACGAGGTCAGGAACGGTCAGGCGAGGAAACCATCCGGAGGACCGTCGGCATCGGTCTTGAAGAAGTCGGAAAAAACCGTTCCGCAAGCTGTGGACGCGACAGACGCCCGAGAAGTTCCCCCGGATGACGGCGAAGTCCGCAGACCACGCGAAGAAGAGGAGGCGGGACGGGCCATACCCGCATTTACGGGCACGTTCGGGCTGGCTCCACTGAGCCAGCCGGCACCCGAAGGAGGCCATGCGAGCGCCATGGCGGCCCGCGATGCTCCGCCTTTCGCGTCCGGCGAGCAGGAAAGGCGGATTGAACGCGCCGACCGCGCGCGTTGGCGTGTGGGACGGTTCGGTCTGATTCAAAAGGCGGACCAAGGCGGCGAATGGCAGACCGTCCCGAGCGGCGTCGAGGCCGACCTTTTCGACATTTCTTTTGCCACACAAAACGTCGGGTGGGCCGTCGGCGCGAAAGGCATGGTGCTTCGCACGACCGACGGCGGGAACGCGTGGATGCAGATCACCGGCCCGGCGGACGGCGACCTTGTGCGAGTTCGAGCAACAAGCGCTCTCGCGGCGAGTGTCGTCACTCAGGACGGGCGGGCGTTCGAGACATCCAACGGCGGGATGACTTGGCAACAACTCCGCCTTGAATAGCGCGCTCGGACTATTTCCTCCGACGCCCCACGAAATTCCCTTCGGAGATTCTGCAAGCCTCGCGCTTCGCTGTGTGAGGAAGCCTTCCTGCGCGCACAGGACCTCGGAGGTCCGGGGCGTGGACATTCAGGCGGTGAAGGCGCGGCCGCCGCACCGCTCCCTCAACCGCAGTTTGAAGGCAGCTCGGCGGCCTGTGCGGAGATTCTCAAGTTTTCCTGGCAGCCTCGAGACCCTCAGCTCGGAGGAGATGACGCGCGCCAACAGGGCGGAAAGGGCTCACGCCCGACCCACGGACTGTAACCCGCGGGTCGGAAGTTTGAATCCCTCCACAGGCCCACGATTCAAACTCCCCTTCGCTCAACGAGACCCCGGAGAATGACTCGCTCGATTAGGGAAGGTCGAAGGCGTGGTGGCGAACGTCGCTGCCGGCGACCATGTAAATCACATCCTCGGCGATGTTGGTGGCGTGGTCGGCGACGCGTTCGAGGTTTTTGGAAACCAGGATGAACTCGAGGGCGGGAGAGATGGCGGAGGAGTTCGCCATCATGTCGGCCAGCAAATCCTGAAAGGTCTGGTCCCGCAGACGATCCACCTCGTCATCACGGGCGAGGATGGCGCGAGCGGTTTCCACATCGCCGCGGACCATGGCGTTCAAACCCTCTCGCAGCATCTCTTCGGCCAACGCGGCCATCCGCCCGAGGTCCACGTAGGGCCGGATGCGCGGCTGATTGAGCAGGCGGATCGCGGCTTGGGAAATGTTGACGGCCAGGTCTCCGATGCGTTCCAGATCGGCGTTGATGCGCGTCACCGCCAGCGCGAACCGCAGGTCCCTGGCCATCAGTTGCTGAAGCGCCAGCAGGTTCATCACCCGTTCATCGATCTCCATCTGCATGGCGTTGATGGCCGGTTCTTCTTCGAGGACCCTTCGAGCCAGCCGCTCGTCAGATTCCAGCAGCGCCTGCACGGCCTGATGGACGGCGCGCTCCGCGAGACTGCCCATCCAGAGCAGCCGCCCTTTCAGTTCTGCAAGTTCCTGTTCGAAATGCCGTTCCATGCTTCTTCTCCGTCTAGCCGAATCGCCCGGTGATATACGCTTCAGTCCGCGGGTCGGCGGGCGTCGTGAAGAGCTGGGGCGTGGGGCTGAACTCCACCAGCGCGCCGTTCAAAAGGAAGGCGGTGAAATCGCTCACGCGCGCGGCCTGCTGCATGTTATGGGTCACGATAACAATTGTGTAGTTCTGCTTCAACTCAAAAATCAGCTCTTCGATTTTCGCCGTGGAAACGGGGTCGAGCGCCGAGGCGGGCTCGTCCATCAGCAGCAGCTCGGGCCGCACGGCCAGCGCGCGCGCGATGCACACGCGCTGCTGCTCGCCGCCGGAAAGCGTCAGCGCGCTCTTGTGCAGGCGGTCTTTCACCTCGTCCCACAGCGCGGCCTGGCGAAGCGCTTCCTCGACGCGTTCGGAGCGCGCCGCTCCGTTTCCGGCCAGCCCATTGACGCGCAGGCCGTAGGCGACGTTCTCGAAAATGGATTTCGGAAACGGATTGGGCTGCTGGAAGACCATGCCCACGCGGCGGCGCAGGGCGACGACGTCCACCTGCGGGCCGTTGATTTCCATCCCGTCCATCCGCAGCTCGCCGCTCGTGCGCACGCCCGGGATGACGTCGTTCATGCGGTTGAGCGAGCGGAGGAACGTGGACTTGCCGCAGCCCGAAGGGCCGATGATCGCCGTCACCTGGCGCGCGTAAATCTCCAGCGAAACGTCCCGCAGCGCCTGGCGCTCGCGATACCAGAGGCTGAAATTGCGGGCCTCGACGCGCGTTTCGTACGCCTGGGGAGCGGAGGCGCGCTCGCGGACGTGCGTCTTGAGGAGGGGGAAATCGCCGTCGGCCGTGGTGGTCACCATTACACGCTCCTTCTTGCCAGTCTCATGCGCGCCCGAATGACAATCGCCATGGCGTTCAGCAGGAACGTCAGCGCCAGCAGGACGAAGACCGTGGCGTAGAGCAGCGGTTTCGTCGCGTCCACGTCGGGCGACTGCGTGGAAAGGATGAAAATGTGATAGCCGAGTTCCATGAACTGGTCGGTCAGCTTCGAGGGCAGGTACGGCAGGTAGTACGCCGCGCCGACAAACAGAATGGGCGCCACTTCGCCCGCCGCGCGGCTGATGGCCAGAATCGCTCCCGTCATCACCCCCGGCAGCGCGTGCGGCAGCACCACGCGGAAAACCGCCTGCGACTTCGTCGAACCGAGCGCGTAGCTCGCCTCACGATAGCTCTGGGGCACGGCCTGCAGCGCCTCCTCGACGCTCACGATCACTACCGGCAGCGTCAGGACGGCCAGCGTCAGCGCCGCCCACAGAATCGCCGGCTGCCCGTAGTGCAGTTCGCCGCCGTAGGCCACCTCGTCAATCTTTCTGCCCACGAACTGGACGAAGAACCCCAGCCCGAACAGCCCGAAGACGATCGAAGGCACGCCCGCCAGGTTGTTCACGGCCTGCCGCGCGACGCGGTAGAACCAGGAAGCGCGGTCGGCGTACTCGGAAAAATAGATGGCCGCGAGCACGCCGAAAGGCGCGACGAAAACCGTCATAATCAGCACCAGCGCTGCCGTGCCGAAAATCGCCGGGAAGATTCCCCCTTCGGTCATCCCGTGTGTCGGCGCGCCGGAAAGGAACTCCCAGGTGACGGTCTCCCAGCCGTGGTAGGTGATCTGGCCGATGAGGATGCCGAGAATCGCAAGAATTGCGAACGCGGCAAGCGCCGTGGCCCAGCGCAGCGTGCGGTCGAATTGGCGGCGAAGTCCCATCCGTTACGCGCTCCCCGCCAGGCGCCGGCGCACGCGGTGAATCATCCACGCGCCCAGGCTGTTCAAGGCCAGCGTGAAGAGGAACAGGATCGTCCCGATGAGAAACAGCACGCGGTAGTGCGGGCTGCCGAAAACCACTTCGGCAAGCTCGGCGGCGATGGTGGCGGAAAGCGTCCGCACGGATTCGGTGAAGCTCCAGGAAGTGATGGCGGCGTTGCCGGAAGCCATCAGCACGATCATCGTCTCGCCGATGGCGCGCCCGAAGCCGAGCACAACGCCGGCGAAGATACCGGGCAGCGCCGCGGGCACGACGATGCGCAGCGCGGTCTCGGCGCGCGTGGCGCCCAGCGCCCAGGAAGCCTCGCGCAGCCGCCGCGGCACCGAGCCCAGCGCGTCCTCGCAGACCGTGTAGATGATGGGAATCACCGCCAGCCCCATCGCCAGCCCCGCGTTCAGCGCGTTCAGGCGGTAATCGAGATCGAGCAGGTCCTGGAGCCAGGAAGCCAGCACGATGAGCGCGAAGAAGCCCAGGACGACGGAAGGAAATCCCGCCAGCATCTCGACCGCCGGCTTCACCGTCTCGCGCACCCAGTGGGGCGCGAACTCCGCCGTGTAAATGGCCGCCGCGATCGCCATGGGCGCCGCAAACACGATGGCGATGAGGGTCACCTTGAGCGTCCCCAGAAGGAGCGGCATCAGGCTGTATTTGGGCTCGGCCGAAACGGGTTGCCAGACGTAGGGGAGCGCCGCTTCCTCCGTGCCGTACTTTTGCGGCAGGAGCAGCCGGCTCACGCCGACCTCCTCCACCGCCTCGGGCTCCCAGAACACCGGCAGGGCTTCGCGGGCGATGAAGACAAAAATGAGCAGGATGAACCCCAGCGCCAGCCAGGCGTTCACAGTCACAAACTGCGTGATCAGCCATTCGCGCACGACGCGCCACCGCAAGGCGCGCTGCGCGCCGGCCACGAAGACCGGAATCGGAGTGTCCGCCATAGAGAAGCTCAGAGCAGGTCCGCCTCAGGAAGGCGGGGCCGCCCAAAGGCGGCTTACAATCCCCCCGCCTTCTTCCCCTTCGCCGACCCTTTGGCGGACGACCCGCCGTACTGAGCCAGGACGTGGTCCGGCAGCGGGTAGTAGCCGACGTTTTCCACGACCGCCTGCCCCTTCTTCGACATCACCCAATCCACCAGCGCCTTCACGTCGCCCGCCGGCTCGCCGGCCAGATACCAGTAGAGGTACCGGCTGATGGGATATTTCCCGCTCACGACGTTCTCCAGCGTCGGGTCAACCGCCGGCGACGAGGCGTCTTTCTTCACCAGCAGGTGCTTGATGCCCTTGCCGTAAGCGATGCCGCCGTAGCCGATGCCGCGCGGGTCGCGCGCCACCGCGTTGATCACCGCCGCCGTCCCCGGAAGCGTCTGCGCCGTCGGGAAGAAGTCAGCGTTCATCAGAACTTCTTCCTTGAAGTAAACGTAGGTCCCGGAATTGTTCTCGCGGCTGTAGAGGAGGATGCGCTCGTCGCGCCCGCCCACTTCCTTCCAGTTCTTGATGGCGCCCGTGTAGATGCGCCGGATCTGCTCGATGGTCAACTCGTTGACGGGGTTGCGGTCGTTGACGTACACCGCCAGCCCGTCCAGCGCCACGGGAATCTCCACCACGTCGCGCCCGCGCTTCTGCTTGACCTGGAGTTTTTCCGAATCCTTCATCGGCCTCGAAGATTCCGCGATGTCGCACGTGCCGTTGATGAGCGCGGCGATGCCCGTGCCTGAGCCGCCGCCCGTCACCTGCACGGTCATGCCCGCGTTCTGCTTCATGAAGACTTCCGCCCAGCGCTGGCCGAGAATCACCATCGTGTCCGAACCTTTGATGGTGATGTTCCGGCGCGCCTGCGCAAAACCCGCACTGATTGCTCCGGCAAGCAGCACCGCCCCGACCGCCACTACTCCCAGCGTCGCAAGTGATCGTTTCATTTTTTCTCCTTCTCTAAACATTCTTCAGATTCTTGTTACAGCCGTGTTACGACGCCATAAACGCTCCGTGAAACGTCCAAGTCCTTGTAATTCATGCATTTCGCCACCGTCTTCCGCCCTCGTACGTCGTGGCACGGCCATCCTGGCCGCGCGTCCCCGGCACGGCAGAGCCCATGGGCAAGACGCCCATGCTGCGAGTCCGGACCCTAGAACTTGTAAATCAGATCAAACTGCATCCGGTTCAGCATCGAGTCGCGGCAATTCACAAACGGCTCGGTCGTACAGTTGCTCCGGACGCCGGGCGCGATCAGGCTCGTGTTCTGGAACGGGTCGCGCAGCTTGCCGAGCCACATCGTCCACTGCGCGGTGACGTTCGGGTGCGTCTGGTATCCGAAGAGCACGCGATGGTTGCGGACGTTCGTGGCGCTGCGCAGATCGCTTTCGTTGAACGCCCCGATCACCGCTTCGCGTTCGATCCACACCCAGCTGTAGCCGAACTGGATGTCGCGCGTTTCGCGCAGTTGGCCAAACGCGATGTCCGCCCAGTAGCCGCTGCGCTCCGAAGTCGCCGCGCGCGTGTTGTTGACGAAGTTGAACTGCAGCATCATCGGCCAGCGCGAGCTCCAGGCGTAATCGAGCCGGCCGATCAGGTCGAGATAGGCGAACCGCGACGCAAACCCCGTCACGTTTCCGTCCGCGTCCGTGCGGAGAGCGTTGGTGTTCGCCAGGCTCGGCCGCAGCGAGCCGTCCGCAATCGCCACCGCCATCGGGTCAACGCGGTTGAAATTGATTCCCGCCGCGTAGAGCCGCAGGTTCACGCTCTCGGCAAGCCGCCACTGCGTCTGGACCTGCCCGCCCAGGATGAAGCTGTCGGGCCCGCCGCTCACTTCGTGGATGGGCAACTGGAAGCCCACGAACGTCAGGTTCTTGAGCAGGGGATTCTTCAGGTCGAACGAAAATGTCTGCGCGAAACCTTCCGGGTTGATGTCGCTGTCGAACGTCAGCGGCGTGCGATACCACGGGAAGGCGAACTTCCCGCCCACCAGCGTCAGAGGCTTGAAGGCGCGCGGCCGGTACTGGATGAAGTAGCGGTCGAGGCCGACGGGCTTGCGCGTCAGAAATCCCGTGAACGACTGGTTGGTGGAATCGAGGTCGTCGAGCGCGCCGGTGGCGAGCGACACCCCGCCGGCGATTTCATCCGTGAGCTTGCCGGTCAGGTTCAGCCGCGCCCGCGCGCGCTCGCGATGGCGGTCCGGCCGGCCTTCCTGGAAAAACGGCTCGTAGCGGAGGCGCACGTCGCCGGAAAAGTTGAAATTGCCGAGGCCGCGCAGGCGGCCTTCGGTCTTCTTCTGGTTTTCCGCCATCGCCGTTTCCACTTTCGCCAGCCGTTCGTTCGATTGCGCCGTGTGCTCGGCCAGCGCGTCGAGCTCGCCTCGGACGAGCTCGACTTCCGCGTGCGACTGAGCCACCTCGCTCGGAGCCTCTTGCCCGTCATTCCCGCGAAAGCGCGAATCCACTCCCGGGCCCGGCAGCGCGGTCCCGCCCAGCCCGGCGGATGGCCCGCCCGGCCCGGCCGCCTCCAGCGCGGCGAGCGTCCGCTCGAGCATCCGCCGCTGCTCGTCGAGCGCGCGCCGCAACTCTTCAATCTGCTCCTGCTGCCGCGCCAGTTGCTCCTTCAATTGCGCGACCTCATCCTGCGCACGCGCCGGAAACGCAGCGAGCGAAATGGCCGACAGGAAAACGCACACACCCAGGCCTCGGCGCATCAGCGTCTGGGACATCGGGGAATCTCCTCTGAGGGGCGGGATCCCGGGCCGCGTCCCCGCGCCCGGTACGCTCGGGAAGGAAAACGTCTCAGCCCCTGCCGTTTCATGAAGAAAACATGCTCTTGCGAGCCAGTGTTTCAACTTGCGAGGTCAGCATAGGCCGCCCGTGTAAAGCGAATGTTAAATCGCGATGAATCCTTGGTAACAATGCGCCGGGCAAAAAAAGGGGGCCGGCGGCAGGGGGGAATGCCGGCCCCCAAAAGCTCGTTCAACGAAGGAAGAGCGTCAGAACAGGAACTTCAGCCCGAACTGCATGACCCGCGGACCTCCCACGGTGTTTTCGATTTCACCCACCGAGGAATCCTGCAAGTCGTTGACGGGCAGCGCGAAGTTGACGTTGTTCGCGATGTTGAAAACCTCCCAGCGGAACTCGACCCGCGCCTTCTCCGTGAGGCTGGTGGTCTTGGAGAGCGCGAAGTCCCAGCGCTTCTGCCGCGGGCCGCGGAGGACATTGCGTCCGAGGTTGCCGAAGCCGCCCAAAGGTGAAGCGAGCTGGCTGGTGTCAAAAGCCACCAGGCGGTCGCCCGTGTCGGTCAGGCTCGCGAGCGTCGCCCCGGGCGCCAGATTCGGCCGGCCGAAGCCCAGACGGAAGAGCCCGCCCGAACCGTTGTTCCTGGAGAGCAGCGCCGCGGCCGTGGTACCTTCCGGCTCGCCCGAGAAGATCGAGTAAGGCGCCCCGGACTGCGCCTGCACGAAGCCGGAGAGCTGCCAGCCTTTCACCCAACGGCTGGTCAGGCTTCCCGTCGGGAATTCGAATACGTAACTCAGACTGAACCGGTGTTTGCGGTCGAAATCTGAGAGGCCGCGGTTGGCGCGCAGGTTTCGAGCGTCGCCCTGGACGATGAACCCGGTGTTGGGGATGTCGGGCTTGCCGCTGCCGGCCGTGCTGCCCGGATCGGCCGAGTTGTCATCCAGCGCTCGGCCGAACGCGTAACCCAGGTTGAACTGCAACCCGCGATGGAAGCGTTTCGTGAGATTGGTCTGAAGCGAGTGGTAGATCGAGTTGCCATTCGACTTCAGAATGATCGCCTCGGGAATGTTCATCCCCAGGAAGATCGCCCGCGCCTCAAAGGGAATGATCGCCGAGGTGGTTGCCGTGGAGGGATTCCGGCCCAGGTTCAGGTCGAAGTTCCCCGCCAGGGCGCCGAACGACGGGTCGTTGGGGTAAGTGAAACCGAATGCCCGTCCCACCCCCGCCAGGCACGACGGCTGGTTGCCCGGACAGGCGTCCGAGGGGAGGCCGGCGGGCACATTCGCCTCGCCGAGCGCCCCGCGCGGAGAACCGCCCGCCTCGTAGGCGGCGTTCAGCCGCGCGAAGACGTAATCGGGCGTCGAGGGGTCGTTCAGGTCATAGGACTGCGCGAGGGCCACGGCGTTCAGCAGCCGCGTCCCCTTCGTGCCCGCGTAGCGGATCTCCCACATCATGTCCTTGGCAACTTCGATCTGGAATCCGAAGTTCCATTGCTGGATGTAGGGCGTCCGCAGGCCTCGGTCAATCGCGCGATACTCCAGAGTTTCCGCGATATTGCCGGGGCAGACAGCGAAAGTCTCGCAGGGCGGGTTCGGAGTTCCGTCCGCGCCCGCCAGCACTCCCGTGTTATCGCGCACGCGATAGTTGCCGCTGGCGCTGCCCGGACTTTCGAACGTGACCCGCATGGGCAACCACTGGTCAAAAGAAAGATCGGTCGGCTGCTGGGAGAAGGCGGTGGCGAGCGGCACGGCCCCGGTCGGGAACGTCACTTCGATTTCGCGCAGGAACGGATAGTTGCTGAACAGCGTGTTGATGAACGCCGAGGACGGCCGGTCGTAAAAGATCCCGTAGCCGCCGCGCAGCACCACGCGGTTCGAGCGGAAGGGCTGCCAGGCGAAACCGAAGCGCGGTTGAAAGTTGTTCAGGTCGTAGCCGTTGAGCGTATGCCGGTTCGAAGCGCGCGCCGTCACGGCCACCGCGTCGTCAATCGGCGCGATGCCCGTGGGCCGCACGTTGCTCGCCACGAGGAATCCGTTGATGGGGTTTTCGGTGTCGGCGATCGTCGGGTCGAAGTTGCCGATCAGGCCGTTCTTTTCATACGGCCAGCCGAACCAGTCCCAGCGCACGCCGAGGTTCATCGTCAGCCGCGGCGTCACCTTCCAGTCGTCGGCTACGAACCAGGCGAAGTCGTGGGCGCGGAATTGCTTGGCGGTAATGCCGTATTGCGTGTCGGCCTCCTGCGCCAGCCCTCGCAGCAGCTGCGTGAAGCTTGAGAATTTCTCGAACTCCGTCGCCTGCTCCTCGGGAAGGTCGCTTTCGATCCGGTGATTGCGGTATTCCGCGCCAAATCGCAGCCCGTGCCGCCCGGCCTGGTGCGAGAGCGTGTCCGCAAGGTTGAAGGTCAACTGCTTGCGCGTATTGAACGAATCGTTGGGGCCGCCGAAGCTGAAGCGCGGCCCGCGGAAGACGTAGTGGCCCAGCCGGCGCGTGCCCGGGGAGTCGTCGAAAAGCTGCGCCGGATTGGGCACGCCGATTGAATCGTTGGTGATGGCGAGGAACGGGTCGTCGAGCGCCCGTGAGTTGTTGAGCCAGAGGAAGCCGAAGCGCGCTTCGTTCACCGTCCGCTCGCTGAAGACGTGCGTATCGGCGAGCGCCAGCGTTCGCGCCCGGTTTCCCCGCCGGAGCACGAAAGGCGAGGCCAGGCTCGAGGGGTCCGGAAAGGAATCCAGGCTGGGAAAATTCGAGAAGAAGAACACGGCGTTGAACCGGTTCGTGTCCGTGAAGTTGATGTCGTTGCGGAACGTGAACTGGTCCTGCTCGAACTCCGAGGGCCAGACCTGGCGGACGCGCCTCAAGGGGTTGCCGAGCGCGTCCGAAGTGGTGGCCGCGCCCGAGCCCGGGGCGGGAATCACGAAGCCGCCGGTCGCGGGATTGCGCAGGTTGAAGATGTTGACCGCGATGGGCGAGATATCCGACGCAGCCAGGACGACATCGTTCGCCGGGTCGGCGTCCAGGTTGCGAACGTTCGTGGCGTTGAAGGCGGCAGCCAGATTCTCGGCCGTGCGGTCGCCCGCAATCAGGTTGAGCGCCAGGGGCAGATCGCTGAGCGAGGAGCCGGTGGGCACATACGCGGTGCGCGCGTCGGTGCGCTGGTAGCCGCCGAACAGATACACGCGGTCGCGCCGCAGCGGCCCGCCGAGCGTGAAGCCGCCTTCGTTGCGCCGCGCCGTGGGGCGGTCAATGCCGTCCCGGTTGAAGAAGAAATCATTGGCGTTGAACTTCTCGTTCTGCAGGTACCAGTAGGCCGATCCGTGCACGTCGTTCGTTCCGCCGCGGGTGATGATCTGGAAATTCCCGCCCCCGTTGCGCCCGGTCGAGACGTCGTAAAGGCTCGTCTGGAGCTTCACTTCCTGGATCGTCTCCGGCGACGGCGAGATGTTCTCGGTAAGCGAACCCTCGTTGGTCAACAGGTTGGTTGCGTCAATGCCGTTGAACTGGAGGCTGTTGCTGGTGGTCCGCGTGCCGTTCACCGAAGGGCTGAGCGAGCCCGTGTCGTTGCCCAGCACGGGCGGCAGGTCCGCGTTGACGCCGGCTTCGGCGGAAAGCAGGTGCGTGAAGTTGCGCGTGGAGGACGGGACCTCCAGCAGCTCCATGGCGCTCAACTGGCGCACCGTGACGGCTTGCGAAGTCTGCAGCAGCGGCGCGGCTTCGGTGACCGTCACCGCCTGCGCCAGCTCGCCGACGGCCAGTTCCACGTCCACGACGCGCGAGACCGCGGCTTCCA
>CAZKXX010000073.1:15339-20061 GCA_964556705.1 uncultured Acidobacteriota bacterium
CCGCTGACCGCGCTGAAAAAAGTCTTGAAAGCCACGCTCCAGGCGTTTGAAACCCGGCGCTTCAAACGACAGCCGGTAGTCGCCCACGGGCAAGGCCGCCAGGTGGTAGCGGCCCTGTTCGTCGGTCGAAGTTTCGCGGCGCGCGCCGGTCCCCACGGCGACGGCGGAAACTTTGACGCGCGGAATGACCGCTCTGCTCGGGTCTGTAATCACTCCTTGAAGGGAGCCGGTCACGCCGAATTGGGCCTGAAGCACCAGCGGCGCTGCGGCCAGCGCCGTTGCCAGGGCCAGGAGTCTTAACAGTTTTGCTCGACTCATCAGTTATACCTCTCCTCTCTCTTCGTCTGCTTGAAATGAAATCAGATTCTCCGGGATATCAAGGCTCTCTTAGAGAGCAGACCAGACTAGGCGACGGTCTTTAGGGACTGATGAAAGGAGTTTGAACATTCGGTTACACGCCCGGCCCTGGTGTAGAGATCGCCGCAGGCGTTTGCCCACCGGTTTCTTCGGCCCTCGGGGCGGTTCCAAATTCTTACTGGGAGGATTCCTTCAATGACATCACCGGCTTGCGGTCCCTGGCGCGCCGGGCCGGGTGGGACGAAGCGTTCCAGCGGCGGAAAGCGTCGCCGGCGGCGCCGCCCAGCACGTATTCGAGCACGGACGGTTCGAACGGCGGAGCGAGGAAGTCGTAGGCGCCGCCATCCAGCGCTTCGAGATAGAAGCGCACATCCACCTGGGCGGCTACGACGATGACGTTGATGGGCGATTCCGCCCGGCGCGCGAGCCCCACCACGTCTGACCAGGTGCCGTCGGAAAGCTGCGCGGCCGTGAGCACCACCTGCGGACCTTCGCAGCCCCACAGATGCGCCAGCGCCTCGCCGCAGGTCCGCGCCACGCGCGTCTCGACGCCCAGCTCTCCGAGCGCAACGCGCAGCGCCCCCCACGGGTCGGGCCGGTCGTGAACGAGCAGCGCCCGAATTTTCGGTTTCATGAGAAGTCCTCTCCTGGGCGTCGCGCCGGCTGACCTCTCTGCCTTCCCGTCGCCCCTGCGACGACCCCTTTCGATCGCTCCGCCGCAGCCTTCAGGCGAAGAAGTCGTGACTGCTCGGCCCGGCGGCCGGGAACTCCTCGTCACCTTCCCGCTCGCCTTCATCGCGGGGCAAGCGCTCGAGGAGAGACTGGAGAAGCGCCGTCTTCGGGTCGGACCTGCGCGGCCGATGCAGGCTCCAGAAAAGCAGTCCTGCGGCCGCGGCGACGATCGCCGCCAGCAGGATCGTCTCGTTCGCTAAGATCAGCGCTTTCATGGTCGAGTCGGAGGATGAATTGGCGAGATTGAAGAGGAATGAAGCGAGCGTGAATTCTCAGTTAAAGCGGAAAGCTAAGCGGCGGGAAGGAAAATCGTAAAGGTCGAGCCGCGACCCACCTGGCTTTCGACTTCGATCCGCCCGCCCTGCGCTTCGACCAGGTGCTTGGCGATGGAAAGTCCCAGGCCCGTTCCTCCGACGGCGCGCGAGCGGGCGGCGTCGACGCGGTAGAAGCGCTCGAAGATTCTTGCCTGTTCTCCGCTGGGGATGCCGATGCCCGTGTCGGTCACGCTGAGGCGGACCCGCTTGTCCTCGACGCCGGCCCGGACCGTAATCGAGCCGCCCGCCGGCGTGTACTGCACGGCGTTGTCGAGCAGATTTTGCAGCACCTCTTGCAGGCGGCGCGCGTCGGCGAGGACCCGCGGAATCTCCGGCGGACATTCCACCGTCAACGTCAGGTTTTTCGCCGCGGCTTTCAGGCGCGTCGTTTCGAGGCAGGGCTCGATCACGCCGGAGAGCGGCACCGGGGAGAGCTCCAGTCCCAGTTTGCCCGCTTCGATCTGCGAAAGGCGGAGCAAATCGTCGGTGAGCCGCCCCAGCCGCGTCGCGTGGTCGCGAATGATCTGGAGAAAACGCCGGCTGTTTTGCGCGTCTTCGAGCGCGCCGCCCAGCAGCGTTTCCGCGAACCCCTGAATCGCCGTCAGCGGCGTCTTCAATTCGTGCGAGACGTTCGCCACAAAGTCCCGCCGCACGCGTTCCAGGCGCCGCAGCTCGGAGATGTCGTGAAGGACGAGAACGACCCTGCGGCCGCCTTCCGTCGGAATCGGCGTCGCGGTGACCGAAAAGCTTCGCACCTGCGGCGCGCCGAACTCAACCTCGCCGGCGACCGTTTCCTCGCCCTCCTGGCTTTTCCGCACCATGCTCAGCAGGTCCGCCTGGCGCAGCACCTCGATCACGGACCGTCCTTCGCAGTTCGCTTCTTTCGCGCCCAGGGCGCGGCAGAACGCTTCATTGCAGAACGTCAGGCGCCCGTCCGCGCCGATCACGGCCACGCCCTCCACCATGCTGTGCAGGATGGCCGCCGAACGGCTCTGCTCGTCGCGAAGCGTGCGGATGGTCTCGTCAAGCCGGGCCGCGGTTTCATTGAGCGCGCGGGCCAGTTCCGCCAGCTCGTCGCCTTCCTTTTCAACCGGCAGCGCCCGGAAATCCCCGTCGGCGACGCGCCGCGAGAATTGTTTCAGCCGCTCCACGCGACGCGAGAAGGCCCGCGAGACGAGCAACGACGCCCCGCCCGCGATCAGCAGGATGACGATGGAAGGCAGCCACAACCGCCGGCGGTCTTCGGCCAGAGCCTGGTCAATCTGCGCGAGTGGATGAGCGAATCGAAAGACGACCGGATCCCCGGAAGGGGTCTCGCGGCGCAGCGCCAGGTAGAGAAGGTCCCTTTGCACCGTCGTGCTGTAGCGAACGGCGCGCCCCTCGCCGCTCGCCAGCGCCTGGCGGATTTCCGGGCGGTGCGCGTGGTTTTCCATCTGCGCGGGATCTTCGTCCGTGTCCGCCAGGACGCGCCCGTCGGCGGCGACCACCGTCACGCGAGCGCCGCTCCGCCCGGCCCACGCGGCCCATTCCTCCACGGCCGCCTCCGAGTGCGGCGGCCGGGCCAGAGCGATGCGCGCCACGGCCTCAAGCTGCTCGAAGCCCGCCTGAATGAAGTGCCCGCGCATGGCGTATTCGGCGTAGAAGTGCGCCGCCACCAGCGCCGCCAGCAGCAGAGCGACGTAGGCGAGGCCGAGCCGCCAGTACAGCCTAAGGCGCACGGTGGCCTCGTGCCGGCGAAGCCGGCCCTTCAAACAGGTAGCCGGCGCCCCGCACGGTCTTCAAATGCACCGGGTTTTCCGGGTCCGCTTCGATCTTTTCGCGCAAGCGGCGGATATAGACGTCCACGCTGCGCGGCGTCACAAAGCGCTCCGAGCCCCACACCGCGTCCAGCAACTGGTCGCGCGTGTACACGCGGTTCGGCCGCGACGCCAGAAAGTGCAGCAGGCGGAACTCCAGCGTGCTCAGCGTCAGGGGCCGGCCGCCGCGCGTCACTCGATAAGAGGAAGGGTCGATCACCAGCTCGCCGGCCTCGATGGTCTTCTGCGGCTCGTCCGAAGGTTCCGTGCGGCGCAGCAGCGCTTTCACCCGCGCCACCAGCTCGCGCGGGCTGAAAGGCTTCGTCACGTAATCGTCGGCGCCCACTTCCAGCCCGACCACGCGGTCCGCCTCCTCGCTGCGCGCCGTCAGCATCAGAATGGGCAGCCGGTTCAGGCTCTCATCGCGACGCACTTCGCGGCAGATTTCGAGGCCGGAAAGGTTCGGAAGCATCAGGTCGAGGATGAGCAGGTCCGGCGCGGACTTCTTGAGCTGCGCCAGGCCCGCCAGCCCGTCGCCGGTCGAGGCCACCTGGAAACCGTCCTTCTCCAGGTTGTACCGCACCAGCTCGACAATGTCCTTGTCGTCTTCGATGATGAAGATGCGTTTCATGCAAGGCCCCACACGGGACCGAATCCACCTTAGCGGAAATGAGGGGCGTTGAGCAAGCGAACGATGAACGATGAAGGAGGAACGATGAATGGGAAATGCAGAATTCAGAAGGCGCGGGGAGAGGGGAAAGGGAAAGTGTAAGGGGTGAAGGGTGAAGGGTGAAGTCTGAAGTCAGAATTCAGAAGTCAGAATTCAGAAGGCAGCCAGCGGATCGCTAACGGCTGAAGGCTGGAAGCAGAGGGTAGAATCCAGAAGGCGCGGGCGGATTTTGGATTTCCGATTTTGGATTTGTGATTGGGCGGGTTTCGAGTTTCTAATTTCGACTTTCGCTCTTGCAGTTTCGCTTTTCGCTAGTCCGAGTGGCCGACCCCTGACGTCTCATCCGCTGACGTCTGCCATCGTGAAATTGGAACCTTGAATCCCCGTATGCGGCGCGCGCCTGCGGCCCATCCCCGCGTCTGCCATCTGAAATCTTGAATCTGCAATTTCCCGCGGCCGCCCGCGAGCGAGACCTGACCCTGCGCCACACAGGGGCGGCACAACCATAGCCCCGCACTTCAGTGCGCTGGCTGGCGCAGAGCCTCGCCGTTTGAAGCTCCGCGGCTTTTCTGATTTTGTTACGTTCCGTCCTTGACAAGCCGCGGAGTGTCTGGAAAACGACACTCCGCGCTACCCGCTCTCGGGCTGGCGCAGACCCTCCGCGTCTGCGTTTCCTTCTCACGAGCGCCTTCGGCGCGCAGACCTGACAAGGTCTGCGCCAGCCGGCGAGCGAGACCTGACCCTGCGCCCCACAGGGGCGGCACAACCATAGCCCCGCACTTCAGTGCGGGGAAAGCCGCTGGCGCAGAGCGAAGCTCTGCGCGCCGAAGGGGCGATCCCAGGTTCAGACGGC
>CAZKXX010000074.1:0-19889 GCA_964556705.1 uncultured Acidobacteriota bacterium
ATTCTGGGCGATACGCTCCTGCGCGAATGGCCGTGGGGCCTGAACTTCACTCTTTGGGCGCTGGTGCTGGCCGCGTTCCTCGCGGCGCTCGCAGGGCGCGGAAGGGGAATCGAACGGAGTGCCTGGCTTTGGTTAGTGCCTGTGGGAGTTTTCGCGGGCGCCTTCGCCTGGCGGGATTCCGGAACGCTCCAACTCCTCAACATTCTGGCCTTGATGGTGGCGTTTTCACTCTGGACGCTGCGCGCGCAGGGCGGAACGATACGGCACGCCAGTCTGACTCAGTACGTTCTGGGTAGCGTGATTGCCGCGCTGAGCGCCTCCGTGGGCGCGTTGGTGCTGCTGCTCGGCGACATCCAATGGAAGGAAGCTTCCAGCGGCCGATTTTCGCGAAAATCACTGGCCTTCGGTCGCGGCCTGCTGCTGGCGGTGCCGCCTGTGCTGGTGTTCAGCGGGCTCCTGATGTCGGCCGATGCGGTCTTTGAGAGTCTGGTGAAAGAGGTCTTTCGGATCGACTTCGCCACTCTGCTCTCTCACGTCGTCTTGACGCTTTTCCTCGCCTGGATCGTCGGCGGTTACGCGCGCGGGCTGCTCGTCGGACGCGAGCTCGAATGGGTCCGAGGAGTCCGGACGCCCTCCTTTTCCATGGGCATCGTCGAGATTTCCGTGATTCTGGGCGCGCTCAATCTGCTTTTCGTCGCGTTCGTGGCCGTTCAATTCCGCTACTTCTTCGGCGGCGCCTCGCGGGTGCAGGTCACGCCCGACCTGACCTACGCCGAGTACGCGCGCAGCGGGTTCTTCGAACTCCTGACCGTCGTGACACTTGTGCTGCCGTTGCTGCTCCTGCTGCACTGGCTTTTGCGGAAGGACCGGAAGCGAGACGAACAGATCTTTCAAGCGCTGGCGGGATTCCAGTTCGTGATGCTCGCCGTCATCATGGCTTCGGCGTTCCAGCGCATGAGGCTTTACCAGCGTGAGTACGGTCTCACGGAGCAACGGCTGTATCCGACGGCGTTCATGGTCTGGCTGGCGGTGGTATTCGTCTGGTTTGCTTTGACGGCATTGCGCGGCCGGCGCGAACGGTTCGCTTGCGGAGCGATGGTGGCGGGGTTCGCGCTGATTGCGGCGCTGCACGTTTTGAATCCCGACGCGCTCATCGTCCGCGTGAACGCCGCCCGCGCCGCACAGGGACGCGAGTTCGACGCCGCCTACACGTCAAGACTCAGCGCGGACGCAGTGTCGGAGCTTCTGCGGGCGCTCCCGAAATTGCCCGAGCGAGAGCGGCGAGGCCTGGCGCGAAGCCTGCTCGTTTCGTGGCCGGAAGCCGCGAGCCGGGATTGGCGCACCTGGAATTATTCTCGCGCCGCGGCCTATGAGGCGGTCCGAAAGAATGCGGGGTATCTGCAGGACATGGCCTGCTGGAGCTGCCCTGACTGAGCCTTCATGATTTCCTGGGCCGGAAGTAATAAACGTACAGCGCGCCGACCGCGATGAGGACCGCGCCCCACCAAATGGGCGCGTGCAGGTGGTTGAGCACCGTGGGCGGCGGGTTCGAGACCTGCGTGAGCCCCGTGATGAAAATCAGCACGCCGTAGGTCAACAGAATGACGCCCACGAAAAACCAGACCGGAATGATGTGATGGTCTTCGGCCATGATCGTCACGCCTCCCGCGGAATGAAGTATCCCAACTGCTCCGCTACCAGAAAATGATGTTCAGCGCCAGGAACACGGCCATGGCGACGCCGCCCCAGAAAACGGGCCGCTGCCAGAGGGGCAAATGGCCCTCGCTGGGGATCTCCGTGCAACCGTAAACGAGCCCCGTCAATTCGGCCTCGGGTTTCGGCTTGGTCATCAGGCTCACCACGACCGTCACCACCACGCAAATGATCCAAGACCACAACGCGCGGTACATGTTCTCCGCCATGTCCTTGGCGTGCGGTGAGAGCGCAATGAGCGCCAGCTTCGAGGGGTCCATCTTCACCATGACGTACATGCCGATGGAAGAAAGGGTGCCGGTGAGCAGCCCCCAGAACCCGCCCGCGGGCGTCGCCCGTTTCCAGAGCATCCCCAGCAGCACCGTGCCGAAAAGCGGCGCGATGAAGAAGCTGAAAAGCGCCTGAACGTAATCCATGATGCTGGCAAACTGCATCACCAGGTACGCCGCGCCGATGGAGGCCACGACGCCCAGAAACGCCGACCAGCGTCCCATCGAAACGTAGTGCGCGTCCGGCGCGTCCTTCCTGATGAACGGCCGGTAGAGGTCGTAGGTCCAGACGGTAGCGAAGGCGCTGGTGTTGCCCGCCATGCCCGCCATGAAGCCGGCGATCAGCGCCGTCACGCCCAGGCCCAGCAGTCCGGGGCCGCAGTAGCGCGCCAGCATGAGCGGCAGCACTTCGTTGTAGCTGTGCTTCCCCGGCCCCACTTCCATTTCCGGCACGAGTTCGAACGGCAGCAACGCCAGACCCAGCAGCCCCGGCAGGATGACGATGAACGGCACGGCCATCTTGAAATACGAAGCGATGATGGGCGCGAGCTTGGCCGAACGAAGGTCTTTGGCCGAAATCACGCGCTGCACGACGAGGAAGTCCGTCGTCCAGTAGCCGAAGGAAATCACCCAGCCGAGCCCCAGGACGAGGCCCGTCCAGTGAATGCCCATGGGATTATCGGCAAACGAAAACGTCGTGCTCCAGGCGGAAGTGAAGTCCTGGCCGGGAAAGTTCGCCTGGATGCGCGCCACCAGGTTTGACCAGCCGCCCGCTTCAATCAGGCCGAGGATGGGAATCAACAGCGCGCCGAGCCAGATGAGGAAGAACTGGAGGACTTCGTTGAAGATCGCCGAGAACAGCCCGCCCATCGTCACGTAGATCGCCACGGTGATGGAGGCGACCCAGATGCTGAAGTTGATGTCCCAGCCGAGCACCACCTTCATCACCAGCGCCATCGCGTACATGTTGATGCCGGACATGAGCACGGTCATGAAGGCGAACGAGCCGCCGGCCAGCGCCCGCGTCGATTCTCCGAAGCGCAGCTTCAGGTAGCCGGGCACCGAGTGGGTCTTGGAGATGTAGTAGAACGGCATCATCACGACGCCGAGAAAGACCATGGCGGGAATGGCGCCCACCCAGTACCAGTGGACGGCGAGGATGCCGTACTGATACGCCGCGGCCGCCCAGCCCATCAGCTCGAGCGAGCCGAGGTTGGCGGAAAGGAACGCCAGACCCGCCACCCAGGCGGTCATCTCGCGCCCGGCAAGGAAGAAATCTTCACCGCTCTTCGTGAACCGCTTGAGGTAGAAACCGATCCCCAGCACCGTCACGAAGTAAATGGCGATGATCGCGATGTCCACGCCGCGCAGGCGAATCAGTTCCTCGCCGTTGGCGCCGGCCGCGAGCAGCAGTCCGAACGGAGCGGAAAATACCGAAGCCGTCCAGTCCATAGGCTCTCCTCAACGGGCCGAAGGCGCGCGCGCCGTCAGCCCTTCTTTTTCAAATCCGGCTGGCCGTACGTCGTGTGGTAACGCGTGTACCACTTTTCGACTTCCTCGGGCGCAAGCGGCTGCGGCTTTCCCGCCAGCAGCGCCACGAAGCACGTCTTCGCCACGTCTTCGAGCATCACCGCCGCCTTCAACGCGTCGCGCGGCGTCGGCCCCCAGGAAAACGTCCCGTGCTGGCCGAGCAGGATTCCCGGCGCGCGCTTGCCCCGGTATTTCAGAATCGCCTCGCCGATGTGATCGCCCTGATTGTCCACGTACGGCGCGCAGGGCACTTCCTCTCCAAACTCGTCCGCCATCGCGGTCAGGTAAACCGGAATCGAACGCCCCAGCAGCGCGAACGCCGTGGCGTAAGTCGAATGGGTGTGAATCACGCCGCCGACCTCGGGACAATGCCTGTAGAGGTACAAATGGTGCGGCAAGTCCACCGAAGGTTTTAGCCGGCCCTTTACTTTGCGCCCGTCGAGGTCGCAAACTACCATGTCGGCGGGACGCATCG
Source organism: uncultured Acidobacteriota bacterium (assembly GCA_964556705.1). Lineage (GTDB taxonomy): Bacteria > Acidobacteriota > Terriglobia > UBA7540 > UBA7540 > CAZKXX01. The sequence goes on from CAZKXX010000074.1 coordinate 3,988, forward strand.
TGTCGTAGTCCACGCCGCTCGGCTTGATCACCACCAGCCCGCGCTGGCGGTCGATGCCGCTGGCGTTCCCGGCATGTTCGGTCACGAGCCGCGCCTTGTAGATGCCGAGATTGGCTTTCCAAACGTCGCGTCGAAGTTGCTCCAATGTCCCCATCTGGTTCGTCCGTCGTCCGACCTCAGTACCATCTCCCCGGCGTATCCTTGCGCGGATCTGTTCCACGTTATGGGACGCCTCGCCGATTGCTCGACGTAACGCGGGTCTGCTCTCCGACCCGCGGCATTCCCGGATCCCAAAAGAACCGCAGGTCAAAGAGCAGACCTGCGCTACCCGCTAATTTCGCGCTTCAGCGCTTTCAGCCGCTTCATCACGTCGTTCGCGCCGCGGCCGAAATAATCGTGCAGCGTGCGATATTCGGCGAAGAGGCGACTGTAAACTTCGTGGTGCTCGGGCCGCGGCCGGTAGGTGAGCCTCTGCGTCTGCGCCATGTGCTCGGCCGCTTCGAAAATGGTGTCGTAGCCGCCGCCCGCGCGCCCCGCCGCCACCGCGCCGTGCATCGCCGCGCCGAGGGCCGAACAGGTCTGGAGCCGCTTCGCCAGCCGGATCTCGCGCCCCGTCACGTCGGCGTAAATCTGCATCAGCAGCTTGTTCTTTTCCGGCAGCCCGCCGCAGGCCACCAACTCCTTCACCGCCACGCCCTTCGACTCGAACGCCTCGACGATGGTGCGCGTCCCGAACGCCGTGGCCTCGATGAGCGCTCGGTAGATTTCTTCGGCGCGCGTCGCCAGCGTCGCGCCCACCAGCACACCGGTCAAATCCACGTCCACCAGAATCGAACGGTTGCCGTTCCACCAGTCGAGCGCCACCAGTCCCGACTCGCCGGGCTTAAGCGCCGCCGCGCGCCGCTCGAGCTCCTGCGTGAAGTGCGCCTTGCGCTTCCGCGCCTCGCGATGGAGCGATTCGGGCACGCCGTTTTCGAAAAACCAGGCGAAGATATCGCCCACCGCCGACTGCCCCGCCTCGAAGCCCCAGTAGCCCGGCACGATGCCGTCTTCCACCGTGCCGCACATCCCTTCCACCATCTGCCGTTCGGTCCCGAGCAGCATGTGGCAGATGGACGTGCCCATAATCATGACGAGCGAGCCGGGGCACACCACCGTCGTCGCGGGCACGGCGACGTGCGCGTCCACGTTGCCGATCGAGACCGGAGTTCCCTCGGCGAGCCCCGTCTTCTTCGCCCAGAACGCCGTCAGCCCGCCGGCCTTCTCGCCGAGCGGATAAAACCTTGTCCCGACTTTCTCCTCGACGACGTTCTCCATGCGCGGATGAAGCGCGCGGAAGAACTCGCGCGAAGGAAATCCTTTGCCCTTCACCCACATCGCCTTGTAGCCGGCCGTGCAGGCGTTGCGCTTCTCTTCGCCCACGAGCTGCCACACGATCCAGTCCGCGGCTTCGATGAAGCGGTCCGTCGCGTCGTAGATTTCCGGAGCTTCGTCGAGCACCTGGAGGAGTTTGGAGAAGAACCATTCGGAGGAGTACTTGCCGCCGTAAATCGAAATGAACTCTTCGTTGCGCTCGCGGCCCACTTCGTTGATGCGGTTCGCTTCCGGCTGCGCGGCGTGGTGCTTCCAGAGCTTCACCCAGGCGTGCGGGTGCTTGCGGTGCCCGGTGAGCGAGCAGAGCGGCGTGCCGTCGCGCTTCGTGGGCATCGGCGAGGACGCGGTGAAGTCCGTGCCGATTCCCACCACGTCTTCGGCCTTCACCTTCGCCGCTTTGAGCGCCCTGGGAACGCCCTTCTCGACGACGAGCAGGTAGTCGCGGGGATTCTGAAGCGCCCAGTCGTGTTCGAGCTTCGGCCCGCCCGGCAGCTTCTCGTCAATCACGCCGTCCGGATACGGAACGATGACCGAAGCGATCTCTTCGCCGTCGCGAACGCGAATCACCACCACGCGGCCCGATTCGGTCCCGTAATCAATTCCCAGCGCGAACTTGTCTTTGGCCATGAGGACGCACCCGCTCCCGGAAGGAAGATGCCGAACCGCCTTTCTCGCGCCAAGCCTGTGCCCGACGGCCAAGGCTAACCGAGCGGCGCGCGGGCGGGCAACCGGAAAGAGCAAGCTTCGGCAGCCGCGATGAAAGCGCTTACGCTATAGGATTGAGTCTCCGCTGTCAATACCTCCGCGCGCGTTGACCTTCGCCCCGCGCCGGTGTAGAACTCTGGCCCCAAACCTTTCGCGCGGAGCGCGGCATGGAACTCTATCCCGGCGTCTATCAGATTCAATCGCTGTTTGGCGGGCGAAACCTTTTCCAGTACCTCTTCGTCGGCGAGAACACGGTGCTCGTGGATACCGGCATCGCCGAAACCCCCGAGAAAGTCATCTTTCCTTTCCTCGATTCGCTCCGGCTCAAGCCCGCGCGCCTCACGCTCGCCGTCACCACGCACGCCGACCTCGACCACCAGGGCGGCAACGACGCCATCAAACGCCTCGCGCCCTCGGCGCTCCTCGCCTGCGGCGAAGCGGACCGCGCCATGGTCGAAGACCCGCAGGCGCTCTTCGACCTTCGTTACAACCACCTTCAGCGCGACCACGGGGTGGCAATCTCGCCCGAGTTCTTTCCGCACGCCGGCCGACGCCGCCGCGTGGATCTGACCTTCACGGGCGGCGAGACCCTTGGCCTCGGCGACGGCTGGTCGCTCGAAGTCCTCCACGTTCCCGGCCACTCTCGCGGCCACCTGGCGCTTTACGACCGCGCGCACCGCGCCGCCTTCGCCGGCGACGCCATCCACGGGCGCGGCTGCCCCAAAGCCACCGGCGAGCTCGCTATTCCCGTCACCTACTACTTCGTGGACATCTACCTCTCGACCCTCCGCTACTTCGAGTCGCTCCCGATCGACGTCCTCTACTCCGGCCACTGGCCCGTGATGCGCGGCGAAGAGGTCGGCGACTTCATCGCGCTCTCGCGCCAGACCGTGGAGGTGATCGACCGCGCCCTGCTCGCCGCGCTTGCCAAGAAGCCCGCCGGGCTCACGCTCGAGCAGTTGATGGAGGCGGCGGCCGACGCCGTCGGCGAGTGGCCGCCGGAGAGCCTGGCGCTCGCCATGTGGCCGGTGAAGGGCCACATGGATAGGCTCGTGGAACACGGCGCGGCGCGCCCCGTGCCGGGCACGCAGCCGCTCCGGTGGCAGAAGCCTTGACAGGCGAAATAAAGGCGAAAACAAGGCTCGCCGAAAAACCCTGGCTTCTTTAGAACCAACCACCTGATAGCTTTCGCGACGGACTTTCAATAACTTATTCGCTTTGATCTCCCGCCAGATTCCACGTAACCTGTTCAACTTCAACGAATTAGGGGAAATCACAAAGAGGATATTTTCGGGCTTCGACGTGTCCGAGGGGGCCTTTCCCCCTCGCCGCAGCGAGGGGAAAAGGCCCCCGGCGGATGAGTGACAGGGGGGGGACCTCCGGAGGGGGATAAGCAGTTCAGAAGGTAGCCTATCAGAGCCTAGCTATCTTGTCAAGCCCTTTCCGCGACGGCCGTTGTGTCGCCCCTCCCGGGGCTGAGAGTGAGCTCGTTGCGTCCGACTTCCCGCGGCTTACGCCGTGGGCCTGACTGTGCCCCCGCTACGCGGCTGGCCCCCGCCATTTGAGTTGATCTCTCGGTGAACCTACTTCTCTTCCCCCACCGAGACGATCCGCTCAATGAGCGCCGGATCATCCGGAAACAATTCCGACTTCACCAGGCGCGGCAGGAGGGTGCGCTGAATTGAGCGTCGCACCGCTCGTCGGTCCGTCTCCCGCCCAGACGACGAAAGTGAATGCCAGCGAAAACAGAAGCGCCTTCATCGCATGTCTCAACATTCTTCCCTCGCTGTCAACGATTGTATTTGGGAGTGATGCCGCGCAGCCGCTTCCAGACGTCGTCGCAGCGCTTGAGCGTCGCTTCGTCGAGCGGCGGGCCCTCGCACGCCTTCAGATTTTCTTCCAGCTGCTCGAGGCGCGACGCGCCGAGGATGATGGAATCGACGGCCGGTTGCGAAAGCAGCCAGCGAAACGCCAGCGCGAGGAGCGAAAGGCCGGCGTCGCGCGCCACGATTTTCAAGTCCTCGACCGCGGCGAAATAGTCGTCGTGCCAGTAGCGGTCGAGGTACATCGTGTTGCCGTCGAAGCGCGTGCCGGAAATCGGCCCCGCATCGCGGCGATGCTTGCCGGTCAGCAGCCCGCCCGCCAGCGGATTGTAAGGCACCACGGCCACGCCGAAGCGCCGGCAGAAGGCCAGATATTCCTCCTCAATGCCGCGCGCCAGCAGGTTGTACATCGGCTGCGAGACGCGGTACGGCTTGTAACCGCGCTTCTCGCACAGGCAGAGAATTTCGCACACCTGCCACGCGGCGTAATTTGAGACCGCGGGATAGCGCACCTTTCCGGCGCGCACCTGCTCTTCCATCGCTTCAAGCGTCTCTTCGATGGGCGTCGCCCAGTCGGGCTGGTGGAGGTAATAGAGGTCCACGCAGTCGGTCTGAAGGCGCTGGAGGCTCGCGTCGAGCGCTTTGCGCAGCGCGGCGCGCGAAAGTCCCCGGTCGTCCGGCGCGTCGCCCATTTTGTTGAAGACCTTGGTGGCGAGAATCACCTTGTCGCGCCGGCCGCGCAGCAGCCGCCCGAGGATTTCCTCCGAACGACCCTGGTTGTAGGCGTTCGCCGTGTCAATGAAATTGATTCCGGCGTCGAGCGCGCGGTCGAGCATGCGCGCCGCCTCGGCTTCATCTGTCTGCCCGCCGAACGTCATCGTGCCAAACGACAACCGCGAAACCTTGAGCGCGGTCTTGGGAAGCGTGCGGTATTCCATGCAGGCCTCGGTGGTGGAAACTGGAAAGTTGTCCCTGGTCCTTAGTCCCCGGTCATCGGTCAGTTGTCAGTTGTCAGTTGTCAGCAATTCCCAATTCTCGAAAAATACAGCCGCATCGAGACATCCCGACTTCGAACTTCGGACCTCGGACTCTTTTCACATGTCACTCGTTACTTGTCACTGCCGGTACGATACAATACCATGCCATGCTGGGTTCCACGCTCATGCGTCTCGCGCAAGACCTCGAGTGGCTGGGTTGTGAGCTCGAGCATTACGGCAAGAAGCACGCCGACGCCGGATTTCCGGAAGCGGGTCCGAACTGGGAATCGTTTCTCGAAAAGCAGCAAGGGGTGCTGGTGACCGCGGACAAGCTCGTGCGCGAGCTGAAGACAGCGGTCACGTTCAATCCCGAGAAGCTGGTGCGCGTAGAATATCCCATTGACGCCGCGCTCGACGCCGTCACCGCGCTCATCGGTGCGCTGGAAGAAATCAAGCACTCCGCAGTTTTCTCCGTGCACGACCTGCCCCCCAAAGTGCGCGCCTTCTCCCGGCTGGTGGAGACCTATCTCTCGACCGTCGGCGCCCCCACGCGCTGATTCCCCGTCGGCGACCCCCTTTCCGCGTCAAATTCTAATGACAGAAAATCGCGAAGTGTGTAGATTGGACGGTCCACTTTCAGCTCAGGGAGAATTCCTGTTCATGCTCAGGAAATGGTTCCGGTTGTCCGTCGTCCCGGCGTTGGTTCTGGCGGTCGCGGCCGTCGCGCCGCCCCCCGGCTCGGCGGAGGGCGACTCCGATCCTTCGGCCTCGATCCGCGCGGAAGCGCTGCGCGCGCACGTTCGATTTCTCGCCGACGATCTGCTCGAAGGCCGCGAGACCGGCACGCGCGGTTACGACCTCGCGGCGCGGTACGTGGCGGCGCTGTTCGAGCAGTGGGGGCTGGAACCCGCGGGCTCGAACGGGACCTACTACCAGCCCGTCCCGCTGCGGCGCATTGATTTCGTTCCCGAAGAAAGTTCGCTCAGCCTGGTGCGCGATGGGCGCGAGCAGATGCTGGTGCACGAGACCGATTTTCTGATGTCCGGACATGAAACTTACGAGACGACGAGCGTCGAAGCGCCCGCGCACTTCGTGGGCTACGGCGTCCGCGCGCCCGAGCTCGGCTACGACGACTACGCGGGCGCGGACGTGCGCGGCAAGGTCGTCGTCTATCTCGTGGGCGCGCCGGCCCGCTTCCCTTCCACGCAGCGCGCGCATTATTCCTCGGGACGGGTCAAGACAGCGACAGCGGTCGAACTCGGCGCCGTGGGCGTCGTAAGCGTCACGACGCCGGAGTTCGAGTCGCGCTATCCCTGGCCGCGCGTCGTGCAGTTTTCCAGGGGCCCGAGCATGCGCTGGCTGGCGCCGGACGGGACGCCGAACGACGCGAAGCCGCAGATTCGCGGCGCGGCAACGCTGAGCCGGCCGGGCGCGGAAGCGCTCTTCGCGGGTGCTCCGAAATCGCTCGAAGCGGTTTTTGCCGCCGCGGACGAGGGCGCCAAACTCGAACCCTTTGCCCTGCCGGGCCGGGTGCGCATTTCCACGAAGTCGCGTCACAGCGCGCTTGAATCGTCGAACGTCGCGGCGCTGCTGCGCGGCTCCGACCCCGCGCTGCGCGACGAAGTCATCGTGTACAGCGCCCACCTCGACCACATCGGCAAAGACGATTCGCTCGAAGGGGACCAGATTTATAACGGCGCCGTGGACAACGCTTCGGGGACGGCGGCGCTGCTGGAAATTGCGCGCGCGTTCGCCGCCCTGCCCCGGCCGCCCCGCCGCTCGGTTCTCTTTCTCGCCGTCACGGCCGAGGAGCACGGCCTGCTCGGCTCGGACTACTTCGCGAATTTTCCGACGCTGCCGAAGCAGAACATCGTCGCGAACATCAACATGGACGTCATCGCCATCTTCTATCCGCTCGCCGACGTGGTGGCCTTCGGCGCCGAGCACTCGACGCTCGACGCGCCCACCGAGCGCGCTGCGGCGCGGCTGGGCGTCGAGCTGAGCCCCGACCCGACGCCGGAAGAAGTGTTCTTCGTGCGCAGCGACCAGTATTCGTTCGTCCGCCAGGGGGTTCCGGCGCTCTACCTGAAACCCGGACACAAGAGTTCCGATCCGAACGTGAACGGCGGCGCGGTGATGGCGCAATGGGTCCGCACGCGCTACCACACGCCGCGCGACGATGCGAGCCAACCGCTGGATTTTTCGGCGGCGGAGAAATATACGCGGATGAAATTTCTCATCGGCCTCGACGTCGCTGACGCCCCCGAACGCCCGCAATGGAAGGCGGGAGACTTTTTCGGAACAACGTTCGGCGGAAAGTAGCGCGGGTCTGAGGCCGGCAACTTTCGACCGCCGAGACGGCGGCGCTACGAGAACTTCGCGATGCGCGCGGCGACTTCCTGCGCGAAGCGGTCGATGTAAGAGGCGATGTACTTCGCGGGGTCGAGCGTCGTGTCGCGGGCGAGCGGAGTCAAATCCACAGCGAAGATGACGGACTCGGCGACGTCGGTGGCGTGCGATTCGAAATAGGTGGCGTTCGCGCGCCGCCGCCCCATCGTCGCCAGGTCGTAGCGTTTGCCGCCGGCAATCTGCGAATCGAAAATTCCCACCAGCGACATCGCCAGGTTTTCGTGCGGGGTGACGTCGAAGACGACCTTATCCTTGTCGTTCAGCCAGTCGAGGTTCCGCCACACCTCGCAGCCGTAAACTTTTTCCGGCCGCGCGGCTTCCGGCAACTCGCGCAGCGCGCGAATCAGGCGCAGCACGACGCCCACGTGCGTATCGTGCTTGTCGGCGAGGTTGTGGGTGTAAACCACTTTCGGTTTCGTGGCTTCGAGCACCTGCTTCAGGTCTTCGACGACGCGCAGGTCCTTCGGGTCTTTGACGGCGCTCGACGGGTAATCGAGAAAGACGTGCGCGGCGAACTCGCCGACGAACGCGGCTTTCTTCTGCTCGAGGCGCCGCACGCGCTGCATCTCTTCGTCGGTATAGTTGGCGTAGAGCCCGGCGCGCGGGCTTCCGGCGCCGTTCGTCACCGTCACGCCGGTGAACCCGAGGTCGCTTTTGCCGAAACATTCCAGGATGCCGTGCCAGGCCATGATCTCGAGGTCGTCCTGATGCGCGCCGACGGCGAGGTGCGTGGTGCGCGCGAGCGCGGCGGCCTGCGGCGCGCCGTCCGGGACGTAAACTTCGGCCGTCGGCAGGTGGAGTTTCATCCTTTCCCTCCTCGATCGAGTTCCGGCAGGCTGGCGGCGGCCACGGCCTGGCCGATCCGGCGGCTCGATTCGTCGGGCAGATGAAGCTTGACGCGCGCCGCGAGTTCCGGAAACTCTTCACTCAGAACTTCCTGCGCCTTTTTCAGAATAATGTTTCCACCCTCGCCCGAAGTGACGCGGCCGAGCACCAGCACGTGGCGCATCTCGTAGAAGTCCGCGTAGTGCGCGACGCCGTAGCCGACGAAGCAGCCGATGGATTCGAAGATTTTCGCTGCGCGCTCATCGCCGGCGCGCAGGCGCTCCTGCACCCACTTCAACCGCTCCGCGGGGCCGAGCGTCGGGTCAGGCTCGAGTCCGGCGACGGGCGCCAGGCGAAACACCGCCTGCTGCGAGAAATAGAGCGCGCCGACGCCGCGGTCGCCCGACCACTCGTCGGCGGGCGCCTCCGGGTCGTAGTCCACGGGCGCGAACGCCAGCTCATTCAGCCAGGTCGTAATCTCGCCTTTGGGGGTCACGTAGCCGCCCGCCTGGCTCGAACCCAGCGCGATGCCGAGCACCGCCGTGTCCTTGAGCGCCATGGCGCCGGCGAGCGCCGTCACTTCCCCGTCGTTCACGACGATGAACGGAATGCCGCCCCATTCTCTTTTCAAATCGAAAAACAGGTTGGCAATTTTTTTCTCGAACAGCTCCTTCGGCACGGCGCGATAGAGCGAGGCGACGCGCGGGCGATTGTCAATATAAACGCCCGCGGCGCTGCCGCCGATGGCGTCCACGCGCGGCAGGTGCGCGGCTGCTGACTTCAGCGCGGCGTTGATTTCGTTGAAGTGATAGCTCGGGTCGGACGCGTTGCGCGGGTCCCAGACGATTTCTTCGGTGAATACGACTTCGCCGTCGCGCACGGCGGAAACTTTGCGGTCCGTGGCGCCGAGATCGAACCCGATGCGGCAACCTTCCAGATGCCCGCCGAGTTTCACCGTGCCTTCGGATGGCGCGGGAACTTTTTCCGGCGTGGTGATTTCAACGGTGAACGGGCGTTCGTACACGCCGCCCATGAATTCGAAGTCGAAACTTCGCGCGCCGGTCGCGGAATAGACGGAGCGCAGGTGCTCGCCGACGCTGCGCGGCCCGCCGACGATGACCCGCCAGCCGCCGCGCTGCCAGAGCAGCATCTTGACGATGCGCTCGGCGAAAGTGAGATTGAGCGCCGCCGCTTCGGATTTCTCCGCAAAACACTCGGTGTGATAGACCGAAATCGAGCCACCGCCGCGATCGAGCGCGAGATACAGGGGCGCCGCTTGACCCGAGCGCCGCAGCAGGTCGCGGAAGGCGCGGTTGGCGAGCGCCGCGGGACGGAACTGCGGCTGAAGCGGCGGAAGAACCCGCGGCTTGGCCAGTTCGGCAAGATTCCTCATGCGACGACTCCGGGCGGCCGCGCTCGTCGCCGCGCGCGCGGTGCGCTGGGACTCGCGCCCCATCATAGGAGCGCCGGGCGGGCGCGTCAACGCGTCTGAAAGTCCTGTTTCGCTTGTACCCGGCGCACTTGGTTCGAAATCGCGCCGCTCATTCGTTCCAGCCCTCGTGCCCGGCCCAGTCGAGGATGCGCAGGTGCTCTTCTTCGCGGGGCAACTCGGCGAAGGGCCGGCGCAGCCCTTCCGCCATGTTGCCGTCCTGCGACTGGTAAATCCACGTCATCTCCTGTTTGAGCGCCGCCGCTTCGCCGCTCAGGTAGAGGACGTGTTTCTCGTACCGGTACGGCGCCGGCTTGAATCCGCCCGCGCCGTAGGAAATGTCCACGAGAATTTCCGTCGAGGGATCGAGCTGCTTCTCGCGCAGCAGTTCGTGACACGCCTTGAGCACGAACCAGTTGTTCGTGCGATGGTCCACGTGACGTTCGTCGGGATGCCCGGTCACAATCATCGCCGGACGAAACTCGCGGATGAGCTGCTTGGTTACTTCGATCACCGCCTGGCGCGCAAACGGCAGGTTCGGCCGAAAGACGTTTTCGTAAGGCGCGTGCTCGGTGGCGAGATAGATCGAGAGGAACGGATTTGACGCCTCGAGGTGCTTCGACCAGATGGCGCCGGAGCCGCCGTCCGGCAGGCCGAGGAAGATGACGTTCTCGCGCTTCAGGCCCAGGTGCTCGAGCGCCGCCCAGGTCTCCTCCATGCGCACCAGGCCGAACTCGCGGGCCTCGTTCGGGCCGCAGGGCTTGGAGTAGTAGCGCTCGCACGCGCCCACATCGCCGCTGGTGAAGAAAACGGCGCGCGTGGGGATTCCCGCTTCCGCCGCGGCCCGGATGAGCCCCGCGTGCGCCTGCTCGTCATCCGGATGCGCGCCGAAGATGAGGATCGAAGCGGGCAGCGGATTGACGGCGAAATCGAGCGTCGCCCGACCCAGTTCGCGCCCACCGAAGGCGTTGAGCGACGCAACGACGCGATAGCGACCCGCCTGCTTCGCCGCCGGGATCTTCCAGGGCGTGCCTCCGGCCGCCACCGCCTGTCCCGGCGCGAGGTCAATTCGGGCCGGATGTTCGGCCTGATGGACGACGGCGCCCGCGGAGTCGAGGATCTCGAAGCGCAAGGAGGCGCCTTTCCACGCCTCCGCTTCCGGATTGCGCAGCTCGGTTCTCACCTGGAGCGGATCACCCGGGCGGAACATCGTGCGCGAGCGGTCGAGTTGGATGACGGGAGAAATGTACCCGGGCGGATAGAATTCGCGGTACTTCGTAAACTCCATGTCCGAGAGATACGCATGCACGAAGTTGCGTCCGTAGGGCCGCGGCGTTTCGCGGTCGTGCGCGCGCACCACGGCGGGCGTCGTGAACTGCATGTCGTAAAGCACTGTGCGGTCGGCGTTCCACACGGCCACGGTGTACTGGTTGACCTCCGGGTTGGGAACTTCTTCGGTTCGTTCGAGCGCGCCGGCGCCCATCACGGCCCGCTGCGCGCCCTGAAGAAACGCCGCGGTCCCGGCGGGCATCATGGGAATCGTCACCGCGCCGCGGGGGGGAATCGCGAGATTTTCGCGCAGCACGCGCAGCGCCAGGTCGGGATTCTCGGCGTCGCCGCCTCCTTCGAAGAGCGAAATCCAGGGATAATTCGCGTTCGAGAATTCCACGCGCAGGTCCTTCAATTCGCGGTCCGTCAGGTTTTGCAGAACGATTTCACATTCCAGCGCTTCGCCGACGGTGTAGAAAGTCTTGTCGAGCGAGAGGCGGGCGATGCGCAGGAGCTTGCGATACGTCGAGAAGCCGCGAATTCGCTGCCGCGCCACGACGCTGTCTGTTCGGCGGTCCTCGACGCGCAGCGTGACGCTGTAGATTCCCGTCGGCGCGTCCGCGGGCACGAGCCACCCGCCTTCGTAGGGAACGGCACGGGAGTCCGCCCGGTCGCTCTTGCGGTCCAGTTGCACGCTGGAGACGGCGGTCTTGCCGAGATAGGAGATGTCCGCCCAGACGACGTAGCGGCTCGGGTCACCCTGGACGCCCCGCAGCGTGGCGCGAATCGTCGCGATCGAGCCGAGGTTGTATCCGGTGTCGGCGGGCGCGCCTTCCACCACCAGGTTTTCGGCGCGAGCCGTTGCGGCGTTCGCGAGCATGGCAGCCACCAGACAGCAAGCCAGCGACAAGCGACTCATGATGAATCCTCCCAAGAGGGTGAATCAAGGCGGAAGGCGGCCCGCAAAGGGTGACGGTCCCGCGCGGCCTCGATGGCACAAAAGCCTATGCCGGACCACCCCGCGGCGACCCCGCCGTCCTGCCCGGCCGGCGTCCGCGTCGCTTGCGGACCCGCGGCGTGATGACGACGCGGTTGCAGACGAGGCAGAGCCGGTTCCGGCCGCTGGGCGAAACCGCCAGACGCGCGGAGCCGCAGTGGGGGCACGCTGAAGATTTCATAGTAACCGGGAATGTAACACAAAAAACACCCGGCGGCGATGCGCGCCCCCCTGCGGGAAAGCCCTTGACGCGCGCCGGATTCCGCGCCATCGTAGCCGCGCATCTCATCCCCCGTGCATCCCGCACCCGGAGGTCTTTGAAGCATGAACCGCCGATTCTTTCTCCAGAAAGGGGCGCCGGCCGCCGCGCTTGCCTCGTCCGCGTTTCTGGCCGAGCCGGCAGCGGCTTCGCCCGACGCCGCGCCGGCGTACTGCCAGCTCATTACCTTCCGCCTTCACTTCGTGCAGATGGAGCGCTTCCTCGGCTGGCTCGAGAAGAGCGCGTTCCCCGCTTTGAACAGGGCCGGGCTCAATCCGCTCGGCGCCTTCACGATGGAAATCGGCCCGCACGTGCCCTCCGTGCTCCTCCTGACCCAGCACGCGAACCTCGCCGAACTCGACGCGGGCTGGCAGAAGCTCGCCGCCGACAACGAGTGGTCGGCGGGAATCGCCGAGATGGAATCGGCCGGCCCCCGCTACTTCCGGAGAGACTCGATCCTTCTCCGCGCCACACCCTTCTCCCCTCCGCTCGCGCCCACGGCCGCCGGAGTCACCAACAAGGTCTATGAACTGCGCCATTACGAAGCCTCGACCCAGCGCCAGCTCCAGATGATGCACGACCGTTTTACGGGCGGAGAAATCGAAGTCTTTGCCCAATGCGGCATCCGGCCGATTTACTACGGGAACACCGTCGTCGGGCCCGACATGCCGAATATGATTTATCTGACGCCGTTCGAGAGCGCGGCGGCGCGCGAAAAGGCCTGGGCCGCCTTCCGCGAGCATCCGGGGTGGAAAAAACTCGCGGCCGAATGGATGGAGAAGAGCGGCGAGCTGGCGCGCAACATCGGCAACTGGATGCTCGCGCCGACGGGATTTTCGAAGTTACGATGAAGGACCTTGGCTAAGAAATGATTGTGCCGGGCCAAGTCCCCGTGACCTTCAGGCATGTATCAAATGCCTGTCGTTCCGTCATGCCGGCAATGTAGTCACAAACGATTCGCGTCACGAGACTACGGGTACCCCCGGCGTCGGCTAAGAGGTCTCGATACGCGTACGGGAATATGCCTAGGTCCCCACGGAATGCCGCGCGGTGGAATGTCCGGAAGAGCCTTCGAATGACGCTACGTTGTCCGTGCTGCTTAGTGACCAGAGACGGATCGAGGATCACATAATGCCAGGTCAATTGTTTCAGCATGAGCAGTTCTTTATGGAGGTCGGGATCTATCAGGACGCGTCGTTCGCGCTCTGACTTCGGAACGTTTAGTTGGATTGCCTCCATGTACTGCTTTATGAGCACCGCAGTGTACAGTCGAAGTCGCGACCGCTGGTCGGCTGTGCCAGAGTATCTCTGGTCGAAGGGAAGAAATTTGGTGATTCTGATGAACGCCTCCTCAAGTTCGGCCCTCGGAAAAAGGTCCGGAGCGTCGGCAGCTTCTGGATATCGCCTATCGAAGACATCTTTCAGGAAGGATTCGCGTTCGGAGGGGAGCTTTGCGAGACGATCGAGGGGAATCAGTCCGGCACGAAAGAAGTCGGCGACATCATGGACCGCATACGTCACGTCGTCTGCCCAATCCATCAGTTCTGCTTCCGCACTCTTCCGCTGATCCCCATCAGGACATAGTCCTCTTGCCCAATTGAATTCTTGCTTCTCCGTTTCATAGGCTCCCCATTTTCTTCGCTCTATACCAGACCGTCCCCGGAGCCACGGATATTTCAGAAGTGCGTTCAGGGTTGCCCGAGTTAGGTCTAGGCCGGGATGCTCAGGTGAGCGTAACGCCAGCTTGGTTACAATGCGGAACGACTGTGCGTTCCCATTGAAGCCGTCAGGAAGCCCAGCACGGGTGACTATCGTATCGAGTTCATCTTCGGCAACATGCCCGAAAGGAGGATGGCCCAGATCGTGCGCGAGCGCGGCCGCCTCCACAACGTCGGGGTTGATTCCAAGAGCCTCTGCCGCGCGCTCCTGCTCTCTTGCCAGCTTTTCCGCAAGCCGGCGTGCAACTTGCGCGACTTTCAGTGAATGTGTGAGTCTGTTGTGAAAAACGTGCCCTGCATCCGGCGCGACGACTTGCGTCACCTCGGCCAATCTTTGGAAGGCAGTTGTGTAGAGAACGCGGTCGCGATCGCGTTGCGCCGGCTCTCGATTATCTTTGCGCTTATCGCCGGAGAATCTGTCGTCGCGTGAGATAGGGGGTTCAGCGGTCGGGACAGTCAACGTGAATCCTCAGCGTCTATGTCGCTAAGGCAAAGTCGCTTCGGTACCTGTCAGCAATCCTCAACGTGCGCTTTGAAGTGAGTTGAACCTGATCCTCTGCGACGAGTTGCCATATCGCCGCCTTTATGAAGACATCGTCGGCAGCAAAAGACTCGTCAGCCCTCTTTTCGCGTAAACGGCTGATCAGATCATCAAGAGACGTCTCCACGCGGGTCTCGTTCAAGACCCGGATTATCTCAGCCTTGAGTCTCTCTCTCTCGGCCTTGTTCATGGCGAGCCTCCTCCACAACACGGGCTAGCTTACGGGCACAGGCCAATCCCTACCTGATTGTACACCTGGACACACAGAGTCAACAATGAATTGCCCTTTTGCTCTGCTCCGCGAAGACTCCCAGGTAACCGGTGAATTTCAGCACCAAGGGTAGGCTTATTCCGCCCGCAGAAAGTCGAAATCGCAGCCGTCGTGCGCCTGAAGGACGTGGTCGAGGAAGAGCTTGCCGTAGCCGCGGCGGTAGTGCGGCTGGGGCGCCCGCCATTCCGCCCGGCGCTTCTTGAGTTCCGCATCGGGCACGAGCAGCTCGAGCCGCCGCGCGGCGACATCGAGCTCGATCCGGTCGCCGTCTTTGACCAGCGCCAGCGGGCCGCCCACGGCCGATTCCGGCGAGACGTGGAGCACCACGGTCCCGTAAGCCGTGCCGCTCATGCGCGCGTCGCTGAGGCGCACGACGTCGCGGACGCCGGCTTCGAGCAGCTTGCGCGGAATCGGCATGTCGCCCCACTCGGGCATGCCGGGAGCGCCCTTGGGGCCCGCGCTCTTCAGCACCAGCACGCTCGTTTCGTCAACCTGCAGCCCGGCATCATCCACGCGCGCCATGAGGTCCGCGTAGTTTTCAAACACCACGGCGCGGCCGGTGTGCTTCATCAGGTGCTCGGAAGCCGCCGACTGCTTGATAACCGCGCCGTTCGGCGCGAGGTTGCCCTTCAGAACCACGGTCCCGCCTTCGGGCTTGAGCGGTTCGTTGACCGCGCGAATCACCTTCCGGTCGAAGCAGCGCGCATCGGCGATGTTTTCTCCCACGCTCTTTCCCGTCACGGTGAGCGCGCCGAGGTGAAGCTTTTCGCCGAGTTCCTTCATGACGGCCGGGAGCCCGCCCGCGTAGAACATGTCTTCCATCAGCAGCTCGCCGGAGGGACGCACATTGGTGATGAAGGGCGTCTGGCGGGAGATTTCGTCGAATTTTTCGAGCGGCAGGTCGATACCCAGCCGCCCGGCAATGGCGACCAGGTGAATGATGGCGTTGGTTGAGCCGCCGATGGCCATGTCCACGCGAATCGCGTTCTCGAACGCCTGGCGCGTCAGAACCTGGGAAGGTCGCGGACCTTCAAGCGCCATCTGGACGGCGCGGCGGCCGCTTTCTTCCGCAATCGCCAGGCGGCGCGCGTCGGCGGCGGGAATGTTGGCGCAGCCGGGAAGCGTCATGCCCAGCGCTTCGGCCAGGCTGGTCATGGTGGACGCCGTCCCCATCACCATGCAGTGTCCGGCGCTGCGGGAGATGCAGCTTTCGACCTCGCACCATTCTTCGTCGCTCAAACGGCCGGCGCGTTTCTCAGACCAGAGGCGCCGGCTGTCCGTGCCCGAGCCGACCATCTGGCCGCG
>CAZKXX010000075.1:0-19563 GCA_964556705.1 uncultured Acidobacteriota bacterium
AGTCGCTCAGTTCTTGACTCCGGACTGAACGACTCCGGACTGAAAAACTCTTCTCCGTGCCTCTGGGTCTTGACGGGAAGCCAGCCGCGGGGCGTTCGGTGGCAGGGAAACGATTCAGGCGGGAAGGAGTTCTCTATCCGGCTTTGCCTGGTGCCTTGGTGTCTTGGTGGTTAGCTTCCGCTCTTACGGACGGTCTTTGGAGTCGGTGTGTTCGGCCTCGGATTTTTCCGGCTCGGGCGTGGGCATATGGCACTGGCCGTCGAAGTAGCCGCCCGGGTGGACGATGAGCGTGGGCGTGAAGATATCGCCGAGCACCACACCGTGCTCGTTGATCTCCAGCCGTTCCGCGGCGTGCACGCTGCCCTTCACCTTGCCCGAGACGGAGACGTTTTTGGCGCGCAGGTCGCCGTCAATTTCCCCCTGCTCGGCGATGATGAGCGCGCCTTCGGAATGGATTTCACCCTTGAAGTGGCTGTTCAGGCGCACCATGCCGGAGCTGATGCGCATCCGGCCTTCCATCTCGACGCCGGGCTCGATCAACGCCACCATGTCGTCGTCGAGCAGCTCTTCGAGGTGCTTGCGTCGTCCCGATTTGCGATCGAATGCCATGCCGCCCTCCGAGAAAGTGAGGAAGGTCGCCGCAGCCCCCGCCCCGCCCTCGCGCGGCAGGGCCTGCCCTCCATGGCCGATTCAAGACTCCACCACAGTTCCCCCGCCGCCGTCAAGAATTTGTGGCGAAAATCCGCACCTTTCGCTCGGCCCGCCCTTCGCTGCGATCCCGCCTCGTGCGCTCAGACTTTCGGCCTGGGCGGCGGTCCATACCAGCGGCTCAAGGCCCAAGGGCTGACACGAGACTTGACTTGGTCAAGGGACGCGAACGCCTGGACCATCAGGCCGCGCGCACCTCGGCTCCGGCACCGGCCTGACTTGGCCCACCCTCGACTTTCGAGGGAGGTCAGCTCAACCCGTGCGGGCGACAAGGCTAAGGCTCAACGATTCCTTTGCCTTCCACGATGGTCAGGTACCGGTTGATCGGCAGGTCGGTGAAGCGGTCCACCCGGGTGCTCGGTCGCGGCCAATGGATTTCCAGCCATTCGATTTTCGCAGACTTCCCCAATCCCAGCACCTCGCGCGGGTCGTGAGAGGACATGAAGCTGCCGCCCGCGCGCTTCAGGCGGCTTCTGACTTTGCCGTCGGAGCTCCATTTGATTATCGCTCCGATGGCGCCGGGATTCGCCGTGGTTCCGGTCAGGTGCAGGCCGAGCCAGTTGTTCCTGCTCTCGGCGTTGTTGATGAGGAGCGCGGGGGGACCGCCGTTGACCCCCACCAGGACGTCAGGATAGCCGTTGTTGGTCACATCGCCGACAGCGAGGCCACGCCCGTTGAACCGTTTGCTGAAGACCGCTCCGCTCTCCTCGCCCACGTCGATCAGTTTCCCGTTCCCGTCGTTGTGCATCAGCAGGACCGGCATGGCGTAAGTCACGGCCCGGCTGCGCGCCTCGATCATATCGTCCGGATGACCATTGGCCGTGATCAGGTCCAGGTGTCCGTCGTTGTCGTAGTCGAAAAGTTTCAGTCCCCAGCCGCTGAGCTGCCGTGTCGCCTTGGCCACGCCCGCGTGCCAGTTGGCGTCGTCGAACGTCAGGTCGCCGTTATTCAAATAGAGAGAAAACAGCTCATGGTCGATATTGGCGACGAAGAGGTCCTGCCAGCCGTCTTCGTTGAAATCCGCCGAATCGATTCCCATCCCCGACCGCGGCTGGCCGTCCAGGCTGTAGCCGATTCCCGCCGCAAGGCCAATCTCCTCAAACCACTTGCCTTCGTGATTGACGAAGAGGAAATCCGCCACCATGTCATTGGCCTGGTAAACGTCCATCCAACCGTCGTTGTTGATGTCCGTGATGGCGATCCCGAACCCCTTGCCGCGGTGCTTCGTCAGTCCAATTTCCGCGCTGACGTCGGTAAACTTCCCCTTGCCGTCGTTGCGGTAGAGGTGCGAAGGCGTGGGTCGAAAGATGCGCGGCGCGCAGTAAAAGAACTGTTGCGTCGTCGGACCTTCAATCCTTCCCCCGTAAGATTCGGCTTCCCCGCAGGTTCGGAGACCGGAGTAGTCCACGAATTGTGACACGATCAGGTCCAGTCTCCCGTCGTTGTTGTAATCAAACCAGACGGCCATCGTGGACCATCCGGGCGGCTTGATGCCGCTCGCCTCGGTGACGTCCTCGAAGGTCCCGTCTCCCCGATTACGATAAAGAACACATTTCTCGTAGCCGGTGATAAACAGGTCTTGAAAGCCGTCGCCGTCGTAGTCGCCCACCGCCGCCCCCATTCCGAACAGGTTGGCGGTGATGCCGGCTTCCTCGGTTACATCCGTAAAGGTCCCGTCACGGTTGTTCCGGAAGAGCCCATGACGGTGTGGGGTGGCCGGCTTGAAGAAGACGGACTCACCCGTGTTGACCAGAAACAGGTCCATCCAACCGTCCTGGTTGTAATCAAAGATCGCGACTCCGGGAGGCTCCGTCTCCGGCAGATAACGCTGCTCCGACATGGCGTTGTCGTGCACCCAGTGGACGCCAGCGTGGTTCAGGTCCGCCTCACGAAAGGTTACCCGCTCCGCCGCAGAAAGCGTCACGGAGATTCCCAAAGCCACTACCCAAAGCAAGCGCACGTGTCCAGCCCCCGGGACGCGGTCAGGCCCGGACGGGCGTCCTCATATCGAAAGTCCCAGCCTGACTGACAGAATTCGGAAGCACGATTCCTCTCTCTGTCTCCGCGCAACTAACGATTTTAGAAATTGTCTCAACACCTGTCCAGATATATCGCTTGTGGATACTCGATTCGAGTGAGTCTCCAAGGATAAGAAGCGGACAAATTTTCCGCCAGAGCGAGAAAGGGCGCTTTTTGTCCGCTGCTGTCTGACAGGCTGCTGATCCTCTACGCGCACCTCTTCAGGATCCCGGCATTCCGCGTCAACGCGCTCCCCGGGGGCAAGCGTCAGGAGTGGCACCTCAGTTGACAAAATGTCTTTGTACAAAAAGTCTGTACATAACGCTTTTCTTGTTGACAAGGTAATGTAATCGTATTAGGTTTTCACCGGCAATCGTCGGTCGTATGTGTCGCGTCGAGACTCCTTCCGTGAAACAAGAAAGGCGATGCTGGAAAAACCAGCACTGAGCAGCACCTTGGTTCACGGTGGGTCCCATTGGGGATTACCGGAGGTGTGCATGGACGGACATTCAGAAATTCCGTCGAAGACCAAGGTAGTGCAGAACCCGTTTCCTCGCCTCGGCAAGGGAGCGATCTGGGCTGCCACACTCGCGCTGCTGTGGATCGGTGGCGCGACTTCCTTAAACGCACAAGGACTTTTTTCGACGCTGACGGGCACCGTCGTGGATCAATCGGCGGCGGTGATTCCGCGGGCCGAGGTCGTCCTGAGAGACGAAAACACGGGAGCGACGCGCCGGACGCAAACCAACGACGCGGGCTTCTTCACCTTCACCAACCTTCCTCCCACCACCTACACGCTGACCGTCGAGCGCGAGGGGTTCGCGCGCTGGGAGCGGCCCGGGATCACGTTGTTTGCGGGCGACCGCATCAACATTACGGACATCGTGCTGCCGGTCGCCGCCGTCACTCAGGAGGTCCGCGTGGAGGCCGCGCCCGAGGCGGTGATTCCCGTGGACAGCGGAGAGAAGAGCTCGGTGATTACTTCCAAGCAGATCCAAAACCTTTCCGTCGTGGGGCGCAGCGCCGTGGAACTGTTGAAGATCATCCCGGGGACGGTCTTCACGGGCGGGCGTTACGGCGACACGGGCGGCGAGGTGATCGCTTTTAACGAGGGCATCGGCAACTACAATGTGGCCGGGACGCGCAACGATGCGCTGGACATCATTTCGGACGGCGCCAACGTCATCGACCCCGGTTGCAACTGCGGTTCTGCGGTGACCCCCAACGTGGACCTCGTGCAGGAAGTGAAAGTTCAGACGGCGAACTTCAGCGCCGAGAACACCAAAGGTCCGGTGGTCATTAACACGGTGTCGAAGAGCGGGACCAGCGAGTTCCATGGCGAAGCCTACTTCTACACACGGCACCACAAATTCAACACGCAGGACTGGCGGGCCAACCGCTTCAACACTGACAAGCCGCGGGATACCTACCAGTTTCCGGGCTTCAACATCGGCGGGCCGCTGACGAAAAGGCGCGACAAGGCGTTCTTCTTCGCGGGCGTCGAATGGATGCGCCAGAACATCGATCTGGGGGTCTGGCCTTCCTGGGTGCCCACGGCGGCGATGCGGCAAGGCGACTTCACGGATGTGGAAGGGCTGGCTGCTCTGGGTGGTTACGACATCACGCGCATGCCGATGAACGACGAGGAGCAGGCGGCGGACGGCGTGGACTTCAATCCGGCCCGGCATTGGGGAGCGAGTGATCCGCTCACCTCGGAGATGCTGAGCGGCGGGGTCATCAGCCCCGGCGCCATCGACCCCGGGGGCCTCATTCTGCTCAATCAGTACCCACTCCCGAACCGGAACCCCGCGGAAAACAACGGGTTCAATTTCGTTTCGAGCATTGTCAATCCGCAGCACCGCAACCAGCAGCTCGTGCGGATTGATTACAACATTTCGGACAACACGAAGCTCTACACGCGGTTCAACCACGAGGGCGAAACCCAGCCCTACCCGTACACGCTGTGGTGGAACAACGCCAACCAGGTGCCCACGGCGAGCCGCGTGATCGGAGAAAACCGTTCCTTTTCGACCTCCACGAGCCTCGTGAACGTCCTGAACCCGACCACCACCAACGAGGTGGTCTTTGCCGCCACGCGCCTGGAACTGCCGAACGTTTACGAAAATCCGGAAAAAGTCTCGCGCAGCGCCACGGGCTATCCCTACCAGGGAATCTTCAAAAACGACGTGGACGTTCTGCCGAGCGTGACGGACTGGAGCGGCGGCGTCGGCACCATGATTCAGCCGGGAGGGTTCGATCCGGTGCTGTTTGCCAACAAGTGGCTGATCAGTGCGGGTGACAACTTCACGGCGGTCCGCGGAACGCATATGCTCAAGTTCGGCGCCTTCTTCCAGTTGACCACCAACGATCAGCCGACAAGCGCCGTGGACCAGGCCTGGCTCGTTCCGACCCAATGGGGCGGCGTCTCCACCGGCAACGCCTACGCCGACCTGTTGATGGGCCGGATCGGCTGGTACGAAGAGTTCACGCAAAACATTGTGGGCAACATGGCGCAACGGGAGTTCTCCTTCTACGCTCAGGACAACTGGAAGGCGACTCGCCGGCTGACGCTCGAACTCGGCGCCCGCTTCTATCATTACGGCTGGATGTACGACAAGCACGGGTACATCGCCGGGTTCGATCCTTCAAAATACGATCCCAACGCCCCCATTAGCGACTACACGGGAGTCGTCGCGGCCTACCTGGGGGATGATATTCCCCGTTCCGGTTTCAAAACACCTTTCCTGCGCATCGGTCCTCGCTTCGGCTGGGCCTATGATCTGACGGGGAAGGGAAACACGGTCCTGCGCGGCGGCATCGGCCAGTTCTACTACCGCGACCAGGGGAACGTGCAGTTCGGGGCGATCGGGAACCCGCCATTGCAGCGAAACATCCAACTCGGCTACGCGGCCGGGACACTGGCGAGCTTCGATCAGGTCGATCCGAGTCAGAACGTTCCTCGGTCCGGGCTGAATGTGCTCGATTACACCGACGATCGTGTTCCCACAACTTATTCGTGGAGCCTCACGCTCTCGCAACGGTTGCCATCAGCCACCGTCCTCGAGGCCTCCTACGTCGGGAATACGAGCCGCAACCAGGTGACGACGGACCAGTACAACATCAACGTCGTCCCCGAGGGCGCGATGTTCGGCTTCCCGCTCGGAACCGACGAAGACAATTACCGGCCCTACCTGAGCTACGGCGCCATCCGCTGGAAATCTCACCTGTTGAGCCAGCACTACCACTCCTTGCAGGTGACGGCGAACCGCCAGACGGGACGGATCAACTACTCGCTCGCCTACACCTTCGGCAAGGCACTGGGCATCAGCGGGGCCTTCTACGGTCGAAATGCCGACAGCTTTGACCGGCGAGGGCGCAGCTACGGCGTCCTGGATTACGACCGGACGCATTCGCTGGCCATCGCTTACAACATCCTGCTGCCGGATCCCGCGAGGACTCGGGTCATCCGAGAATTCGTGAATGGCTGGCAGATTTCGGGGATCACCCAGTTCCAGAGCGGGGCGCCCATGGGCAGCTCGGGGACCGGCTTCCAGCTCAGCGGGAGCATGGAGGACGGGACCTCGATCAGCGCCATCAACGTGGCGGGGACTCCCGATACCTTCGTGGCCGCGCACATGTTGTGCGACCCGCGCAAGGGCGTGGACAAGTCGGTGGCCCCGGGCGATGCGGGGAGGCAATATGCCAACCCGGCTTGCTTCGGAGCCCCGTCGCAGGGCCGGAACGGAAACTATCAGTACCCGTACCTGAAGCAGCCGGCCTTCCAGAACCATGACGTGTCTGTGTTCAAGAATTTCGCCTTGAGCCAGACGAACGAGAATCTCAAGCTGCAATTCCGGTTCTCGATGTACAACTTCCTCAACCATCCCATCCCGTTCTTCCAGGGCGGGGATGCCGGGCTGCAGCTTTCTTACACGAACGGTGTCCTGAACCAATCCTCGCTGGAGAACTTCGGGCGACCGAGCTTGAAGCGCGGACGACGGCTCATGCAGTTCGCTTTGAAGTTCATGTTCTGAGGCTTCAGGCAAGGCAGAACAATTTCGGGGGTGGCTCTCCAGGCCACCCCTTCTCTTTTCCAGAGTGGCGCGTCAGGACGGGAGGGCTGCGCGGGCGGCAAAAAGTCGCGGAGCGTGCTCCAGGAAGGCGCTCCCCGCTTGCGACGGTCCTTCCTCCCGCCCTATACTCATTTCGTTGTCCCTCGCCCTTCAGGCCATGAAGTTCGTGTCCGTCGGGGACAACAGATTCGGCATCCTTCAAAGGGTCCTGTCCCTTTCTCTGGTCGCGCTGGCGGCGGTGCTCACGAACGCTCAGGGCCCGCCACCTGGCGGATCGGAAGTGCTTTTCTCCCGCGCCGTCGAACTCCACCAGGCCGGAGATCTCGAGGGCGCCATTCAGAGCTACGTTGCCTTCCTGAGGGCCCATCCTCAGAGTGTCGAAGCGCTTTCCAATCTGGGCGTGGTGTACGCACGGCTCGGACGATTTGTGAAAGCCATCGAGCAATACCGGATGGCTCTGGACGTGGACGCCGAGAACCACGCCATTCGCTTCAATCTCGGGGTGGCGCATTACAAGGCGGCTCAAATCCGCGAAGCTGCGAGCGAACTCTCGCGAGTGGTGGCCGCGCAGCCCGACAACATGAATGCCCTCATCCTGCTTGCCGACTGCCACTTGATGCAGGGCGAATACAAGCGAGTCATCGAATTGCTCAGTCCCCTCGAAAGCGCTCAGGCTCAGAACCGCGCTTTCCTCTACCTTCTGGGGACAGCGCTCATCCGCGCCGGCCAGGTGGAACGCGGCCAGGCGGTCATTGACCGCATCTTGCGCGACGGCGAGTCCGCCGAGGCGCGCCTGCTGCTGGGGACGGCGCGCATGGCGGCGAACGACCATCCCGGGGCCCTCGAGGAGTTTCGCCGCGCCATCGAGGCCGCGCCCGACTTGCCGACCGCGCACTCTCTTTACGGCCGCGCCCTGCTGGCCACGGGCGGCCGCGACCAGGCCATAGGCGCTTTCCGGCGCGAACTGGAGTTGAACCCGATCGATTACGACGCGAACCTTTATCTCGGTGTGCTGCTGCGTCAGGAGCGTCAGGACGAGCGGGCGCTCGATTACCTTCAGCGCGCGCTCAACATCCGACCGGGGTCTCCCGAGGCGCGTTATCAGATCGGGAGTCTCTACCTGGCGGCCGGGAAGGCAGAAGAGGCGCGAGCCGTGCTGGAAGAGCTGGTTCGAGACATCCCGAGCTTCGTCGAGGCGCACGTCTCGTTGGCCACGGTCTACTACCGGCTGAGGCGGAAGGAGGACGGCGACCGGCATCGCGCGATCATCGAGCGGCTGAATGCCGAAAGGCAGGCGCGTGAAGCCGGAGCTTCCGACGAGCAGGGATCCGCTGACCGCGGGGAAACGATGCCGGCGGGCCCGGGCGCAGCCGGGGCCGGCGACGAAATCGCCGCGATGGAACAGCGAGTGGCTGCGGAAGCCTTTTCCTCTCCTTCCGCGGCCGGGGCTCCTCTTCCCCAGGCGCGCCAGCCCGTCGCGCCGCGAACCGAATCATTTGATGAATTGGCGCAGCGCGCTCACGCGGCTCGCGAAGCCGGGCGCTTCCAAGAAGCCATCGGCCTGTATCAGCAGGCGCTTGGATTGCGGCCAACGTGGTCCGAGGGCTGGTGGTATCTGGGAACGATCTTCTACGGGCAGAACCGGTACGAGGAGGCGGTGGCCCCGCTTCGGCGGCTGGTGGCGCTGGAGCCCGAGGGCGGAGCCGGCTGGGCCTTGCTGGGGCTGAGCGAATACCAGATCCGCGAATACGACCGCGCGCTGGAACACTTACAGCGCGCCCAGGTCTTCCGGAACAGCATCAACCCCCAGCTCTGGCAGGTCGCTCGCTTTCGTCTCGCTCTCCTGCTCACCCGCTTCCAGCAGTTCAACGCGGCCGTCCTTTACTTGAATGCCCTGGCGCGGGATCGCGGCGATAACCCGACGCTGATCGAGGCTCTGGGGATCACCACGCTGGCCCTGCCCTATCTTCCCATCGAATTGCCCCCGGACAAGCGCGAGATCGCGATGATCGCGGGACGCGCGCAGTATCACGTGGCCCTGCGGGACTTCGAGGAGGCCGGCCGTCATTTCCAGCAATTGGTCGCGCAGTATCCCACCACGCCCAACGTGCATTACGCTTACGGCGTCTTCCTGCTGCGAGATCGTCAGGATGCAGCCATCGAGGAATTCAAGAAGGAGATCGAGCTCTCGCCTTCGCACGTTTCCGCGCGGCTCCAGATCGCCTTCGAATACCTCAGACGGGATGACGCCCAGGCGGGGCTGGCCTATGCCCGGGAAGCCGTCCGACTGGCGCCGCACTCGTTTGCCGCGCGGAACGCCTACGGGCGCTGCCTCCTCGCCACCGGCGACGTGACCGGGGCCATCCGCGAACTTGAGGAGGGCGTCCGGCTTGCCCCCGACAGCCCCGAGACGCGCTACGCGCTGGCGCGCGCTTACACTCGCGCGGGACGCAAAGACGAAGCGGCTCGCGAGCGCGCCGAGTTTGCGAAACTCGATAAAATCCGCCAGGGATTGACCGACGAAGCAGCGGAATCGGGCGGCGAGGCGGATTCGTCGCCGGACCGGCGGCCGCCGATTTGAACTGTTTTCAGGAAGTGGCGCGCCTCCAAGTCCCCATCGGCGCCTCGAAACCACTTTTCGGTGCGAGATCAGGAGCGTACTCTTCAGGGGTGCGCGGTCCGATGGCCACCCAGAGGCAGTCTCTTCCGCCTTCCTGCGGCACTTGGCCTTTCAAGCGCATTGGCCGACGCCGTCGCCGGCCAGACTTCCCGCCTGAGTCGGGGGGAGATCCGGTCCCTCGCCGGGGAGTCGCTTCTCCTGGGCACAGGATCTTCTTGTCAAAGATACTGACGCCCGAAGCGACAGCCTTTTTTCAATTCCTTCGTGAGAAATGCGGGATAGATCCTTCGTCGCCCCGATCAAAGGCTTCGGGGCTCCTCAGGATGACAAGGGCCGAAATTTTTCAGCGCAATGGTCGCAGGTCGCGCAAACTGCGGCGACTCTGCGAGCGTTGAGCCCCCCGCAAAAACCCCAACTCCCGAATCCAAAATCAAGAGTCAATTTTCCCTTCTCGCAATCCAGTTGAACAGCCGGTCCAGGTCTTCGGCGGAGTAGTAGCGGATGACGATCTGGCCGCTTTTGGGTGTGCCCAGGATATAGACGCGCGTGCCGAGCGCGCGTTCGAGTTCGGTCTGCGCGGCGCGGACGTTCGGGTCCACGGGGCGCGCCGGCTGGCCCGCCCGCGCGGTGCGCTGATAAGCTCCGGCCTTAGGCGGGGGCTCAGAAACTTCGCACTTCCCGGGGCTTGTACGGGAGACAGGATAAGATTAGGATTCCAGCACATAATCGAAGAGGCTCGCCGGTGTGATTGCCGCAAAGAGACACTTCACGATCCGAGCATCTGCCAGCCGCTTAGAAAAAGGCTTACTCGCAATACCGCAAAAGTTCAAGGACTGGTTTCCACGCGAAAGACGGCAGATTCGAGTCATCTTTGACGACGAAGAGAAGCCAAGCACGCTGACATTCCATCCTTACGACTCCACAGTAAAGGAAGCGCGGATATTCGGCCTCCGCCGTTGGTTTTCCAAGAGAGGGATACGCGAAGGGGATCTCATTTCAGTCACCGTGGAAGATGCGGAAGGTGGCTCGTACCGAATCGCCTTGGACCGGTACGTTCAGGAAAGGAAGGAACAAAAAGCACGACAAAGACTTCTCGCCGCACGAGTGGATTCGGAGGCTGAGCAGGAGTTAACCACGTTGCGGCGGCTGACGAGAAAGCGGCCGCGAGACTTGGCCCGAGACGAGTTGTTACGCATTGCTCAGTCGCCGCGCCAAGCACGTCCGAGGGTGGTCCCAGGGGCAGTCGAACGGCATGGGGGAGTGCCCTCGGCAATTCGCGTCCTGCTTCGAGAGCTTCACGAGGGAAAGTGCCAGCTTTGTTCTTTCAGTTTCGCGAAGCGGAACGGCGAGCCATACTTCGAAATACATCATCTCGACCCTGGGGTCGGACACCACCCGAGCAACCTGCTCGTCGTGTGTCCAAACTGCCATGCCCAGCTTGAGCACGCGATGATAACCGATCTTAAATGGTCGGGTATTTGGCTGGTGGGCGTCACAATCAATGGTCAACGCATCTCTGTACGCCAGCCCCTTGCGGGAGATCGCACAGCGAGAGTTCTGTTAGCCCTGTGTATCATGGTGGCGGTCATCCAAATGGGGCGTTTATTGGTCCGGTAGCGGGAATAAACGGTGGACAGTAAACCGGTCGAAGCCGGTCAGGGGGATAGTCTGTAGTTTGAAAAGGTGCTGAAGACGTTCACTATGTCATTCTGAGCCCTTCGGCTGTCTTTCTGAGCGCAGCGAAGAATTTCAGCATTTGGCTCAGGGCAGGCTTCGCGAAGGACCTGTTTTCTTTGCCGATCCAGACGAAATTGACCAAGGCCCTGCCGTGAAACACTACTTCGTCTATATTCTGACGAACCGGTCGCGGACACTCTACACGGGAGTCACAAACCATCTCGAACGGCGCGTCTGGCAGCACAAGCAGGGAGCCGTTCCGGGGTTTACCTCCAAATACCGCATCGACCGATTGGTCTATTTTGAGTCATTTCGCGATATCCGCGTCGCCATCCGGCGCGAGAAGCAGATCAAAGGCTGGCGGCGGGAAAAGAAGATCGCGCTGATTACTTCGAAGAATCCGGGCTGGAAAGACCTGAGTGAGGGATGGTTTGGGAGAGACCCATCGCCCCGCTCAGGATGACAACATGCGACTGTTTTTCAACGCCCCGAGCAAGGGCTTCACGAGGTGCGGGGGAGCCGTCCTTCGCTGCGATCCCGCCTCGTGCGCGGGTCCGGGCTCAGGCTGACAACGTGCCGACGATGACCAGGGCGCCTGGATGCGATGAGGCCGTACTGCATGACAGTGGCTGAAGTCGCTCGCACGCGTCAATTCGCATCGTCCAAGAGCCTATTGATCTAGGCTCCTGGGCGATGAGGCGTAAGCCGCTTCCTTATCCAGTTCCGTCCCAGCGAACGGAACCCAGGCCCACACTTGCACATAAGCACCGTTATCGAACCCCTCGGAAACCACGGCAGAGTGCCTGTCGAGTTCAAGCTGGCCATCGACCAATGGCAGAATCCTTTCTGCCAAATCCAGAATTTGCGCGTCGCGCTTTGTCCGCTTCGGTTTGGCGAGACTGTTCAATTCAGACCTCCCATCGTCCACTCGATTGTGCAACTGATCAGGCGTCCGGGCCGAATGTAGCGCTCATTCGCAGGGGAATCCCCACGAGCCTGCCGGGAAACTCGCAGAACTTGTCATCCTGAGGAGGTCCGATCCCGCCTTGCGGGAGTCCGACCGACGAAGGATCACCGCATTTGCATTGGTCCGGCGAAAGCGGCGATTTTTCGCGGAGCTTCCCCCGAGCCAAAACCGCAGATCCTTCGCGAAGCCCGCCCTGAGCCAAATCTTGAGGTTCCTCGCCGCGCTCAGAAAGACAGCCGAAGGGCTCAGGATGACAACGCTTGGCACAGCGTGACTACCGAGCGAGGACCATCGCGCGGCGACAAATGCCATGACTGCGCGAGCCACAACCCACTCTTGTCATTCTGAGCCCCGACCTGCCTGCGGCAGGCAGGCGCTTTCGGTCGGGGCGAAGAATCTCGGCGTTTGCAGAACCGGTCAAATGCATAGATCCTTCGTCGCCCCGATCAAAGGCTTTGGGGCTCCTCAGGATGACAAGGGCCGAAATTTTTCAGCGCAATGGTCGCAGGTCGCGCAAACTGCGGCGACTCTGCGAGCGTTGAGCCCCCCGCAAAAACCCCAACTCCCGAATCCAAAATCAAGAGTCAATTTTCCCTTCTCGCAATCCAGTTGAACAGCCGGTCCAGGTCTTCGGCGGAGTAGTAGCGGATGACGATCTGGCCGCTTTTGGGTGTGCCCAGGATATAGACGCGGGTGCCGAGCGCGCGTTCGAGCTCGGTCTGCGCGGCGCGGACGTTCGGGTCCACGGGGCGCGCCGGCTGGCCCGCGCGCGCGGCCCGCTTCATCTTCTTCCGCCACTGCTTCTTCCCTTCCGGGTCCATCACCCAGAGTTCGAGTTCGCGCACCGTCATGCCGTTTTCGGCCGCGTGCCGGGCGAGCTCGAGCAATAACTCGCGGTCTTCCACCCCCAGCAGCGCCCGCGCGTGCCCGGCGGAAAGTTTGCCGTCGAGCAGCATCTGCTGGACTTCCTTCGGCAGCTTCAGCAACCGCAGCGCGTTGGTGACGCTGGCGCGCGCCAGGCCCAGCCGGTCGGCGACTTCGGTGTGCGTCAAATCGAATTTCTCGATCAGCGTCTGAAGCCCGCGCGCCTGGTCAATGGGATTCAAGTCCTCGCGCAGGATGTTTTCCGTGAGCGCCAGTTCCAGCGCTTCGCGGTCCGTAAAATCGCGGACGATGGCCGGAATCGTTTCGAGTTCCGCCCTCTGCGCGGCGCGCCAGCGACGCTCGCCGGCGACGAGAAGGTAGCGCTCGCCGTTCTTTCGCAACAGTACCGGCTGGACGACGCCCGAAGAGCGAATCGAGGCAGCGAGTTCGGCGAGCGTCTCTTCCGGAAACGCGCGGCGCGGCTGGAACGGGTTCGGGTCTATCCGGTCGAGCGGGATCGACTCCAGCCCGGCCGTCGCGGGCGGCGCCGTCTCCGTTTCGCGCAGCAGCGCGCTAAGGCCGCGTCCCAACGCCTTTCTGGTCATGGCTGATGACCTCCTGGGCGAGTTCGAGATAGCTTTCCGCGCCGCGACAATGCGGGTCGTAGAGAAAGATGGGCTTGCCGTGGCTGGGCGCTTCGGCGAGACGAACGTTTCTAGGTATTAACGTATTAAATACTTGCTCGCCAAAGAAATCCTTCAGGTCGTCGCGCACCTGATGCGAAAGGTTCGTCCGGTCGTCGAACATGGTGAGGAGAATTCCCTCCACCGCGAGCTTGGGATTGTGCACGCGCCGGATGCGGATGAGCGTGTCGAGCAGCTCCGAGACGCCTTCCAGCGCGAAGTACTCGCACTGCACCGGAACGATGACCGAATCGGCCGCGACCAGCGCGTTGAGCGTGAGCAGGTCGAGCGCCGGCGGGCAGTCAAGCAGGATGTAATTGAAGCGGTCGCGGATCGGCTCGAGCTTGCGGCGCAGAGTTTTTTCGCGTTCGGGCTGCTCGACCAGCTCGACCGTCGCGCCCACCAGGTTCTTGTCGGAAGGAACCAGATGCAGGCCGTCGACCGGACCCTTCTGGATCAGGTCGGCGAGCGGGACGTCCATCAGCAGCGCGTGGTAAAGCGAGCGGCGCGCGGGGTCCTTGGGGAAGCCGAGCCCGCCCGTGGTGTTGGCTTGCGGGTCGCAGTCCACGACCAGCGTCCACATGTCGTGTCTCGCCAAAGCGGAACTCAGGTTGATGGCGGTGGTGGTCTTCCCGACCCCGCCCTTCTGGTTGGCTATCGCGATGACTCGGCCCACGCTCACCCGCCGGGTGGATTTGAGAGAATCTAGCAGACCGGCGCGGTTTGCGCAACGGGGATGGGGGGCGATCCGCCACGGCCCTGAGCCTGTCTAAGGACAGCTGACACGGATTGCGTGGAAGTGGCGCCGCGTGGCTTGTGCGATGAGGGGCGGCGGGGACCCAATATGCCTGGTCCAGTATGGGCTTTGGAAATTGTCATCCTGAGTCCCGATGCCGCTTGATCTCCTCACCTCGCTTCTGCCCGATGAGGATCGCGCGGGACTCGGAAAGGGGAATGCGCGCCGGTTCGCGCCAGTCGAAGTCGGAGAGCGAGCGGGCGACGGCGGCTTGCGTGTCGGTGAGCCAGAGGCAGGCGAGGCCGCGGTCCTTCAGGCAGCGGGCCGCGAGGGGAATCAAAGCGGGCAAGTCGCCGACCGCCCGACACGTAGCCGCTTCGAATTTGGCTGCGGCGGCCGGCTGCGCGGCGAAATCTTCCAGCCGCTCGGCGCGCACTTCGACGCCGCCGAATTCGCAGGCGCGAGCGACTTCTTTCAGGAAAGCGCGCTTTTTCGCAACCGGTTCGAGCAGCGTGACGCGGAGTTCGGGAAAAGCAATTTTGAGCGCCAGGCCGGGGAAGCCCGCGCCGGAGCCGATGTCGAGCAGGGGGCCGTCGAGCCAGATGAGGCGCGCGAGAAAGAGGCTTTCGCCGAAGTGGCGCGTGACGGCTTCCTTGGGCGAACGGATGGAAGTCAGATTGATTTTCCGGTTCCACTTCAGGAGGAGGTCAAGATAGGCGAGAAGCTTGGCCAGTTGGGTTGAGTCGGGCTTGGGGAAGAACGGCTCGATCAGATCGAGGATTTCGCTTTCGGCGAGCATGGTGTTGGGATTCTAGGGGGTTGGCGGGTTTGATTCAAGCGGCTGTGGCGAGAGTGTGGGGACGGGAAGGGGAATGTTTCACGTGGAACATTTTGAGTTTCAGTCGTCGGACCTTGTGTCCTGCGGGGGGCTGGCGCGGAAATGTTCCACGTGAAACATCTCCGTAAGTATTTGAAAATAAGCTTGATATTGTAACTTAACCTCCACTTTGGGATTGTTTTCAGCGGGCAATCCAGCCAGCGGCCTGCAACTCGATGGACATTATTTTCGACTCCGTGTAGGATGCGTTTTCAGGTATTCTGACACCAAATTTCGCCAGAAGGCCATCCTTACTAACCCGGTGATCGACCCCAATTCGTCGCTCGCAGTCGTCCTTTTTCAGCTCGGCGGCCCCGATTCGCTCGATGCCGTCGAGCCGTTTCTCTTCAACCTCTTTTCCGATCCCGATATCATCGACTTCCCGTTCGCGCGGCTCGCGCGCCCCACCATGGCGCGACTGATTTCTTCCCGCCGCGCCCGTCACGCGCAGGAGCACTACGCAAGCATCGGCGGCCGCTCGCCGATTCGCGAGCTCACCGAGCGGCAAGCGCGCGCCCTCGAACGCGAATTGCGCGAGCGTCACGCGCTCGGCGCGCGCGTCTTCGTCGCCATGCGCTACTGGCATCCGCTGACCAAAGAAGCCGTCGAGCAGGTTGTCGCCGGCGGCTTCCACCGAATCGTTTTGCTTCCGCTCTACCCGCAGTTTTCGAAAACCACCACCGGTTCGAGTCTCAACGAGTGGCATCGCCAATGGCAGGCGCGCGGAAAAAATTCCATGAGGACCGCCGTCGTTCGCGAGTTCTACGATCACCCGCTTTACCTCGACGCGCTCGTCGAACGCATCAACGAAGGTTTGGAGCGATTTGCGCCCCAAGCCGCGGCCGGCACTGCCGCGCTCGCAGCTTCCGAGCGCCCGGCCCAGGCTTCCAAGGTCTCCGACGTCCATCTGCTTTTCAGCGCCCACGGAGTGCCGCTGAAGGTGATCGAGCAGGGCGATCCTTACCGCGATCAGATCGAAGCGACGATGCGCCTGGTGATGGCTCGCGGCGGCTGGCCGAACCCGCACTCCTTGTGCTGGCAGAGCCGCGTCTCGCCGGGGAAGTGGCTGGAGCCGTCGCTTTCGGAAGCGCTGCGCGGGCTGGCGGCGCGCGGCGCGCGGCGCGTGCTGGTGGTGCCCGTCGCCTTCGTCTCCGAGCACGTCGAGACGCTCGCCGAGGTCGATATAGAGGCTCGATATCTAGCCTATCGTCTCGGCCTCGCGCGGTTCGAGCTGATGCCCGCCCTGAACGACTCGCCCGCCTTCATCCGCGCCCTCGCCGACCTCGTCCTCCGCGCCGCCCCCGAGTAGGCCGCGAGTCTTCAGGCAGCGCGCGTCGGCCCCGTCGCGCCCATAGCCACGAACGAAACGGAAGAGGGCCGGGCGAAGAACCGGCGCGTCGAGCGGGTGAAGCGATAGAGCGCGCGGCGGCCGGCACTCTTCGGTCGGCGTTCCCGATTCCCGGTTCCCGGTAACCTCTTCTCGCATCCCGCCGGCGGCGGGATCGAAGGGCGTCTCTGCGGTAAGAGTTTTGGGCAACCGCCCCACCCTTGCAGACCACGCAAGGACCTGGCCCGACGTTTTCGGTCGGGAAGGGGCAGGACGTCGCGGGCGCCTCTAGCGCAGGTCTGTTTTTCGACCCCGCCTGCGCGGGCCGGCTGCAGCTCTTGGTCAAACGGCAAACGCCGCGGGTCAGAGTACAGACCCGCGCGACCACGGGTGCCGTCGGCTCCGCGACTCCGGACTGAGCGACTCTATTTCTTTCCTGCGGCGGGGGCGGTGGATTCGCCGAGAACGAGTTCGGCGGGGATGAGATATTCGCCGACTACGGCGCCGCCGCTCGAGATCATTTCGTGCAGCGCCTCGGCGGCGGTGCGGCCGATGAGGTCGCGGTGCAAATCCACCGTGGTGAGTGAGGGCACCAGGAAGCCGGCAAGCGCGGTGCGGTCGAAGCCGGAGACCGAGACGTCCTGGGGAACGCGCAGGCCGGACTCGTGCAGTCCGCGGATGACGCCGAGCGCGGCGTAATCGTTGACGGCGATGACGGCGGTGGGGCGCGGCTTCAGCGCCGCCAGGGTGCGCGCGGCGCGAAAGCCCCCTTCGACGTCCTGATTGCCGTCCACCACGGCCGCGGGCGCAAGGCCCAGCTCGCCGAGCGCCTCCTCGAACGCCGCCAGGCGCGCGAGATAGGAACGGATGCCGGGGCGTCCGCCGGCGAAGGCGAGGCGCCGGTGTCCGAGGCGGTAGAGGTACTGGACCACGTCGCGCGTGCTTTTCGCGTGGTCGAGGCGGATGCTCGCGACGCCGCCGGGCGATTCCAGCCGTTCGCCGTCCGTGCCGTGGTTGAGATACGCCATCGCCAGACCGCGTTCGCGCAACGGGTCGAGGATTTCGGGAGTGATCTGCGAAGTCAGCAGGGCGACGCCACGCACCTTCTGCTCGAGCATCAGCCGCGCCGCGGCGCGCTCCCGCCCCGCCTCGTAAAGCGTGTGCGCGAAACTGACCTCATAGCCGAGCTCGCGCGCGCGCGTTTCAAAACCTCTGATCACTTCCGGGAAAAAAGGATTGTTCAGGTCGCTGACAATCGCGCCGAGGGTGTGAGTGTGGCCGAGCGCCAGCGTGCGCGCGTGGGCGTTGGGCACGTAGCCCAGCTCGCGGATCACCTCCATCACGGCGCGGCGGGTGCGCAGACGCACGCGGCCGGTGTTGTTCAGGACGTGTGAAACGGTGGCCGTGGAAACGCCGGCGCGGCGCGCTACTTCGCGGATCGTTACGGCCATCGGTTGCTCCCCCGCAAACGGTCCTTACGCGGGCGGGACGGGTCTTAATATAATCCCGCGGAGGGCCGGCAACAAGTCGCAGGGGGGTGACGCAGACCCACCTCGGCGGGTCCGCGCCACCCGCGGAGGTTGTCATCCTGAGGACCCCGACCCGCCTGCCACCGGCCGGCGATTTTCGTCGGGGGGACGAAGGATCTCTGCATTTTGCTCTTTCCGGCCACCGCTCATGGCGTCCGCTTGATTGCGGACGGATCGAAGTTGAAGCGGCGATTGCCTCGGGACTAAAATAGGTTTGTTCGCCTCTGCCGGTTCACGCAGCGCGCGACGGGGCTGGTCCTTCTTCCAGAAGATTTGTTGGAACGGGCGGGCAGCACCTTGCCCGACGGCCTGATGAGCGCAACCGGGTTGATGAAGCGCGCGGTCGTTTTCGCCGCCGTCGCGGCGCTCGCGGCGTCGCTCGCCTGGGCGCTGGCCGGAGAAGCCGGCGGCCGCGACGCGGATCGCGAACAGCATCCTGCGGCGCGCGAGGGCGCCGTCAGTTTCGAACGCGACATCTCTCCTCTCTTCGAATCTTCCTGCACCATCTGCCACGGTCCGGGAGACGCTCAGAGCAGCCTGCGGCTCGATTCGCTGGAAGGCGTTCTCGCCGGCGGCGTTTCGGGCCGCGTGGTGATTCCCGGCGACGGCGCGGCGAGTCCGCTGGTGAAGAGACTGACCGGCGAACTCGAACCGCAGATGCCGCTCGGAGATCACCCGCTCGGAGAAGAGCAGATCGCGCTCATCCGCGCCTGGATCGATCAGCTTTCGAAAGACGCGGGAGCCGGCGCGGGCCCGCGCTCGACGCACTGGGCGTACGGCAAGCCCGTGCGGCCGGAAATTCCCAGGGTCGGGAACGCCCGGTGGGTGCGCAATCCGATTGACGCCTTCGTGCTGGCGCGGCTGGAAGCCGAAGGACTTGAGCCTTCGCCCGAAGCCGGCCGCGCGACGCTCCTGCGGCGCGTTTCGCTCGACGTGATCGGCCTGCCGCCGACTCCCGAAGAGGTCGAAGCGTTTCTCGCCGACACGCGTCCCGACGCCTACGAGCGCGTGGTGGACCGCCTGCTCGCTTCGCCGCACTACGGCGAGCGCTGGGCGCGCCCGTGGCTCGATATGGCGCGCTACGCCGACTCGCACGGATTCGAGAAGGACGGCCTGCGCGTCGCCTGGAAGTGGCGCGACTGGGTGATTGACGCGCTGAACCGCGACCTCTCGTTCCGCGATTTCACCATCGAGCAGATTGCCGGCGACATGCTGCCGAACCCCAGCGTCGAGCAGCTCGTCGCCACGGGATTCCATCGCAACACGCAGCTCAACCAGGAAGGCGGCGTGGACAACGAGGAAGCGCGCTTCGACGTGCTGCTCGACCGCGTGAACACCACGGCGACGGTGTGGCTCGGCACCACGCTCGCCTGCGCGCAGTGCCACAACCACAAGTACGACCCGTTTTCGCAGAAGGACTACTACCGCTTCCTCGCTTTCTTCGACAACCACGAATACGAAATCGCGAACCTCGGGCAGGGGG
>CAZKXX010000076.1:0-19322 GCA_964556705.1 uncultured Acidobacteriota bacterium
CGCGTGACGCCGTAATCGTCGCTCACCGTGCGCGCCCAGTATTTCTCGGCGATGCGAAGGCGGCGGAAATCACTCACGCGGAGCGCCATGGAACCGCCCCAGGCAAAATTCTGGCGGTGCTCGCCCAGCATCGTGGCAATGGACGTGTCCCACGCGGCCCGGAGCTGCGAAGCCAACGACTCGCCCGGCAGGTACCAGCGGAACCCGGTGCTCACTGTCACTTCGGGGTCGCAGAGGGGCGAAACCAGCGCGCGAAGCCAGTCCTTCCTCGGGTGCGCGTCCACGTCCGCAAAAGCAAGGACTTCCGTCGCGGCGTCCAGCGCGCCGAGCGCCTGAAGCAGGTTGTGCACCTTCTCGCCGCGCTCGTCGGAAAACCCCGCCACAACGATCGAGGCGCGCACGCCTCGCGCCTCCAGGCGCGCGCCTTCCCGCTCGAGCATCGCCGCGAGCGCCGCGTGCGCAGGGTCTTTCGTCGAGGCCACGCTGAAGATGACCTGGTAGCCGGGATAGTCCTGGTCGAGAAACGCGCGGACGTTTTCCTCAAATCCCGCGTCCACACCTTTTGAGGGAAGGATGACCGTGACGCGCGGGTGGTAATCGAGCGGCGGCACGCGCAGACGCCGCCGCACGAACCGCCGAAAGCGGTAGCCGTCCACCAGAGCGCCAATGCTCTGGATGGAGATCAACACGGCCAGAACGATGAAAAATGCGAGGGCCACGGTTGCGCGCTGCCGTCTCGAGGCGCCCGGAAACGGTCCGAACGTCGCTCGGAATCACCGAACGCCACTCGTTCCGGGCTACCCGGCCGTTTCGATGGGGGGCGGCGGTTCGAAGTCCGCAAGCTCCAGCCGCAGGTTGCCGGAATTGGTGGCGTAACTGACACCGGTCTCGAAATCCACCACGCCGGAGCGGATCAGCTTCTCAATCTCTCCGTCGAAATGCTGCATCCCTTCCAGCGAGCCGTCGCGCATGGCGTCGAGCAGTGTGCGGCCTTCCATCTCGCCCTTTTCCAGATACTCGCGCGTGCGCAGCGTGGACTTCAGGGTTTCAATCGCGGCCACGCGCCCCAGGCCGTCCCGCCGGGGCAGCAGGCGCTGCGAAATGATGTAGCGGAATGACTTCGCGAAACGCGAGCGGATGGTCTGCTGGTCGGAAAGCGGAAAGACGCCCACGATGCGCTCCACCGTCTTCGAGGCGTCAATCGTGTGCAGCGTCGAAAAGACCAGGTGGCCGGTCTCGGCAGCTTCGAGCGCAATCTCGATGGTCTCCCGGTCGCGCATCTCGCCCACCAGGATCACTTTCGGCGCCTGGCGCAGCGCGGCGCGCAGCGCCAGGGCGAACGTCGGCGTATCGCTGTAAAGCTCGCGCTGGTGGATGGTGGCCTTCTTGTGGGGATGCAGGAATTCGATGGGGTCCTCGATGGTGATGATGTGGATCGCCTTCTCTTCGTTGATGCGATTCAGAATGGCGGCCAGCGTCGAGGATTTTCCCGATCCGGTCGGCCCCGTCACGAGCACGATGCCGTTTTTCAGGTGCGCGATTTCCGCCAGGTGCGCGGGCAGACCCAGGGCCTGGAAATCCGGGATCGCGTTGGGAATGACGCGCATGACGATCGCGCAGGTGCCCCGCTGCGTGAAAATGTTGACGCGGAACCGCGACATGCGCGGCAGGCTGTAGGAGATGTCGCAGGAACCCTCGCTCCGCAGCTTCTCCATCGCCTGCTTGTTCGTGCCGATCAGGTGCGCGGCGATGCGGGCGGTGTCTTCCGCCGTCAGCACGTTCACTCCCGGAATTTTCACGGGGACCAGTTGCCCGCTCTGCTCCACCTGCGGCAGTCGCCCGGGAGAAAAAACGAGATCGCTGACCTGCTTGAAGGAGCGCAGCATCGCGCCGAGAACAACGGGCACGGGCAGCGGAGCCTGCGGGCCGGCCGGTGCCGCGCCGGCAGCCGGCGCTGTGGGGGCCGCAGGGGTCTCTGGAGTCGTGGACATGGATTCCTCGCTTTGCAGATTCTTGCAGAATTCACCGCGCCGCACCGCGCGCGATCCTCCTTCCCGCGCGGACGCGGCGGGACTCCTCTTCAGCCCTGGCGGTGGGCCTACTCTATCCCAGACCTCGCGCGCCTTCAACCCCGTTGCGCGCCCGGATTGATTCCGGCCATCTGGTAAGATAGGAGTGCAGCCCGGGAACCTCCCGGGTCCGTCCGTCATGTTTGCCCGACACGACCGAATGGTCGGCGCCCTGTACCTCGCGGCGGACGCGCTGCTCGCGCTCGCGAGCTTCGCGTTGGCGCACTGGATCCGCTCCGACTTCCTCTCGCCCCGGCCGCTCTTTCCGGTCTCACATTACGCCTGGCTGGTCTCGCTGCTTGTCGGCCTCTGGGCTCTGACCGGTCTCGCACTGGGCATCTATCGCGAGGTCCGCGAGGAAGAAATCCGCCGAGCGGTCTTCGATCCCGCCAAAGTCGCGTTCGTGGCGACGACGCTGCTCTTTGCTTTCACCTTTGCCCTGAAACTCGATTACCTCAGCCGGCTGCTGCTCGGCCTCTTCGCCGCCATCCAGTTCGTGGCGATGACGGCGTTTCGCCTCGTCGCGCGAAGCTTCGGCGAACCGCTGCGCGGCGCCTTCGGGGCGTACCGGCACTTCCTGATCGTGGGGTTGACGGACGAGGCGCTGGAAATCGCTCGCCACCTCGAAGCCTACGCTCGACGCGGTCTGCGCCTGCTGGGCTTTGCCCGGGTGCGGACGGGCGCCGAGCGCGAAATCGGCGGAGGAGGCTTGAAGCAGACTTATCCCGTCTTCGATCTTGAAAAAATCCCCGAACTCCTCCGGCAGCACGTGGTGGACGAGGTGATTTTCGCCGTTTCCAAGGACGATCTGGAAAAACTCGGAGGCACGTTCCTCGCCTGTGAGGAAGAAGGCGTCAAGACGCGCGTCCTGCTCAGCTTTTTTCCGCACGTCACCTCGAAGGTCTATCTCGAGCGCCTGCGCGAGATTCCGCTGCTCACGTTTACGACCACGCCCGCCAACGAATACCTTCTGCTGCTCAAGCGCGCCAGCGATTTTCTGCTCGCCCTCGCGCTGCTGGTTCTCCTTTCGCCGCTCATGCTGGTGATCGCGGTGCTCATCAAGGCGACTTCGAAAGGCCCCGTGCTCTATCGCCAGACACGTTGCGGGCTCGGCGGACGGAAGTTCACCGTGTACAAGTTCCGTTCCATGCGCGCCGACGCCGACCTGCTCCGCGAAGAACTTGAGGCGCTCAACGAAATGGACGGGCCGGTCTTCAAAATCCAAAGCGACCCGCGCGCCACGCCGCTCGGGCGGTTCCTGCGCCGCTTCAGCCTCGACGAGTTGCCGCAGCTCGTCAACATCCTCAAGGGCGAGATGTCGTTTGTGGGCCCGCGCCCGCCGCTTCCGGAAGAAGTGGAAAAGTACGAGCCGTGGCAGCGACGCCGGCTCCGCATGCTTCCCGGGCTCACCTGCCTGTGGGCGCTCGAGGGGCGCAACGAACTCAGCTTCCGCCGCTGGATGGAACTCGATCTCGAATACATTGACCACTGGTCGCCTTCGCTCGACTGCAAAATTCTGCTGAAAACAATCCCCGTCGTCCTCTCCGGCCGCGGTGCCAGTTAAGGGCGATGGAGACGCGAAAACTCAGGCGCTGTCATCCTGAGGAAGTCGCCGCGGTCCGACAGGCTCACGGCCCTGAGGGTTCGACTTCGCTCACCGTCCCCGAGCACAGTCGAAGGGAGCGATGTCGAAGGGCGGCGACCGACGAAGGACCTCTGCACTTCGAGACTTCCGACGGCCGCGAACGGGATCAGTATTCCGTTACGAACCTCGGCGGCAGAGGGCGTAGTGCGCGGGCGCCGTGCAGTTCAGCGCGCGGCGCGAAAGGAGCAGGTCGAGCAGAAAACCGGGAATCCTTCCGCCGTACTTGAAGCGCAGGTAATCTTCGGTCCGGAGTTCGACGAGCGGGAAGAACATTCCCAGTAGCGCGAGCAGTTCATCCGCGCGGTAGCCGGCGTGGGCGCCCAGCTCGTTTTCAAATCGCCCGCGCAGGCGCGCGGCATAGTCGGTGAGGTTGTAAGAGATCTTCTGCCAGGTCGTGGCGTCGTGGGAGCCGACGTAGCCGACCAGGCGCGATTTGTTGGGAACGCCCAGAAAGAACCACGCGCCGGGCTTCAGCACCCGTCCCACTTCTGCGAGCAACCGCTGCGGGTCGCGGACGTGCTCGAGGGAGTGAATGGCCGCGGCGAAGTCAAAGCTCGCGTCCGCGAAAGGAAGCGACTGGCCGTCGGCCATCAGGACGCAACGTTCGGCGCGGGCGATACGCGAAAAGCGATTCTCGACGTCCGCGCCGAAAATTCTGGCGCTTTCGAGTTTCCCTCGCAGGTGAACCACTTCGTCTCCCGTTCCGCACCCCACGAGAACGCCTGTCGAAAGTTCAGGCTTCTCCAGCCGCCCGCTCAGCAGGCGCGCGCAGTAGCGCGCCATCGCCGAAGGCGGGGCTTCGTTCCGAGACGCTCGTTCCGGCCGGGGCGTCGCCTGCGTCATGACCTCCCATTCAGCGCGGCTCCAACGCTTTCGCGTAAGCCGCCAGAAGCGAATGCTTTTCCACTTCCCAGTTCAGACTCTCCTCGATGCGCCGCCTTCCCGCCTGCCCCAGATGATGTCGAAGGGTTTCGGAATCGAGAAGGGTGCGGATTTTGGCGGCGAAGTCCGCAGGATCATTCGGCCGCGCGTAAAGCGCCGCGTCGCCGGCCGAGCGGCGCCCTTCCGTCAAATCAAACAGCACCACCGGCCGCGCGTAGGCCATGTACTCGAGAATTTTGTTCATCGTGGACTTGTCGTTCATGGGATTCTTCGGATCGGGCGCAACGCAAACATCGGCCGTCGAAAGGTATTCGGCGAGTTCCGCATCCGGAAGGCGCCCGGTGAACCGAACAAATTCCCCCAGCCCTTTCTTCTCCGCCAGCTTGCGCAGGCGCGGCAGCTCGGTTCCTCCGCCGACCAAGACAAACAAAGTGTCGCGCCGGTTTTCCCTTTCCACCAGATGTTCGAGGGATTCCAGCAACAGGTCCAGACCTTCCTGAGGGCCCATCACGCCCAGATAGACCACCAGAAACCGCCGGCCTTCCTTCAATTCTTCGCGCGGCGGCCCCAGCCGCACCCGCGCAAGGTCCGGGCAGCTCCGCACCACAAAGACGCGCTCGGAATCCATCCAGCCGCGCGCCAGGGCGACTTCCCGGTAAGACTCGTTCGTCGCGATGGACACGTCGGCGCTCAGAAACGTCAGCCGTTCGGCGAGCAGCACGAGGCGGTAGAAGAATCCGCGCTTGCGGAACTTGGCCTCAAAAAGCTCCGGGCAGAGGTCGTGATGGTCGAAGATGAAGCGCACGCCGAAAATTTTGAAGAAGAGCCCGATCAGAAAAATCGTGTCCGGCGGGTTGCAGGCGTGCAGGACGCGGAAGTGCGTGCGGTCGTAAGCTCCCAGCGCCAGCCAGAACTCCGCCGCGAGCGCCCAGGCGTATTCCAGAACGTAGCCGAGCGGCCCCGAGGCCTCCCACAGGCGGTGCCGGTAAATCTCAACCCCTTCGAGCTTCTCGTAACTCTTCTCGAACCCTTTCCCCTTCGGAGAGATCACCGAGACCCGATAGCCCGCGTCGCGCAGCGCGCAGGCCTCCTGCCAGACACGCCGGTCGAAGGGCACGGGAAGGTTTTCAACGACGATCAGCACTGCGGTTGTCCCATTGCCCACGATTCTTTTCTCTTTTCACTACAGCGAATAGTGAATGGCGAATAGTGAGTAGGGTAATCCTACTAGTTTCGCGGCCGTCCACCGGTGCTGCTTCGAAGCGAACGGATCAATGCGCGAAGCATTTTGCCGAGCGACTCACAAGGCCCAAGAATCGCCGTCACAGACTTCGGAGATACCATTCCGATCCGTTGCGCCAGGATAAGATGCGTTTCCAGCTCCTTCAGCGAGCCCTGGGCCACACGAAGGCCACGGATGAAATCGCCACGGCTGTCTCTTCCATGTCCTTCAGCGATGTTGGCTGCTAGGGAGGCGGCCGCCCGCCGGACCTGAGAAGTCATGCCGTAGAGTTCCTCCTTCGGAAACTCTCCCGTCAGGACGCAACACTTTTCAGCAACCCTCATCGCCTCCTGCCAAACCTTGAGGTCTCGATAGGTTCGGACCTCGCTGACCATGACGCTTTGCTCCCCAAACGAGCTGATTGCCGTCCGCGGCTGCTCTTCTCTATTCACTATTCGCTACTCGCCATTCGCCCTTTGCTCCGGCACCACAGCTCAAAATTCACCAGCGCCCACAATTGTTTCTGCCGGTCGTGGACGCCGTCGAAGTGTTCCTGGAAGTAGCGCTCCATCGCCTCGCGGTTGAAGAAGCCGCGCGACTGCGCTTCCGGCGAGAACACCAGATCACCCACCAGCGACTTGAGCGACTTGCGAAACCACAAACCGACTGGCACGGCGAAGCCCACTTTGCGGCGGCGGAGCGTTTGCGGCGGCAGATGCGGTTTGAGCGCCTGCTTCAGAAGCACCTTGGTCCGAAAGCCACGGGCGAGCAGCCGGCTGGGAATGCGCGCGGCGAGTTCCACCAGTTTGTGATCGAGGAACGGCTCGCGTTCCTCAATCGAAGCGGCCATGGTCATCTGGTCGCCGCGCAGCAGGAGGTTGTCGGGCAGCCAGACCTTCAGGTCGGCGTAGAGCATGCGCTTGAGCGGCGGCCGGTCCTTGACGCGTTCCAGATACTGCGCGAAGACGCGCGCCGGATGTCCCGGGTCCACTTGCTCGAGGAACTCGCGCGCAAAAAGCGCTTCACGCTCCGCGCGCGAAAACGAGGCGAACCAGGTGGCCGAGCGCTCCGCCTCGTCCGGAATCGAAAGCGCTTCGAGCGCCAGCTTCACGCGCCGCTGCGCGTAGGGCAGCCAGCGCACGATGGCGCGCGTCATTTCCTGCGGCAGCGCGGAAACCAGTCCGGCGAGCCGGTCGGCGGCGTACTTGGGGTAGCCCGCAAAAAGCTCGTCTCCGCCTTCACCGGCCAGCACCACCTTCACGCTTTCCGCGGCGCGGCGCGCCAGGCGGTAGAGCGCCACATCGGAGGGCTCGGCCACCGGCTCGTCGCGAAATTCGATCAGGTTGGGAAGGTCTTCGGAAAGGTCGCGGGCGCGCAGCACGACTTCGTGATGGTCGGTGCGAAAATGCCTGGCCACCAGCCGCGCGAAGGGAAGCTCGTCAAACTCCTTTTCTTCGAAGCCCACCGAAAACGTGCGCAGCGGCCGCGCGCCCTGCTCGGCCATGAAGGCGACGACCGCGGTCGAGTCCACGCCGCCGCTCAGAAAAACGCCCAGCGGCACGTCGGAAATCAGCCGCAGCCGAATCGACTCGCGCAGGTGCTCGACGACGGCGCGCGCGTATTCCTCGGCGCCGCGCGACTCCTCTTCTTCGGGCGGGACGTCCCAATAGGCCCGGACCCGCACGCCCGAGGCATCCGCAATCAGCAGATGCCCGGGAAGCAGTTTTTCGACGCCGCGATAGAACGTCCCGGGAGCCGGAACGTAGCGAAAACCGAAAAAGTCGTACACCGACTGCGCGTCGAGTTCGAGCGGCTGCCGGCAGAGTTCGCGCAGCGCCCGAAGTTCAGACGCGAACACCAGCCTCCCCGGCTCCTGCCGGTAGAACAGCGGCTTCACGCCGATCCGGTCGCGCGCCAGCACCAGGCGGCGCGCGCGCCCGTCCCAGAGCGCAAACGCGAACATCCCGCGCAGGCGCTCGACAAAGTCCAGTCCTTCGTCCTCATACAGGTGAACGATCGCTTCGGTATCGCTCGAGGTGCGGAAGCGGTGGCCGCGCGCGCCGAGTTCCTCGCGCAGTTCACGGTAGTTGTAGATCTCGCCGTTGAACGTGATCCAGAGCGTCCCGTCTTCGTTGGAAAGCGGCTGATGGCCGCCCGGAAGGTCAATGATGCTGAGGCGGCGATTGCCGAGGCCCAGGTCGCCGTCCTGGTAGAATCCCTGGTCGTCCGGGCCGCGATGCGCCATGCGGTCCGTGGCCCGCTGGAGCGCCGCGCGGTCCACCGGCTCGCGCGTCCCGAAATTGTAAACGCCGCAGACGCCGCACATGAGGAGGTGCCCGGTGTCGGGTGTCAGTTGTCAGGATCCCGAAGCCGCCAGGCCTGGCCCGACTCCGGGAGCCTGACACCCGCGTTAGCCCCGCGAGTGTAATCGAAAAGCCGGGGGAGGGAGACGGGAAAAACGGCGCGAGCGTTGCCGCTTGACTCCCCGCGTCCGACTCTGCCATCTTGACCGCCGCGGCGTGAAGCTCACCGTGCTTTTCAATCCCGCGGCAGGACGTGGCCAGGCGCGGCGCGTGCTCGAAAGCGCGCGCGACGAGTGGCGTCTGCTCGCCGTTGAGGTGGTCGTC
Organism: uncultured Acidobacteriota bacterium; assembly: GCA_964556705.1. Taxonomy (GTDB): domain Bacteria; phylum Acidobacteriota; class Terriglobia; order UBA7540; family UBA7540; genus CAZKXX01. Next base: position 8,446 of record CAZKXX010000076.1, read on the forward strand.
CGCGAGAGCCGCTCGCCCCAGCATCTGGTGGAGCTCGCGCGCGAAGCCGCGAGGGAAAAGCCCGCTTCGCTGGTCTCCGTGGGCGGCGACGGCACGCACCATCACGTTCTGAACGGCCTGCTCGGCAGCGACGTCCCGCTGGCGCTGATCTCGGCCGGAACGGGAAACGACCTTGCCGGCGGGCTCGGAATTCCGGCGGACGCGCGCAAGGCGGCGCGCGTGGCGGTCGGGGGCGCGTTGAGGCGGATGGACGTCGTGCGCGTCGGCAAGCGCCTTTGCGCGGGCGTGGCGGGCGCGGGCTTCGATTCCGTGGTCAACCGCTACGCCAACGAGAGCGTCACCTGGCTGCGCGGGCGCCCGGCGTATCTTTGGGCCATCCTCCGCTGCCTGGGACGCTCGCGCTCCAACCTGCTGCGCCTGGAAGCGGAGGGGCAGAGCTTCCGGGGCGAAGCGCTGTTTGCCGTGGTGGCGAACAACGCGCGTTACGGCGGCGGCGTGCGCATCACGCCCCGCGCCCGGCTCGACGACGGTCTGCTCGACGTCTGCATCGTCCCGCCGATGGGCCTGATGGAATTGCTGCGCTGGGTCCCGCGCGCCTACCGCGGCGAGCACCTGCGTCATCCGCGTGTCGTTTACTTCCAGACGACGCGAGTGACGCTGGCTTCGGAGGATCGTTTGGAGCTTTTTGCGGACGGAGAATTCTTGCAGGAACTCCCGGCCACGCTGGAGGCGCTGCCCCGCGCGATCGCCGTGCGCGTGCCGCCGGGCTCACTGGAGACGGCCTGAACACCCGCTGGCGCGCGCTGTCAGGGTTCTTCGTCTTCGGGCGGAATTCTCAAGTGGAAGACAATGCGGTTGCGGGGATCGACCTGGCTCAGTCTGCGGGCGCGCGAACTCACGCCCTGATAAGTGGCCTGCACTTCATAGTCGCGCGTCACTTCCAGTTCGGCAAAAAGGTATCGGCCTTCCCGGTCCGTGTACGTAGCGATCTTCTTTCCCGTGGTCAGGTCGGTGAGCGTCACCGCCGCGCCGTCGATGGGATTGTCGTCGCCGTCGAGCACGGTGCCGGAGAGTTGCTTCTGCGGCTTCTTTTCTTTTGCCGCCACCGGCAGGACGGCGAGCGCCACAACGAGGGAAACCACAACCAGTAGCAGCGCACCGCCGCGTCCGGCCTTTCGAACCGGCGCCACGGCAAGGCCCGCGATCGCTTCAGATTCACCAGGAGCCGTTTTCACTGTCATCTTCTTCCTCTTCCTCCGAAACGACATCCAGCTCCAGGGGATTCGTGTTGACGACTTCGAGTTCTGCGCCGCACTCGGGGCAGTCGAGCGTCTGGCCTTCTTCGACGTCATCCTCTTCGACGTCGATCGCCGCTTCGCACTCGGGACAGTAGGCCATAGAGCACCCCCGCGAACTTCGTGTCCTTCGATAGTCAATCTGTAGTCGTTTCGCTGCGTGATGTCAAGCGTGCCCAATTGCCCCCGCTCGGCCTTTCGCGCGGTTCGTCACTCCCGGCGCGCCATTGACTCTTTCGGCGGTTCGCGAACTGGCTCTTTCCCCGGGAAGCCGGCGGGGTTACTCTGACGTGTCCCGCGCCGGCCTCCGACGCCGGCCGCCGAGGTGCCACGATGCCGGAAAAGCTGCGCTTCGAAACTCTCGCCGTCCACGCGGGCGAAGCTCCCTGCCGCGTGACCGGCGCGCTCGACACACCCATCTACCAGTCCACGACGTTCGTTTCCGCCGATTCCGACGAGATGGCCGCCGTGTACGGCGAAGAGAAATTCGGCTACATGTACACGCGCTACGGCAATCCCACGCTGCGCGCGCTCGAAGAAAAGGTGGCGGCGCTGGAAGGCGGCGAGGCCGCGCTCGCCTTCGCGAGCGGAATGGCGGCGATCTCCTCGGCGATTCTCGCTTACGTCCGCGGGGGCGACCACGTCGTCTCCTCGCGGTCTCTCTACGGCGCGGCACACCACTTCCTCGCCGAAAAGCTCCCGCGCTTCGGCGCGTCCACAACTTTCGTCGAGTCCACGCGCGTGGAGGATTTCGAGAAAGCCTTTCGGCCGAACACCAAGCTGCTCTACCTGGAGTCGCCGAGCAATCCCGTGCTCGAGGTGCTGGACCTCGCGGCGCTGGCGGCGCTGGCGCGGTCGCGCGGCATCCCTTCGATGATCGACAACACGTTTGCCAGCCCGGCGCTCCAGCAGCCGCTCAAGCTCGGCGTGACCGTTTCCGTGCATTCGGCGACGAAATATCTCTGCGGCCACGGCGACGCGATGGGCGGGCTGGCCATCGGTCCGCGCGACTATATCGCGCAGCTTTCGCGCGACGTCCTGCGCGATTTCGGCGGCGTGATGAGCCCCTTCAACGCCTGGCTCATCCTGCGCGGCATCCGCACGCTCCACCTGCGCATGCCCGCGCACTGCGCGAACGCGCAGAAGGTGGCCGAGTTTCTCGCCGCGCACCGGCGCGTCGAGCGGGTGAATTATCCCGGCCTCCCCTCGCATCCCGGCCACGAGCTGGCCAAAAAGCAGATGCGCGGCTTCGGAGCGATGATCAGCTTTGAGGCGAAGGGCGGCTACGAAGCGGGCAAAAAGGTGATGGACCGCGTCAAGATTTTCGCGCGCGCCGCGAGCCTCGGCGACACGCGCTCGCTGATCGTCCACTCGGCTTCGACCAGCCATCGCGCGGTGCCGCGCGAGCAGCGGCTGGCCGTCGGCATTACCGACGGGCTGGTGCGGCTGTCAGTGGGCGTCGAAGCCGTCGAAGACCTCCTCGCCGACCTCGACCAGGCGCTGGCGTTCTGAGCCGGTTATTCGTCTCCCTCGGCTTCCGCCTTGAGCGCCTCGAGTTGTGGAATGAGGATTTTCTTCCCTTCCATCCGGATGAGCCCTTGCGCCTGAAAGCGGCTCAGGTTGCGCGAGACCAGTTCGCGCACCGTTCCGATATGGGCGGCGAGGTCCTGATGGCTGGAAGTGAGCGTCAACTCTACGCCGCGCGGGGTGCGTTTCCCGCGCCGCGCGGCCAGGCGCACCAGCAGTCGCGCCAGGCGGCGCCGCACGGTAGCGAAGGAAAGTTCCTCGATCACGCCCACCAGGCGCCTCAGCCGCGAGCCCAACACCTTCAGAACTTTCAAGGCCACCTCGGGGTGCTGGGTGCAGAGCGTCTGGAAATCGCGCTTGCTGACGAAGATAACGCTCGCCTCGCTGAGCGTCGCGGCTGAAGCCGGATAGGGCCCGCCATCGAATACCGGAAGCTCCGCGACCGAGCCGCCCGGACCTTCCACGGCCAGCACCTGCTCGCGCCCGCCCGCGGAAGTCTTGTAGATCTTCACGGCCCCCGACTCGATGACGTAGAGTCCTTCACAGGGCTCGCCTTCGCTGAAGATCAGCTTTCCGGCTTCCAGCTTGTGCGTCACGGCGCGCGCGGCCAGGAAATCGAGTTCGCGCTCCGAGAGGTCGGAAAAGATGGGCACTTTTTTGAGCGCCGCCGCGCGCGCGGCTTTGGCGTCCGCCATGGCGCCATTGTACTCGGGAAATGCTCCGTCGGGCAGAATGACCTGCCGCGTTTCCCGGCCCTGCTCGCAACTCCGGGGTGTAGAATCTTTCCGGAGTCAATGCGATGGCCCGTTTATTCGTTCTCCTGCTCGCCGTCTTCTCGCTGCACGGAATCCACCGGGCAATGCCTTCGCTCCCGGAGCGTATTCCGTCGAGGTTCGATTTTTCGGGCCAAATCAGAGGATGGGAAGAACCGGAAATGCTGTGGGTCCTGCTCGCCGTGCAGGTGGGCGCGTCGCTGCTGATTCTCGCCATTCCTGCGCTCGGGCGGCGCGCGCCGGGCCTGGTGAATCTCGGCTGGCGCAGGCTGAGCGATTATCCGCCCGAAGCCCGCGAGCGGGTGATGCCGCTGCTCTCCGACCTGTGCGGCTGGATGGCGGCCCTGTTCAGTTTCCTCTTTGCCTCGATCATTCGCGACCTCATTCGCGCAGGGCTCGACTCGACAGCGCGGCCCACACCCTGGTCGCTCCCCGTGTTCCTCGTGGGGATGATTGCGATTGTCATCGACTACGTCCGCCGCATGGATCGTGCCGCAAAGAAGAGTGATGCCCAAGCGCCGGAAGCCTCGCTCGAAGGTTACTGAGCGCGTCCCCCGTTGTAGCCAGCGACGTTCTGTCTCTTGTTTCCCTTGCGCACGGAGGGTAGGCTGAGCCCGGGTTATTCTTCTGGGGGACCCGTGCCTCGTGCATTCCAGTCCGCAGCCGTGGTTTCACTCGCTCTGGCCATTCTCGCCGCCTCATGCGGCAATGAAAGTTTCACGGAGCCCCCACCCCCACCACTCGTGCTCCAGCTTTCTCCGGCCACGCTGCAAGTTCTCCAGGATGGCTCGCCCGCGACGCTCGAGGTCACGGTCACCCGTCCGGCGGGAACGTCACGCTCCGTGACGCTGTCCATCCTGACGATTCTTCCCGCCGGCGTTTCGGCCGAAATCGAGCATCCCGGGACGGGCTCGACCGGAAAGATCACGTTTACGGCCGCCGCGGGGCCCGCCGGGACTTACAGCTTGCGCCTGCGCGCCTCGGACGGCGTCTCAACGGGCCTGGCGGACTTCTCGCTCCTCGTCGCCATCATCGCGCGCCTCGGCACGGCCACCACGGGGCGGATTGACATGTTCATGTCCACTTCGTTCCAGCCCGCTTCGTGGACCGACGATTTCTTCGTGCGCTTTCCGGAAAAGACCGTGCTGCTTGAAGAACTGCGTCCGCGGCACGTGCGCCTTCAGCCGCTCGAACGGGACATTCCGCAGCGCACGCCGGCGTCATGGGACTTCACGTTTCTTGACCGCATCGTCGCGCCCATCTTTACGGTTGCCGATCACAGCCCGCAGTTTCAGATCGCGCGCGGGCCGGACTTCATGTACACCCCGGACGGCCGCCTGCGCGACCTGACCTTCCAGGAATTAGCCGATTACAGCGCGCGGCTCGTGAAGTACTACAACACCGGCGGCTTTACGGACGGCGAAGGCAATTTCCACCAGTCGCCGAGCCCCTGGCCGATTACCTATTGGGGCATCTACAACGAGCCCAACATCAACAATCTGACGCCCGACGAATACGTGCGGCTCTACAACGTCGTCGTGCCGGCGATGCTCAGCGAAGACCCCACGATCAAGCTCTGCGCGGTCGAGCTCTCCGACTGGGGCGACGAGCCGCAACGATACCTTCCGCCGTTCGTTTCGCAGGTCACGGCGCAGGTGGACGTGCTGGCGACGCATTATTACTCTTCCTGCGACCGTCGCGACTCCGACCGCCAGGTGTTCTCGACGGTTCCGGGATTCGTCGAGCACATTAACTACATCTACTCTCAGTTGCAGTCGCATCCCGCACTCGCGAATGTCCCCGTCTGGGTCACGGAGAACAACGTCAACGCCGACTGGTCGAACAACGGGGTCTCGGTTTGCACAGGACTACCCTTCGCGCACGACCTGCGCGGTTCGAGCGCCTTCTTTGCCGCGTGGCGTCCCTACGTCTTCTCGCAGTTCGCGCAGGCGGGCGTTCGCGGCTTCCACCACTGGAGTTTCAATTCGGACATTCAATTTGGCGAGGTGGACCACGCGACGGGCCAGACCCAACTGAGCTACTGGGTGGACTACTGGCTGGCGCGGTTCTATCCCTCGCCGCCGGGTTCGGACCGGCTGGCGCTGGAAGTCACGGACGCGGATTCGGTCGAGGCGCTGGCGACCCTCGGAGACGACGGAACGCTGGTGGTGATGATTGCGAACCGCGCCGTCGCGAACACTTCCGACAACAACGGTCCGGGCGCGCCAAGGACGATCGTGGTGGACACTTCAGCGTGGGGGCCGTTCACGGAAGCGACGCGACTGACCCTCGACGCTCAAACCAACCCGGCCACCGGCCCGGCGCCGCAGGCGATTTCTCCCGCCTCACGGGTCGCGGTTACGCTGAACGGCTACGGCGTTACCTGGCTGACGTTCCGGTAGCCTCTTCGTTGGTGAACCGCGTGGTCATTCTTCCAGGCGCCGTTTCATTCATTGAACCCATGACCCGAGGAAAACTGACTCGCTCCTCCGCGCTCTCTGCGCCTCTGCGGTGAGCATCAGATTTTCGCGACCACCGCCGACGCAAACTCCTCCGTCGTCGCCGAGCCGCCGAGGTCGGGCGTGCGCACGCGGCCCTCGCCTGTCACCGCGGTCAGCGCTTTCATGATGCGCTCCGCCGCCGCGCGCTCTCCGAGGTGCTCCATCATCAGCGAAGCCGTCCAGATGGCGGCGATGGGATTGGCGATGCCGCGCCCGGCGATGTCCGGCGCGCTGCCGTGCACCGGCTCGAACACCGGCGGTCCCAGCCGCTCGACGGGATTGAGGCTCGCACTGGCCGCCAGTCCCAGGCTTCCCTGGAGCGCCCCGCCAAGGTCCGTGAGGATGTCGGCGAAGAGGTTTGAGCCGACCACCACGTCGAGCGATTCGGGATGGGTAATCATCCGCGCCGCGAGCGCGTCCACGTGGTAGTTCGCGACTGCCACGTCCGGATACTCGCGCGCCACCTCGCGCAGCACTTCGTCCCACATCACCATCGTGTACTGCATGGCGTTGGATTTCGTCGCGCTCGCCAGACGCTTCCGCCGCCCGCGCGCCCGTTCGAAAGCGTAACGCAGGATGCGCTCCGTACCGCGTCGCGTGAACACGGAGTGCTGAATGGCGACTTCCTCCGGCGTTCCGCGCTTGAACCGCCCGCCCAGGCCGCAGTATTCGCCTTCCGTGTTCTCGCGCACGAAGAGCATCTTGATGTCGGCCGCGGTCTTGCCGCGCAGCGGCGATTCGATCCCGGGGAAGATCTCGACCGGACGGAGATTGACGTAGAGGTCGAAATTGAAACGGATTTTGAGCAGCAGTTCGCGGAGCGAAATGTGGTCGGGCACGCGCGGGTCGCCGATGGCGCCGAGATAGACGGCGTCGAGCGGCCGTAACCGCTCGAGACCGTCTTCGGGCATCATGCGCCCGGTGCGAAGGTAAAGTTCGCAGCCCCAGTCGAATGAGGTGAACTCCAGCCGGAACTCGCCGCGCGCCGCGGCCTCGAGCACGCGCACACCGGCGGGCACCACTTCCTTGCCGATGCCGTCGCCGGGCAGAAGCGCAATTCGATAAGTTTTCATGGGCCTCCGGCTTCCGCTCGCTTGATGTACAATCCCCGCGACGTTAGGCGAGGGGCTATCGCTTGTCAAGCCAGAGGGGTTCCAATTCCGGCGGAAGGCCGAATGTTTTTGCGGCGATTGTGACCGACATCCATTTCTGGATTCCGGTCGCGGTGCTGGCGTTCGGCATCGCTCTGCTCGCGTATTTGAAGTAGCGGTGGCTCGACGCCGCCCTTCCGGCTCGCGCGGCAAACGCCTTCATCGCATGGCCACCGAACTCGAAACGATCCCCCGCACCACGGCGCGTTCGCTGCACGCGCTGGGAGTCGTGTGCGGGCTGGCGGCGGGCGCCTGGCTCGGCGCCGCCGAAGCGCCCACCAAACTCGTCACGCTGGGGCTTTCCCCCTTCCTGATCTCGCTCGCCATGGTCGCCGGAGTCTTCACGGCGCGCTGGACGCTCCCCACGCTCATGAAGGGAACGGGCTATGTCTTTCACGATCTCATCGAGAAGCCGCACCTGGTGGTCTGGGCGGTGCTCGCCGGAGCCATCTGGGTGGTCGCGAACACGCTCACGGTGTTCGCCATCCGCGACGTGGGCCTCTCCGTTGCCTTTCCGCTCTGGAACACGAACAGTCTGGTGGGCCTTTTCTGGGGCTGGCTGCTGTTTCGCGAGCTGCGGGGCGCGGGCCCTTCGGGCTGGCTGAAGGTGGTTGGCGGCGCGGTGGCCATCGTCGTGGGCGCCACGTTTCTCGGCATCGCCTCCGCCGCGCACTCCGCCGAAGAGCCGCACCGCGCTACGGCCGGCTTGCTCGCCGCGCTGGGCGCCGGGCTGCTCTGGGGGACGATGTACATTCCCTACCGCAAAGCCTACCTGAGCGGCATGAACCCGCTTTCGTTCGTCACCATCTTCACGGTCGGCGAGCTCATCACCATGTCTCTGCTCGCGGTGATTTTTCTCGGCGGCCTCGCGCCGCTCCGCGAGCAACTGGCGCTCGCGCGCCCGGCGCTTTTCTGGCTGTTTCTCGGCGGCTTCTGTTGGGTCTTGGGGGATTTGTTCCAGCAATACGCGGCGAAATACATCGGCATCGGGCGTGGCATTCCGCTTTCAAACACCAACCAGCTCTGGGGGCTCGCCTGGGGCGCGCTGGTGTTCGGCGAACTCGCCGGGCACGCGGCCGAGTCGCGCGCGCTCATCATCGCCGGCTCGCTCGTCATGATTGCCGGCGCGGTGGCGATCAGCCTGGCGGCGGCGCCCGCGGCCGAGCGCCAGTCCTGGCGCGAGGCGATGGAGCGGGAGTCGCGCCGCTACGGGCTGCGCCTCGACCGCCTCGTGGCCGCGCAGGCGGGCGAAGACCCGCTGGCCGGCGAAGTGACGGCGCGCCGCTGGTGGGACGTGCCGATCGTTCTCGCCGCTGCCGGCATTTTCGTGTGGCTGGGGCTATCGGCCGAGCGCCCGCCCATCGAGATGCACGCGGGCTGGATGCTGGCGCTGCTCGCGGCGAGCCTGGCGCTGCTCGTCGCCGTCGGAGGGCTGCTCTGGAAACGGACCCGGTTTTCGTGAAGGGCCGAAAACACTTGCACCCGCCTCCGGGAGCGGTACAATCGGCTCGTCGGAAACGTCAGGGCTGGCAGGTTGGTGATGAATCCCCGGTCGGCAGCGTAGCGGCGATCTCATATCGCCACACGTCCGGTGGATTCGACCCCAGGCTGGCGACGTAAAGTCGCCGCTACACTCGACGCCATGCGACTCGCCGCGACCCTCGCGCTCCTGTTCGCCTTTTGTGCCGGAGCCGTGGAGCCCGCCACCGCCATCGAGCCGCGAGTCAACGCCCGCGCCGTCGAAAAGTATCTGAACAAGCACCTCAAGAACCGCATGCTCGTTCTGCGCACGCCGGTCGCGGAGGCGGCGCGGATCGAATTCGATTCCGAAGGCCGTCCGCTTACGGAATTCCTTCGCGGCAGCCGCCGCGAGGACAGCGCGCTGCTTTTCCTGCGCGCGGAAGTCCGCGACGGCCGCGTCGAGCTGCTCACCGAGCGCCTCTCGCTCGCCCGCCTGCGCCGATCGAAGGACGGCAAGAAACTGGTGATTTCGCGCGACCCTCAGCGAATGTCGCTGCTGCGCATCGTGATGCCCGCCTCGGCGGGCAAGCCGGACTCGCGCGACTTCCGCGAAAGCGTCTCCCAGACGCTCCTCAAAATCTTCCTCTCCTCCCACGAATGGCGCCGCTCGTTCGAGCGCGAACTCGTCGCCGCCATGTGAAGGGGGGGACCAGTACCGTGTCATGCCCGCAGCCGGCCGGGATTTTCCGGGCACGTTTTCATCGCAGACATCGCGGGAGTACGAGGCCTGCGCCGGCCGCGGGTTTGTCGTGACTGGCGCGGGCCCAGGTCAGGCCCGCGCCCGTCGGCTCTCACTGTCTCTCAGACTTCATCGCAGATATCGTGAAGGCGCGATGTTTGTGCCAGCCGCGCCGTGGAATCAGCCCCACTAGTACGAACAAAGGTCGAAATCTTCGTAGAAGCCTCCGTAGATATTGGGACACGCCGATGCGGTCACTAAGATCAAGTTGTTCTGGTTACCTTCGAACTTGTTCAGGCTGTGTTTTACGCGTTTCGCATCGACGTCAAAAAGAAGCAAGGCAGTGGCTGACCAGCCGGACCCGGAGTAGTAGTTGTTCTTAATATGGTTCCCTCTCGCCTCTCCCGATGCCCCGAATCCGAATTGGATTCCGTTTTGGGCGATTTGCAGCGTGGCGGAAAAGCCCTCGACGTAGTTTTTGGATACAGTTGCTGCGGACCCAGGGCTATTCACCGTGACGCCGTTCTTCTGGTAGTCGGTAATCGTGTTGTATTCGACAATCACGTTTGAGCTTTCTCCCTCGTCGCTCGAGACCCAGATTCCTATTCCCTCCTGGCATCCAAGATAACCCTCAGAAGTGTGCTTGATGTTGCTCACGCTGTTCGCTGAAACCTTGCCGGTGGAGTTCTGGTATCGAATCCCGGCGATCCGGTCGTCCATGGCATTGCATTGGTCCGCGAAGTTATTTCCGCTGTCTACGGTCAGCCCATCGATGGACACATCAGTCGAGTTAATGACTTTGATTATAGGCCCGACCGCGCCAGGAGGTGGATTGACCGTTGCTTGGAGAGCATTCGCTGCTGTGACTGTGAGCCCGCTTTTCTCAGATATGTCGACCTGCTCGATGTAAGTCCCGTCGCACACGACGATGGTATCACCGTCACCGGCTGCTGTGACTGCGGCACCAATCGAAGCATACACAAAGGAATTCGTGGAAGTGCAGTCAACCGAATCAGGGTGGACTACCCTGTTTACTTGGCCGAATGCCAGGCCGCCTGGGATAAACAGTAGCGCTACGAACAATAGAAGTAGTTTGATTCTCATTAGTCGAGCCTCCATTTTCAAGAATTTGCTGTTCACGCTTGCTTTATCGAACCGTCAGCGTGTGCCGGGCTCCCGACAGAGTTGGGACGAGTTCCGCCCGGCGCTACGTGGCGATATGCAATCGCCTCTACGGCCTCCGGCGGTTACGGACCGCCGCCACAAAGATGGCGGAGGAAATGCGCTGGTACGCGCGCAGCCCAACGCCGCGCCAACAGCGGCATCTTTCGGCGCGGGACGGCCGCACTCCTTAAACGTGCCGGCGACGATCAGCAGCGTGAGGACGAGCAGGGCCCACAGGAGAGCTTCTTCCAGCCGTCTTCGAGGCC
>CAZKXX010000077.1:0-18824 GCA_964556705.1 uncultured Acidobacteriota bacterium
GGCGAGGGATGATCTGGGACCGCGTGATGCTCGAGCAGGGCCCGCAGCCGGTGCGCTACACGCGGTAAAGCAGAAGGCAGAAAGCATTCAGCTACCAGCTGTCAGCCGTCAGCAATTGGTATGGCGGGATAACGCTGGCGCAGGCTCAGAGAGGTCGGAACAGCTAGAACAACGAACAGCGGACGAGGGACCCGCAGAGGACACTCCTCCCCTCGGCCAACCTGCAATCAGCAGAAAGCCCTACGAGAACCACTGAGAGTGAAAAACAGAGCGGCGGACGCGCGTTGCGCCCGCCGCCCTGGAAGCTACTTCTTCTTGGGAGGAACGATCGAATCCTTGAACGCCTTGGCTAGACGGAATTTGACGACGGTCTTGGCCGGAATCTTAATCGGTTCGCCGGTCTGAGGATTGCGTCCCATCCGGGCCTTGCGATTCGCCTTCACCGCTTTCCCGAGGCCCGGAATCACGAACTGCCCGGAGTTCTTGGTTTCCTTCGTGGCCAGGGCCACCAGCTCTTCCAGAAGGCCCGCCACCGCCTTCTTCTGGAGCCCCGCTTTCCCCGCCAGATGCGCCACTACTTGAGACTTGGTCATCACTTTCGCCATTTGCTGCTCCTCTCTGTGAGAAAAATGATATCTGAGGTCAAAACCATGATGGCAGGGCGACACTCTAAGCAAGAAACACGGGGCTGTCAAGCGATTTTGTGTTTCCAACCTCAAAAAAAGCCAGAAAAAATGCGGGTTTGATAAACATGCCCGCCCTGCGGCCTCGTCCCTTGCGACTTCGGCGGCGCTCCCGTATATTCCTAGCAAGGGAGGTTCCGAATGCCCATCTTCGAGTACCGCTGCCGCAATTGCGGAAGCGTTTTCGAGGCCATCCAATTCTCCGCCTCGACGCCTTCGGTGTGTAAAAAGTGCGAAAGTCCCGACGTGGAGCGTCTCCTTTCGGTTTTTGCCGTCGCCGGCGGGCCATCGAAAGCCGAGCCGGGCCCTTGCGGGGCCTGCGGCGCTCCCCGGCGCGGAATGTGCGGCGAATAACCGCTTTGGACCGGCGCGCGGGCGCATCCCCTTCCGCGCTTTCAACTTTCAACTCTTGACCTTAAACTGTTCGGCGTGAAGCGGCATTCCACTCCCCAATTGCGCCTTGGCACCTCGAGCTGGTCGAGCGAGGACTGGGTGGGCATCTTCTATCCGCCCGGGACGCCACCCGCTTCCTTCCTCGCCGAATACGCCAAACACTTTGACACCGTGGAGGTTGACTCCACCTTCTACCGCTCCCCTGCGCCCGCCATGGTCAGGAACTGGCGCGAGCGGACCCCGCCCGGATTTACGTTTGCCGCCAAAGTCCCTCGCAGCGTGACTCATGACAAGGTCCTGGAAGACTGCGAAGCCGAGTTGAAGCAGTTCCTGAAGGCGATGGACTTGCTCGAGGACAAGCTGGGACCCCTCCTGCTGCAATTTCCCTATTTCAACCGCCAGGCATTCGCCCGGCCTGAAGACTTTCTGGCCCGACTCAAGCCGTTCCTCGCCAAGCTCCCCTCGGGCTATTCCTTCGCCGTCGAATTGCGCAACAAGACATGGATCACTCCCCCGCTGCTCGACCTGCTCCGCCAACGCAAAGTCGCTCTGGCGCTGATTGACCATCCCTGGATGACACCGGTTTCTCAGCTTGTGGAAAAACTGGACGTGGTGACCGCCGACTACGTCTATCTCCGCTGGCTGGGCGACCGCAAGGGCATCGAAGAGAAGACGAAAACCTGGGACCGGCTGATCGTGGACCGCGAAAAGGAAATGGAGCAGTGGGTGCCGGTGGTCGAGAAGCTGCTGGGGCGGGCGCGCGTTTTCGGTTACTTCAACAACCACTACGGCGGCTACGCACCCGGCTCGATCGCACTGTTCTACGAAATCTGGGAACGGATGCGGGACTCACACTGAGAGCGATTGGACCGCCACAGGGGGGATGCTTGGGCAGCGCGCATGCTCCCGCGCCCCTGCCGTGCCGGGAATTCCCAAAGGCGCATTTCGCCGCCGACGTGGTATGGTATCGGGCCAGTTTCCCACTGGACTTTTGTCACGCCGGGTCAGGCTATGCCGCGCATCGTTGTCCGTCCGCTCCAAACCCGCCGCGAGTTCCTCGCCTGTGAGCGTCTTCAGAAGGTGACCTGGGGCGGCGTGGGCACGAGCGCGGAAGTTTTGCAGGTCGCCGCGAAGTACGGCGGCGCGGTGCTCGGCGCGTTCGTCAACGGAAGGCAGCGCGGCTTCCTCTTCGCGATTCTGGCGCGGCGCGACGGCCGGCTGATTCACTGGTCGCATCTGATGGCGGTCGAGCCCGGCTGGCGCTCGCACGGTCTGGGCTTCCGGATGAAGCTCGCGCACCGCAAGCTCGCGCTCGCGGCGGGAATTCGCTCCATCTGCTGGACGTTCGACCCGCTCCAGGGCCGCAACGCGGCGCTGAACGTGGCGCGCCTCGGCGCGACCGTCGAGGAGTATTTGCCCAACTGCTACGGGCAATTCGGCGGGCGAATCGAAAAGGATTTACCCAGCGACCGCTTTGTCGTCAACTGGCGGATTGCGACGCCGGAAGTCGCAAGGCGGCTGCGCGCGCGGCACCGGTCCCTGCCCGACCTTTCCCTACCCCGCGCCAATGAAACCCGCACCAGCCGGCAGGGATTTCTCGAGAACGCGCGGCTGCGCCTCGACCTTCGTTCGCCGAAGTTGCTGGTCGAAATTCCCCCGAACACCGACGCCATGCGCGAACGCGCTCCGGCGCTGGCCCGCCGCTGGAGGTTCGAAACGCGGAGGCTTTTTCTCAAGTATTTTGCCGCGGGCTATCGCGTGCGCGATTTCATTCCGCCCGCTGATGCGACGGGCAGGAAGTGCTTCTATGTGCTGGAACGAAGGAAATGAATTGTCACTCGGGATACGGCTCGCCCGGCCGCGCGACGGCACGGGGGCCCCGGTCGAGCAGAGTGATTTCCCGGCCGCCCAGCCGCGCGGCCTTCGCTTTCAACAACATGTAAGCCAAGCCCTGAAGAGTCTGCTTGATTCGGCTTGCAAGACGGAAGGCGCCGTCCCTAGAATGGCACCCCCGGCCAAGACCATGCCCGCGAACGTTCTGCTAACCCGGACGAGTTCCGTGGCGGAAGCGATTGAACGCCTCGTTGCGGCCGCCAGCCAGTCCGTGGATGCCGCGCTCTATCGCCTGAATCACCCGCGCCTGGCGGGCGCTCTGGAACAAGCCGCGGAACGCGGTGTCCGCGTGCGCCTGGTGCTCGACCGCGGGAAGTACGAAGAGACGCGGGCCACGCGCGAGCTGCTGGCCGCAAGCCGCATCCCCTTCCGCCTCGCCTCCGGCCGCGGCGGTCCTGGGACGAAGATGCATCACAAGTTCGCGCTGTTGGACAGACGAACCGTCCTGATCGGAAGTTACAACTGGACGCTGGAGTCGGAAGAGCAGAATTTCGAAGGCCTCGTGGTCCTGTCTGACCCGGAGGCCGTCGCCGTTTACCAGAGCGAATTCGCAGCGCTGTGGAATGAAGCCGTCCGTGGTGAGTAGTCCGGAGTCGGTTGTACGTTGTGGGTTGTCCGAGTTTTTGAATGTCGAATTCGGCTTTTCGATTTTCCAGTTTCCAGTTTCCCCAAGTGAGCGCAGGCCATGACACCTGAACCGAAACCCTCAACCGCGGCGAAACCGTCAGGCGAGTACTTGCTCTACCTGATGCGCCACGGCATCGCCGTCGAGCGCGGGACGGGCGGGATTCCGGACGACGCGAAGCGACCGCTCACTCCGGACGGCAAGAAGCGCGTGCGCGAGATTGCCGAAGGGCTGCTGCGCATCGGGCTGGAGCTCGACTGGATCGTGACCAGCCCGCTGGTGCGCGCCGTGGAAACGGCGGAGCTGGTGAGCGAGGCGCTGGGGCGCAACGTGCCGATGGATTTCTGCGACGCCATGAAGCCGGGCGGGTCGGCCGAGACGCTGGTCAAATTCCTGGCCCAGCACGCGACTCGGCGGCGCGTGATGTGCGTGGGCCACGAACCCGACCTCGGCGAATTGGCCGCGCGCCTGCTCGGTGCGGGACGCAGCGCCAACCTGGGATTCAAGAAAGGCGGTTGCTGTCTGATTCGCTTCGCAGCGTTTCCGCCCAAGCAGCCCGGAGAATTGGTCTGGTGGATGACGCCGAAGATTATGCGCAAGCTGGCGTGAAACTCGCGGAGCGGCGTCTTCAATCGGGCCGGATGGCCGCGCCCGCCAGGCGTTCGATTTCGCCGACAACCCGCTCGAGTTCTTCGATGAGCGGATTCGACCCAGCGGCGCGGAACGCCTCGACCAGCGCGCGGTAATACCAGAGCGTGCCTTCTCGGCCGCCCTTGAAGCGCGCCCAGAGCGCCTCGCCGACCTGCCGGTAGTCGGCCAGGATGGCGCGGGCGTTATCGAGTTTGTCGGCGGCGGAAACCAGGCGCACCGAAGGCGAGGCGTCCCGCACGTGCCGGATGTAGGCCTCTTTGCGCGCGCGCCAGGGCGGCTTGGGGACGACGTCCGTGTCGGTGCAGCCGTCCACGATGGCGGCGACGTTTTCGCCGAAGCGGCGGCGGATTTCCTCGCGCGTTGCGGCGCCGCCCTGGTCTTCGACCGCGTCGTGGAGCAGCGCGGCGATGGCTTCGTCCTCGTTGGCGCCGTACTGGAGCGCGATGCCGGCTACGCTCAGCAGGTGCGCCACGTAGGGCGTGTCGCTGCCCTTGCGCGTCTGGCGGGCGTGCAGCCGCGCGGCGCAGATCAGCGCTTCTTCGAATCGCGAGGAGAGTGGCCTTTCGCTCATGCGGCCGCCGGCCACGGGCGAGGAGGTTGCCCGTGTCGCGTGCCATTGTAGCCGAGCGCGGCGCGATTCCGCCCGGCCAAATCGCGGCGCGGTGCGCACCCTCCGGGCCCGAGCGGGGCCGCCGGTTCGGGTTGTCTGCGCGGCCGCCGGGCGCTACACTGGAGTCTCCCGAAAGCGGACGGGGCGCGGCATCTCGCCCCAGCCCCTGCGAACCCCCGAAAGACGGGGAGGGCATCGCGGTCGTCCCAACTCGCCGCCGGTCAGGACGTTTCCATGGCGCATGAAGCCGCTAAACTCGCCGCCGCTCACGAGCCGGAAGTCGAATCGCCCGCCGAGCCGCCGGCTCCCGAGCCCGAAGTGCCCGCCGCCGACCCGTGGCTCACCGTTCGACGTCTCGCTCTGAAGCAGCTCGACCGGTTCATGTCGCTCGAACCCAAGGTGCTGCGCGGTGACGATCCCGACGCCATCCACGACATCCGCGTGGCCAGCCGGCGGTTGCAGCAGGTGTTCGATCTGGTCTATCCGCCGCCGGCGGCGGGAGAAATTCGCAAGCTGCGGCGCCGCATCCAGCGGACGCGCCGGGCGCTCGGCGACCTGCGCAACTGCGACGTGCAGCTCGCCGAAGTGTCGCGGCGCCTCGGTTCCAAACGCGCCGCGCGCCGTGAGGTGTGGGAAGCGGTTCGGCATTACCTGCTTCAGCGCCGCGCCGACGCTTTCCAGCGAGCGCAGCGCAAACTGGGCAAGCTGAACCTCGCGGTGTTTTACGTCCGCCTGCGCGAGCTCCTCCAACTCAAC
The DNA here is from genome assembly GCA_964556705.1 of uncultured Acidobacteriota bacterium. Taxonomy (GTDB): domain Bacteria; phylum Acidobacteriota; class Terriglobia; order UBA7540; family UBA7540; genus CAZKXX01. The sequence continues at coordinate 5,612 of CAZKXX010000077.1, forward strand.
GGGTCCGCTTACCCGCCCCGGCACGGGCATCACTCTCCGGCCGTTGCGGCCGCCGACCTCGTGCCGGCGCTGTTTTACGAGCGATTGAAAGAATCGCTCGACCGCGTCTGGGAAGGGTTCGAATCACAGGTCGAGCTTTCCCACCGCGAGCGGCGCGGGCCGGTGCTGCACGGCGTGCGCATCGCCGCCAAGCGGCTGCGCTATCTGCTCGAAGTCGTGCACGAGTTCGACGCAGCGGGCAGCGGCGAGACCCTGGCCTGGCTGCGCGGCCTGCAGCGCCATCTGGGCGAATGGCACGACCGCGAAGTGCTGGAGCAGATGATGATCGAGATGGTGGCGCGGCCGGAATTCCTGCGCGACCGGCTGGAGATCGCCATCGGCATCGAGAAGCTGATTCTCCAGGTCCGCCGCGGGAAGCACGTCTACGAAGACCGCTACCTGGGAATGACGCGCGACTCGGAGGAATTCGGCCGCGTCAAGGAATGGGTGACTTACCTGAGGTCTTCGCCTTCCGCCGCGCTTAAAGCGGCGTGAGCTGCCTTTTCTTCGCCCCCCGAAGCGGCGGCGCTGGCCGCGGCCTTGAGCGGTTCCGAGGGTTCGGCCGCGGCCGAGGGCGCCGCAGCAAATAACGGCTCGCGCGCTTCGCCCTTCAGCACCCGGCCGATTCCCTGCTTCAGGCTTTCGAACACCGTGTAAACGTCCGGCGAGGCGTCAACGACCTCGAAGGCGTATTCTTCCGCGAGCCGGTCGAACTGCTGGAGGAGCGAGGTCTGGTACTTGCGAAAACTCTCGTACATATCCTCGCTGGGGTGCAGGTCCATGCCCGATTCCCAGAAATCAAAACCGCGCGAAAAGACCACGCGCGGAATGAGGTCGTCCACGCCCACGCGCAGGTAGAAAACCGCGTCGGGCTTGATGGCAAACCGGTAGACGTTGCGGATCCAGGCCGTGTCAATGCCCCGGACCATGGCGCGCGCCAGCAGCGAATAGATATAACGGTCCGTCAGCACGACGAAGCCGGCGCGCAGCGCGGGAACGATTTCGTTTTCCAACCGGTCGGCGAAATCGGTGGCGTAGAAAAGGCTCAGCGTGATGCGTCCCAGCGTATGCCCTTCCTTGGCCTGCTTGATGCCCTTGCCGGCCAGTTGCGAGCGCGTCATGCCGGTGTGGAGCACGGCGCGCCCCTGCCGCTCGAGCCACGGCTTCAGCAGGTTGATCTGCGTCGAGCGGCCCACGCCGTCCGTGCCCTCGATGACGATGAGCTTCCCCGTCAGATCGGAAAGATTCATTCCCGGCAGGACGACTCCGTAGGTTTCTCTCACGGCGCTACCCTCAGTCGCTTCGCCTGCGCGAGCTTGGCTTTGACGATCTGCCGCATCTGAGTCTGCTGCTCTTCGATGGGCAGCGTGGCGTCCACCACGGTCAGGTCGAACTCCGGCACCATCTTGTCGTATTCCTCGAGGATGCGGCCCTGGAAGAGCCGGAAACTTTCCTCTTCGTCGTCCGAAAGCCCCAGGTCCATCCCCGCCTCGTAAAACTTGAAGCCGGCACGGCCGTCGAGCAGCCGCTGCATGGCCACCTCGAGCGGCACGCGGAAATAGAAGGCCACGGTCGGCTTGGCGGCAAAGGCGTAAAGCTCCCGAACCCAGCCCGAGTCCATCCCGCGCACCACGTCGCGCGCGAAAGCCGTGTAAATGTAACGGTCGCAGAGCACCACTGCGCCCGCCTTCAGCAGCGGAATAATGTTGTGCTCCATGCGATCGGCAAAGTCGGTGGCGTGGATCAGCGAGAACGTCGTCGGCGTAAGCATCTTCTTCTTCTTGCCCCGCTTCGTCGTGTCGCGGACCAGCGGCGAGGAGTTCCACTCGCTAAAGACCACGCCGTAGCCCTCCGCCTGAAGCCACTGGTGGAGGAGCATCAGTTGCGTGGATTTCCCGGAACCGTCAATGCCTTCCACGACAAAGAGCTTGCCGGGAAAGCGATGTTCACCGTAGCGCTTCATTCGGGCGCTCCCAGAGCGAGGGGGCGTGATTGGCCGCTTGGAACTTCAGTCTATCACACGGGAGGGTCGCGCGGAAGCGTCGTCGGAGGCTGAAAAAGGCGGGGCGGCTTAACGTCTAGGTTGTTTGGAATCAACAAGCTAGCGGCTTTGGCGACGGACTTTCAATAACTTAGGGGCTTTGATCTCGCCCCCTTTCTGATGTAACGCGTTGGAACGTTGCGGAATAACGAAAACCAGGAAGTGTCACTCTTCCCCTTCGGTACGCCGTTTCGGGGGTTCCGTACTCTGTTTTGGGCCTTCTGGGGGGGAGGCGGCGAGCCGAAAGGTCGAAGTTTGCGACCAGGCGCGGTCGGTTGTCCGGAGTCCCCGGTCTTTGGTCCGTTGCCCCTGGCAAAAAATTGGAAATCGGAAGCTGCAAACTTGTCGAGATCCTTGCACTGGAGACTCGCGCGTCTGAACTCTGCAATCTTGAATTTTGAATCGCAACGCGCCGCGGCGGGAAAGTCCCCGGAGCACGGGTGACCTTCTCCGACGCGCCGGGGTCCTGCCCATGCCCCTCCGTGCGCCGGAGAGGCCCGCCTGCGCCTGCCTCCGACAGGCAGGCGCAAGCAGGGCAGGCGCTAGGGCGCCGCAGGGCGCGCGGCCCAGATTTCGCGAACCGTGTCGAGCATTTCGACCTGGCGCGCGAGTTCGCCCTGGCGCGTTTCGACGTTGGCGTAACGGAGCTTCTCGCGGCCGCAGAAGACCGAAAGCGAGCCGTCGTCGTGCGCCAGCTCGGCGTTTTCGAGCACCGCGTTCAGGCCGCGCCGAGCCAGTTCGTCGTAAACGGCCGCTTCGGTAACGATGAACAGGTTGAACGGAGAATGGCTGCGGCGATACTGCATCGCCTCGACGCCGGGGAAATAGCCGCGCGAATTGACGAAGGTCTCGAAGGAGAAATCCGACCGCGGGCTGGTGCTGTTGTTGTGCACGGCGATGACCGCCAGATCCGGCGGACGCGAGCCGACGACAAGCTTGAGAAACTGCTCGCGGAACTTCTCGACTTCCTCGAAAAGAAGGGGATAGCGGCTGCGGCGCGTGCGCCGGTTGAGCGCACGGACGTTCTTTTCGATTCCCGTCCTCGTGAACATGCGGTTGGGGTCAAAGTCATAGGTGTAAGGCAGCCGGGGCAGCTTGAACGTCACCCAGCGCTTGCGGGGATTGACGAGCTGAATCATCACGCCGGGGTGCCGTTTCAAATGCTCTTCGGTGGCGACCGGTGCGGTTTCTTCATCGCCGTGAATGACCACGTAGCGGAAGGGCGAGTCCGGGTCACCGAGAACGCGCACCGAAAACTCGCTGGCGCCGACGTTGAGCGTTTGGAACGTTTCGGGGAGTTCGGAGGCGCGAAGAGATTCTTCGCCCGCCGCCTCCTGGAGTGGGCGCGCTAAAATGTTGCCGGCCGCGAAGGCGGCAAGCCCGCCGCTCCAAATCCCGAGTCTTGAAATGGTTTCGAGAAATTCCCGTCGCTTGGTCTTTCCCTGGTCCCTGGTCATGTCGAACGCCGGCCGCCCCCCTGCAATTCGCGCACTCAAGAATCTTCCAGGTGCGGGCGTGCCTCGAACCGCCGCCGCCGCCCGTCATGCCCGGGGCCTGTCCTGGTTAAAACAGCCCTACAGGTACTACTAACCCAGCTTCGCCGCTGCGGCAAGAAAAACCGTCCCTCAAGCCCGCCAAAGCCTCGTCGCAAGCGGCATCCGCATGACTCGAACTGGCATGAGCACTGTGCGGGTTTCGGTGCCCAGCCAAAGGCACGCGTGTCGGTCGGGTGCGGCTTCTGTCTCACTCAAAACAGACAATTTGTGCCTTTTGACGCAGAGCAACTCAGCCCCTCGCGAATGTTACCCTGAAGTTGCTGAAACTGCACGACTTCAACTGCTTTGACGCAGAGCATAGATGGCCCCAGGGTTGCTCTCCAATCGGGGGAGTCAATCGCCAGTCGATGGGAGGAGTTCATGGTTGACCAAACCCACTGGTTCGGGAGTTTCCTCGCCAACCTCTCGCCGCAGGCGCGGGAGAAATTGCTCGCGCTGGGCGAATCGTTCCACTACGCGGCGGGAGACGCGATTTTTCTGGAGGGCGCGCCGAGTCTGTATCTCTACATCGTGAAGGGGGGTCAGGTGGCCATCGAACTCCACGTCCCATCGAAAGGGAGGCGGGTCATCATGACGGCGGGGCCCGGCGACGTCTTCAGCTGGTCAGCGCTGGTGGAACCGCGGATTGAAACGGCCGCGGCGCGGGCCATCGAGGACACGGAGGCCGTAGGCATCAAGGGCGGCGCGCTGATGGACGTTTGCCGCGAGGACCCGGCATTCGGGTTCGAGCTTTACCGCGCCCTCGCCGAGGTCATCAGCGCGCGGCTGATCGCCACGCGGCTGCAACTGCTCGACGTGTTCGGTTAAGGGATCGGAGGGAATTGTCCATGACGACCGGCCTTCCCCGTGTGGGCGCCACCGTTGCGATTGCGAAGCCGGCACTCCAGACGGTGTTCGACAACCTGCGAAGTTCCGGGCTGACGCTCCTCGGCCCCACGGTGCGTGACAGTGCGATCGTGTTGGAAGAAATCCAGCGGATTGACGACCTTCCCGTGGGATGGACGGACGACCAGCGCCCGGGCGTTTACCGCCTGCGGAAGACCGCAGAGGCTCAGTACTTCAGCTTCGGGGTCGGGCCGCATTCCTGGAAGCAGTTTCTCCACCCGCCGCGCCTGGTGCTGTTTCGCGCCGAGAAGAGCGAAGGCGCGTGGAAATTTGTTCCGACGGACGGCCCGTTGCCGCAATACGCCTTCATCGGCGTACGCGCCTGCGACCTGGCGGCCATCACCATACAGGACCGCGTGCTTCTGGGGGGAGAATTTCGCGACCCGCACTACGCCCAGCGCCGCGAGCAGACGTTCATCCTGGCGGTCAACTGCGGCCAGGCCGCTTCCACGTGCTTCTGCACTTCGATGAATACGGGCCCGCGCGCCACGTCCGGGTTCGATCTGGCGCTCACGGAACTGCCCGACCTTTTCGTCATCGAGACGGGTTCGGAAGCGGGCACGCTGGCTCTGGCCGGAACGCACTGGGAAGCCGCCACGGCCTTCGACCTGGGCCGGTCGGCGCGCGTCACGCAGCGCGCGGAGCGCCAGATGACGCGGCGGCTCCGGACCGACGACCTGCCGGAACTGCTCTACGAGAATCTCGAGCACCCGCGCTGGGACGAAGTCGCGGCGCGCTGCCTCTCCTGCGCCAACTGCACGCTGGTTTGCCCAACCTGCTTCTGCACGACGGTGGAGGACACGTGCAACCTGAAAGCGACGGCGGCCGAGCGCGTCCGCCTGGCCGACTCCTGCTTCAACCGCGATTTCTCGCACGTGCACGGCGGAAACATCCGGCCCTCCACCCGCGCGCGCTACCGCCAGTGGCTGACGCACAAGCTGGCGTCCTGGATTGACCAGTTCGGGACCTCGGGCTGCGTGGGCTGCGGGCGATGCATCACCTGGTGCCCGGTGGGGATTGAAATCAACGAGGAAGTGAACGCCATTCGAGTCAAGGCGGTGAAATGACCACGGCAACCCCCAGGACGCGACCGCCCTTCGGGGCCGACCCCATGCTGCCGCGCGAGGCGGTGATTGAATCCGTGAAGCCGGAGGCCTACGGAATTTCGACGTTCTCGCTCGCCTTCGTGGAGCCGCGCGAGCGCGAGGCGTTCCGGTTCCTCCCCGGCCAGTTCAACATGCTCTACCTGCCCGGGTTCGGCGAGGTGGCGATTTCCATCAGCTCGGACCCCGCCGAGCCCGCCGTGATGGGCCACACGATCCGCTACGCGGGAAGCGTGACGCGCGCGCTGGGCCGACTGAAAGCGGGCGACCGGCTGGGCGCCCGCGGCCCTTACGGCAGCCACTGGCCGATCGAACAGGCGGAGGGGAAGGACCTGATCATTGTGGCGGGCGGCATCGGCCTGGCGCCGCTGCGGCCCGTGATTCTCAGCGTGCTGCGCCACCGTGACGCTTACGGCCGCGTCGTGCTGCTCTACGGCGCGCGCACGCCCGCCGACCTGCTTTACACCGGTGAGTTCGACGCCTGGCAGGAGCGTGGCATCGAGGTCCACGTCACCGTGGATCTGGCCGACAAAGACTGGAACGGGCAGGTCGGCGTGGTGCCGCAGCTCTTCTACCGCATCCGCGTGGACCACAAGCAGACGCTGGTCATGACCTGCGGGCCGGAAATCATGATGCGCTTCGTCATCTACGAAGCGCTGGCGCGGCGGATTCCGCACGAAGCAATCCTGATTTCGATGGAGCGGAACATGAAGTGCGCCGTGGGCTTCTGCGGCCACTGCCAGTTCGGACCGACGTTCATCTGCCGGCAAGGCCCGGTGCTGAACTACGCCGCCATCGAGCCGTTCTTCGGGAAGGAGGACTTCTGACCATGAGCGAAGCCCTGCGGCCCAAGCTGGCGGTTTACAAATTCGCTTCCTGCGACGGGTGCCAGCTCGCCATCCTCAACCTTGAGGACGAGCTGCTCGCGCTGGTCGGCGAAGTGGAAGTGGCTTACTTCCTCGAAGCGCGTTCGGCGATCGTGGAAGGGCCTTACGACATCGCGCTGGTCGAAGGCTCGGTGACGACGCCCGAGGACGTCGAGCGGATCCGCGCGGTGCGCAAGTCGGCGAAGCTGCTGGTGACGATCGGAGCCTGCGCCACGACGGGCGGCATCCAGGCGCTGCGAAACTGGGCCGACGTCGAAGAGTTCACGAGGCTCGTTTACGCTTCGCCCGCCTACATCCACACGCTCGCGGATTCGACGCCGATTTCCGCGCACGTTCCCGTGGATTTCGAATTGAACGGCTGCCCGATCAACAAGGAACAGCTTCTCGAAGTGGTGACGGCGCTGCTCGTGGGCCGCGCGCCGCACCTCTCGGCGCACTCGGTGTGCAACGAATGCAAGCGGCGCGGCACGGTCTGCGTGACCGTGGCGCAGGGGATTCCCTGCCTCGGCCCGCTGACGCACGCCGGCTGCGGCGCGCTCTGCCCCGCTTACAACCGCGGCTGCTACGGATGTTTCGGGCCGATGGAAAACCCCAACGCCGATTCGCTGACCGGCCACCTGCTCGAAGCCGGCGTGCCGCGCCGCGAGCTGGTCCAATTGCTGCGCGGCTTTACCGGATTCGCGGAGGCGTTCCGCGCCGCAAGCGACCGACTGGAGAAATCGAACCCATGAGTGAACGAAGCGCCCATCGCGACCGCGCCCCGGGCCGCACGGTGCGCGTGGACTACCTGAGCCGCGTAGAAGGCGAAGGCGGCCTCTACGCGCGCGTCGAGGGCGGCGAGGTCCGCGAGGTGAAGCTCAACATTTTCGAGCCGCCGCGCTTCTTTGAAGCCTTTCTGCGCGGCCGTTCGTTCCAGGAAGTCCCCGACATCACGGCGCGCATCTGCGGCATCTGTCCCGTCGCTTACCAGATGAGCGCCGTGCACGCGCTGGAAGCGGCGCTGGGCGTAAAACCCGGCCCGGAAATCCGCCTGCTCCGCCGGCTGCTTTACTGCGGCGAGTGGATTGAAAGCCACGCGCTGCACATCTATCTGCTCCACGCGCCGGACTTTCTGGGTTACGAGAGCTCGATTTCGATGGCGGCGGACCATCCGCAGGCCGTCGAACGCGGGCTGCGGCTGAAAAAAATCGGGAACGATTTGCTGGAACTGCTCGGCGGGCGCGCGACGCATCCGGTCTCGGTCTGCGTGGGCGGCTTCTACAAGGCGCCGCGGCGCCGCGACCTCGAAAAGTTCCGGGCCGACCTCGAATGGGGTCTGGAAGCGTCGCTCGAAACCGTGCGCTGGGTGGCGAAGTTCCCCTTCCCCGCCTTCGAGCCGGAGTACGAATTCGTTTCCGTATCGCATCCCGACGAATATCCCATGAACGAGCGCCGCATCGTCTCTTCCGCCGGCCTCGACATCGAACCCGAGGAATTCGAAAAAGTCTTCCTCGAAGAGCACGTCGAGCACTCGACGGCGCTCCACTCGGTGCGTGCGGACCGCGGGACGAGCTACCAGGTGGGGCCGCTGGCGCGGCTGAACCTGAATTTCGAAAAGTTGATGCCGCGCGCCAAGGAGGCCGCGCTCGCTTCCGGCCTCGCCCGGCCGTGCCACAACCCGTACCAGAGCATCGTGGCGCGCGCCATCGAGCTGGCGCACGCGTTCGAAGAAGCGCTTGGATTAATCGAGACCTACCGCGAGCCCGCGCGAAGCCGCGAGGAGATCAAGATCCGTGCCGGCGAGGGTTGCGCCGCCACGGAAGCGCCGCGCGGCACGCTCTATCATCGCTACCGGATCAACGACCAGGGACTGGTCGAGTTCGCGAGGATCGTTCCGCCGACGTCCCAGAACCTGCGGCGCATGGAAGACGATTTGCGCGGCCTGCTGGCCGGAATCGCCACGAGACCTGAAGCCGAAATCACGCACGCGGCCGAGCACCTGATCCGCAGCTACGACCCGTGCATTTCGTGCTCGACGCATTTTCTGAAACTCAGGTTGGACCGTGATTGAACGAAACGCCACAACCCGCGATTTCCCCGCAGCCGCCGCCGGCGCGGCGCGCCTGCGCGTCATCGGGTGCGGCAATCCCTGCGGCGGCGATGACAGCGCGGGCCTCGAGATTCTGCGCCGGCTCCGCGAACGCGGCGAAGACGCCCGCGAGTTCGTTTCGCTCGCGCAGGCCGGCGTCGAGGTCCTGCACGCGCTCGAAGGAGCGGAACTGGTGCTCTTTCTCGACGGCGTCGTGAGCGGCGAGCCGCCAGGAACGATTCATCTGCTGCCGCTGCCTTCGCCGCGGCTCGAATCGCGCGCGCTCGCTTCGCTCACCAGCCACGGCTGGGGACTGACCGAGCTGCTGGGACTGATGGCGGCGCTCGGCAGGCGCGTGCCGCGCATCGTGCTGCTCGGCGTCGAGCTCGAAGGCGTCGCGGCGGGCGCCGCGCGCTCGCCCGCCGTGGAAGCGGCCATCGAGCGTGTGGCCGAAGAATTCCCGGCGCTGCGCCGGCGAGTGAGTGATTTGCTCGATCGCCCGGAATGGAAGGGCGAGAGTTTCGCGCCCGGCGATCCCTCGTTTCCCGGAGGTTGGTGATGTGCCTTGCGGTTCCCGGCCAGGTCCTTTCGGTGGAAGACGTCGAGGGCGCCCGCATCGCGCGCGTCGGCTTCGGCGGTGTCACGCGGACCGTACACCTGGATTTCGTCCCTGAAGCGAACGTCGGGGACTATGTCGTCGTCCACGTCGGCTTCGCGATCAGCCGCGTGGATGCTGAGGAGGCCGAGCGAACTCTCCGCCTGCTCGAGGCGATGGGACTTCTGGAAGAGGAAGGTCTCGTCGCGCCGCGTGAAGGACGGACGGAATGAAGTATCTGGATGAATATCGCGATCCCCGCATCGCCCGGGCGCTGGTGGCCGACATCGCGCGGCGCGTCACGCGTCCCTGGGTGCTCATGGAGATCTGCGGCGGGCAGACGCACACCATCCTCCGCTACGGCCTTCAGGACCTGCTGCCGCCGGAAATCACGCTCGTCCACGGGCCCGGCTGCCCCGTCTGCGTCACGCCGGTGGAACTCATCGACAAAGCGGTTCGCATCGCGTCCCTTCCCGATGTGACGTTCGTTTCCTACGGCGACATGCTGCGCGTGCCCGGCTCGAGTTCCGACCTCTTCCGCGTGAAAGCGGCGGGCGGCGACGTGCGCATCGTTTATTCGCCCATGGAAGCGGTGCGGCTGGCGCGCGCGAATCCGCAGCGCCGCGTCGTCTTCTTCGCCGTGGGATTCGAAACCACCGCGCCCGCCAACGCCGCGGCCGTCTGGGAGGCGCGCCGGCGGGGTCTCGGAAATTTTTCGCTGCTCGTCTCGCACGTGCTGGTGCCGCCGGCCATTCGCCTGCTCCTCGAATCGCCGCGCAACCGCGTTCAGGGCTTCATCGGACCCGGGCACGTCTGCACCGTGGCGGGCTACGAAACGTATCAGGCGCTGGCGCGGGAGTTTCGCGTGCCCGTCGTCGTCGGCGGCTTCGAGCCCGTGGACCTGCTGGAAGCCATCGCCATGCTCGTGGCGCAGCTCGAAGACGGCCGCGCCGAAGTCGAAAACCAGTACGCGCGCTCGGCGTGTGCGCAAGGCAATCGGGCCGCGCAGGAGCTGATGGAGCGCGTGTACGAAGTCTGCGACCGGAAATGGCGCGGCATCGGAGAAATTCCGCAGAGCGGCCTGCGGCTGCGGCCCGAATTCGCCGCGCACGACGCCGAACGCATTTTCAGCCTGGAGGACGTGGCCGCCAGCGAGTCACCGCTCTGCCTGAGCGCGGAAGTTCTTCAAGGATTGAAGAGGCCGACGGACTGCCCCGCGTTCGCGCGAAGCTGCACGCCCGAATCGCCGCTGGGCGCGCCGATGGTCTCCTCCGAGGGCGCCTGCGCCGCCTACTATCACTACCGCAGGCACGAGGCTCAATCCGCGGAGCCGGTGGAGGCGAAATGAGGGTATCGAGATGAAAGCCGCCGTCAAAACTCTGGAGCAGTTCACTTGCCCCGTTCCCCTCGCCGAGCGCAGCACCGTGCTGCTCGGCCACGGCAGCGGCGGCAAGCTGACCGCGGAACTCGTCCGCGACATCTTTCTTCCCGCGTTCTCGAACGCAGCGCTCGACCGTCTCGACGACCAGGCCGTGTTTCCGCTCGGCGGCGCGCGTGTGGCCTTCACCACGGATTCGTTCGTCGTCAGCCCGCTGTTTTTCCCCGGCGGCGATATCGGCTCGCTCGCCGTGCACGGCACGATCAACGACCTGGCGGTGGGCGGGGCGACGCCGCTGTGCCTCGCTGCGGCGTTCATCCTCGAGGAGGGTCTGCCGATGGAGACGCTGCGCCGCGTCGTGGACTCGATGCAGTCCGCCGCGGAGGCGGTGGGAATCCCCATTGTCACGGGAGACACAAAAGTTGTGGAGCGCGGGAAGGGCGACGGGCTGTTCATCAACACGACCGGAATCGGAATCGTTCCGGAAGGCGTGGAACTTTCCGCCGACCGCGCGCGGCCGGGCGACCGCGTGATTCTGAGCGGCTCGATCGGGGACCACGGCATCGCCATTCTGGCGCGGCGCGAAGGCTTGGAGCTCGAAGGTCCGATCCTGAGCGACAGCGCGCCGCTCGACACGCTTGCGGCGGCCATGCTCGAAGCCGGCCGCGGCGCCCTCCGCGTGATGCGCGACCCGACGCGCGGCGGCCTTTCGAGCGCGCTCAACGAAATTGCGGAGCGCTCGCGCGTCGAAATTCTGCTCGACGAGTGCGCCATTCCCGTCCGCGAGGAAGTGCGAGGCGCCTGCGAACTCCTCGGCCTCGACCCGCTCTACGTCGCGAACGAAGGCAAGCTTGTCGCGCTGGTCGCGCCCGAAGCTGCCGAAGCCGTCCTCGAGGCGATGCGCGGGCACCCGCTCGGCGAGGAGGCGGAAATCATCGGAACGGTCCGCGAATTTCGCGGCGGCGGAGCCGCGGGCGGGCGCGGCCTCGTCGCCCTGCGTACGCCGCTCGGAACGACGCGCATCGTGGATATGCTCGCGGCCGACCAGTTGCCGCGCATCTGCTGAGGGGGAACATTGCACGAGCTGAGCATCGCGAACGCCATCCTGAAGATGGTCCGCGAGGAGCGGCGCCGGCGCGCCGGCGCGCGCGTCGTCGCGGTGGGCGTGCGCGTGGGGGAACTTTCCGGAGTCAATCCGGATGCGCTCCGCTTCAGCTTCGAGGCGCTCACGACCGGCACCGAGCTTGCGCCGCTGACGCTCGAAATTGAACTGTGCCCGCGCCGCGAGCGCTGTGAGACGTGCGGCGAGACGTTCGCGCCGGAGGATTTTGTTTTCGTCTGTCCGGCGTGCGGCGGGCAGAGCACGGAAAATGTTTCCGGGACCGAGCTTGCCGTGACCTTTCTCGAAATTGAAGCGCCGGAAACTGCGGCGGCGCTCCGCGCGGCCGGGGAGAGGGTCTGATGAGTGAACGCGTCACTTTGGAAAAGAAAGTCCTCAGCGAAAACGATCGCGTGGCGGCCGAACTGCGCGCGCGCTTCCGCGAGCACGGGATTCTCACGCTCAACCTCCTCAGCTCGCCCGGCGCCGGCAAGACCACGCTGCTCGAGCGGACGTTGGAAAGCTTCCCTCGCGGCGAGCGCGTCGCCGTGCTCACCGGCGACGTGCAGACGGATAACGACGCGCGGCGGCTCCAGCGCTTCGGCTTTCCCGTCCGGCAAATCACCACCGGCGGCGCGTGCCATCTGGACGCGCGAATGATCGAGCGCGCACTCGCCGACTGGCGTTTGGAAGATTTCTCGCTCCTCTTCATCGAAAATGTCGGCAACCTGGTCTGCCCTTCGAGCTACGACCTCGGCGAGGCGGCGAAAATCGTTCTCCTGAGCGTCACCGAAGGCGACGACAAGCCGCTCAAATATCCCTCCATTTTTCTGCGCTCGAAGCTGATGCTCCTCACCAAGACCGACCTCCTGCCTCACGTCCCCTTCAGCCTCACTGCGGCGCGCGAGAACGCGCTGCGGATCCAGCCGCGTCTTGATATCCTCGAAGTCTCCGCGGCCAGCGGCGCGGGGCTCGACGCCTGGCGCGACTGGATCGCCCGGATGCGTCGCGATGTCCCGGAGGCCGCCGGCGCGCGAGTGCGCGAGTAATGTCCATTCGAAAGGCTATCGAAGTTTCCGGCATCGTCCAGGGCGTGGGCTTTCGTCCCTGCGTCTATCGCCTGGCGAGCGAACTGTGCCTGTCGGGCACGGTGACGAACACGGCGGCGGGCGTGACGATTGAGGTCCAGGGCGCTCGCGAACAGGTGGAGGAATTCGTCTCGCGGCTGCCGTGCGAATTGCCGCCCCTCGCGCGGGTGACGCAGCTTGAGGCGCGGGAAATTCCCTGCGCGCCGGAAGACGGGTTCCGAATCCTTCCGAGCCGCGCCGGCGAAGACCGTCGCGCGCTCATCCCGCCGGACGTGGCAGTGTGCGCCGACTGCCTGCGCGAGCTCTTCGACCCGGCCGACCGCCGCCACCGCTATCCGTTCATCAATTGCACGAATTGCGGGCCGCGCTACACCATCATTCGCGGCATTCCCTACGCCCGCGCGCAGACGTCCATGTCCGCCTTTCCGATGTGCGCGGCGTGCGAGGCGGAGTACGACGATCCCGCGAATCGCC
>CAZKXX010000078.1:0-18732 GCA_964556705.1 uncultured Acidobacteriota bacterium
CGTGACTCGGAGCACCCTCCAATCCGCTTTCAACAGAAATGCTGGACAGTGCCGTGGCGGGCGCCCGCTTGCCAACGCCGGGTGCGCAGGATAAATTAGAAGATTCCCTCGCTCACTTCCTCCTTGCAAGTGAAGCGCGGGCATCGAGGAGCACCCCTGGCCGGAGAAAATCTCAGCAGGCTGATCGAGCTGATGGCGCGCCTGCGCGCTCCGGACGGCTGTCCGTGGGACCGCGCGCAGGACTACGACTCGGTGAAAGGGCTGCTGCTCGAAGAAGCCTATGAAGTGGTGGACGCCGTCAATTCCCGCGACTTCGACGCGCTCGAGGACGAACTCGGCGACCTGCTCTTTCAGGTGGTGTTTTACTCGCGGCTGGCGGAAGAAGAGGGACGGTTCGCGATGGAGGACGTCATCGAGCGCGTGCACTCGAAGCTCGTGCGGCGGCACCCGCACGTCTTCGGCACCCAGCGTGCGCGCACGCCTGAGGAGGCGCTCGAGAGCTGGAACTCCGTGAAAGAATCGGAACGCGCGGCGCCGCCGGCGGGCGGCGGGGAAGACCGGTCGCTGATGGACGGCATTCCGCAGACGCTCCCTTCGACGCTCGAAGCGCATGAAATCGGCGTGCGCGCCGCCGAAGCCGGCTTCGACTGGCCCCGCGTGGAGGACCTGCTCGACAAGATTGAGGAAGAACTTCAGGAATTGCGCCGCGCGCGCGCTGGCGGCGCTCCGGACAATCGGCGGACCGAGGAGGAAGTGGGAGACCTGATGTTCGCCGTGGCAAACCTGGCGCGCAGGATCGGCTCGGACCCCGAGAGCTGCCTGCGGCGCGCCAATCAGAAATTCCTGCGGCGCTTCCGCGAACTCGAACGCGAAGTCGCGCGGCGCGGCAAAAAAGTGCGTGAATGCGGCGCGGGCGAGCTGGACGAAATCTGGGAGCAGGTGAAAGGCGGGGAAGCACGGTGAACTACGTGGTCCGTCCCTGCCTCAGCCGTGAGGAATTCGCGGCTTGCGTCGAGCTCCAGCAGCGCATCTGGGGTTATGCCGACTCGGAAACCTACCCGCTGCGTTTCTTCGTGAACCTGCATCGCAACGCCGGACAGGTGCTCGGCGCCTTCACTTTCCGGAACCGGATGGTTGCTTTTCTGGCCGCCATGCCCGCTTGGCGCGACGGACGGCGATATCTCTATTCACTTGCGCTCGGCGTGCTGCCGGAACACGAAAACCGCGGGCTCGGACGCGCGCTCAAGCTGGCGCAGCGGCGCGCGGCGCTGCGCGAGGGCATCGAGTGGATTGAGTGGACGTTCGATCCGCTTCAAGCGAAGAACGCGTTTTTCAATTTCGAGCGGCTGGGCGCCCTCGCGCGACGTTACGAAGCCGATTATTACGGGCCGATCGGAAGCCGGCTGCAGCAGGGGCGGCCGACGGACCGGCTGATTTGCGAGTGGTGGCTGAAGTCCCGGCGCGTCAAGCGGGCGATTCGCGGCTTGCCGGTTCACGCGCAGGCGTGGCGAACCGCCGCCGAAGTCGCGATTCCCGGAAACTTTCTCCCTTTCGCCGAGACGAATCGCCGCAAGGCGCTCGCCGCACAGATGCGCGTGCGGAGGGAAATTCAGAACCATCTGCGGCACGGGCTTGTCATTACGGGCTTCAGGCGCGAAGGGGAAGTCGGGAAATATCTGTTCGAACCGTCGCGCGGGGCGGACCTTCCGCGCTGGGCGAGGTCGGTGAAGCGAGGTCTCTCCTCACGGGCATGAAAATCCGTCGTATCGAGCTTCGCGAAATCCGCATGCCGCTGGTGCACTTTTTTGAGACCAGTTTCGGCCGGACCACGGTGCGCCGCATCGTGCTGGTACGCGTCGAGGCCGAAGGTCTGGTTGGCTGGGGCGAAGTGACGTGCGGGGAAGGGCCGTTTTACAACCACGAAACGCCCGAAACCGCGTGGCACATTTTGAAAGATTTTCTCGTTCCCTGGGCGCTCGCGGGGGAGTGGACGCGCGCCATGGACATCGCCGCGGGTTTCCGGCCCGTGCGCGGCCACAACATGGCGAAGGCGGCGCTCGAAAACGCATTGTGGGATATCGAAGCGCAGCAGCGCGGCGTGCCGCTGGCGAAGCTGATTGGCGGGACGCTGGAGGAAATTCCCTGCGGTGTCTCCATTGGAATCCAGGACTCGGTGGAAGAACTCATCGAAAGAATCTATGAAGAACTCGCCGCGGGCTACCAGCGGATCAAAGTGAAAGTCAAGCCGGGCTGGGACGTCAACGTGCTCGAAAAATTGCGCGTGCGCTTTCCGCGCATCGCGCTGATGGCGGACGCCAACTCCGCCTACACGCTCGACGACCTCACGCGGCTGAAGGAATTCGACCGGTTCTATCTGATGATGATCGAGCAGCCGCTCGGCTGGGACGACATCCACGACCACGCGCGGCTGGCGCGCGAGATTGCAACGCCGATCTGTCTCGACGAATCCATTCACCACGCCGAGGACGCGCGCAAAGCGGTCGAGGCGAGCGCGTGCAAAATCATCAACGTCAAGCTCGGCCGGGTGGGCGGCTACACGGAAGCGCTGCGCCTGAACGAGTTCGGGCGGAAGCGCAACGTGCCGCTCTGGTGCGGCGGGATGCTGGAATCGGGCATCGGCCGCGCGCACAACATCGCCCTGTCGAGTCTGGCCGGGTTCACGCTTCCCGGCGACGTCTCGGCCAGCCGGCGTTACTGGCAAGAAGACATCATCGAGCCTGAAGTCACGGTCACGGAACGCGGCACGATTCGCGTTCCGCAGACTCCGGGCCTGGGTTTTTCGCCGCGCCTGGATCTCATCGAGCGGCTGACCGTCAGGAGCGAAATCTTTGGCTAGCACTGCGACCCATCTGGCCACCGCGCGGGCCGTGGAACGGCGGCGGCCCCTCGGCCGCCACGGCCACCTGCGCGCGCACCTGCTGATGCTGCTCGCGACGTTCTGCTGGGCGGGAAACATCATCGCCGGCAAGGACGCCCTGCGCGGTTTTTCGGCGCTCGCTCTCGCCACGCTGCGCGTGGAAGGCGCCGCGCTGCTGTTCGCAGTGGCGTATCTGGTGCGAAACCGCGGGAGGCTGCCTTCGTTCACGCGCGACGAGTGGAAGCTGATGGCCGGGCTCGCGCTGTGCGGCGTCACGTTCAACCAGTTGTTTTTCGTCGGCGGGCTCGCCTACACCTCCGCCACGCACGCGGGGCTGATCGTCACGCTGGGGCCGGTGATGGTCCTGGCGCTTTCCAGCGCGCTCAAGATGGAAGCGCTGACGGCCCTCAAGATTCTCGGGATGGTGGTTTCGTTCAGCGGCGTGGCCGTGCTGACGGTTTCCAAGCCTGTTCCCGGCAACGCGGCCCACTGGTCGGGCGATCTGATCCTGCTGGTGGCGAGCGCGGTGTTCGCCGCCTACACGATCCTCATCAAGCGCGCGTCGGAACGCTGGGGCACGCTGACCATCAACGCGCTGAGCTACGCGCTGGGAGCGGTCTTCATGATTCCGTTCGGCGTGTACTCGGTGTGGACGACCGAGTGGTCGGCCGTTTCGGTGCAGGCGTGGTGGGGACTGGGCTTCATGATTCTGCTGGGTTCCATCGTCCCCTATCTGATTTTCGGGGTCGTCATGACGGAACTGACTCCTTCGCGCGCCGCGGCCTTCGCCTATCTTCAGCCGATTCTGACCACGACGTTCAGCCTGTGGCTGCTCTCGGAGAAGCTGACGACGAAGGTCATCGTCGGCGGCGCGCTCATCCTGCTCGGCGTGTATTTGACGGAGCGTGAAGGCGGAGAGAGGGAGCCGGAACTTGCGGCCTGAAACGGCCGCAGGCGGCGGCATTGTGGCCAGGCGAATCGCCATCATTCCCGGCGACGGAATCGGCGTGGACGTGACGGCAGAAGCTGTCAAGGTCCTCGAACACCTTAAAGGCGCGCGCGGGCTGCCTCTGGAACTGACGACTTTCGACTGGGGGGCGGAAAAATTCCTGCGCGAAGGTGTTTCGCTTCCGGCGGGCGCGCTGGAGGTGCTGCGGCGCGATTTCGACGCGATTTTCGTCGGCGCCTTCGGCGACCCGCGCGTTCCTTCCAACCAGCACGCCGCCGAGATCCTGCTCGGCCTGCGCTTCGGCCTCGACCTTTACGCCAACGTCCGCCCGGCGAAGCTCCTCGACGACCGCCTTTGTCCGCTGAAGGGCCGGACCGCGCGCGACGTCAACATGGTGGTGATTCGCGAAAACACCGAAGGACCTTACGTCGGGATGGGCGGCAAGTTCAAAGTCGGTTCGCCCGATGAGGTGGGGATTCAGGAAGACGTCAACACGCGGCGGGGCGTCGAGCGGATTCTCGTTTTCGCGTTCGAGTACGCGCGGCGTCGCGGCCTGCGGCGCGTCTCGATGAGCGACAAATCGAACGCCATGCCGTTCGGCCACGGCCTCTGGCAGCGCGAGTTTGCCGAAGTGCGCGCGCGCTATCCGGACCTCGACTCGCGGCACCTCTACGCCGACACGCTGGCGATGGAAATGGTCCGCGACCCTTCGCAGTTCGACGTCATCGTCACCTCGAACCTGCTCGGCGACGTGCTAAGCGATCTCGCCGCGCAACTGGCGGGCGGGATCGGCCTCGCGCCGTCAGCGAACCTGCACCCGGGCCGGGTTTCCCTGTTCGAGACGGTGCACGGCTCGGCGCCGGACCTCGCGGGCAAGAACCGCGCCAATCCGCTGGCCGCGATGCTGACCGTGGCGTTGATGCTTGATGATCTGGGCTTTGATGAGGCGAGCGGCGCGGTCGAACGCGCGGTTGCGGATGCCGTGCGAGAGAACATCACCACTCCCGACCTGGGCGGCAAATTCGGGACGCGCGAAGTGGGCGACTGGATTTGCAAGCGCCTTGGGTGACCCTCGGGCCGTTGTCCGCGGCGCGGGAAGTTTCGTCAGGAAATCACTTCCACCATCGGCCGGCGCCGTCGGGGACGCAGCAGCAGCGCCAGCACAATTCCCGCCAGAAATCCTCCGACGTGCGCCCACCAGGCCACGCCGCCGCCCGTCGCCGATTCGATCGCCAGCGCCTGATACCCAGTGAAAAATTGGAGCAGGAACCAGTATCCGAGAATCAGCACAGCGGGAAGGCGGACGGTCCAGAAGAAAAAGAGGATCGGGACGACCGTGGTAATCCGCGCGCGCGGGAAGCGAACGAAGTAGGCGCCGAGCACGGCCGCCACGGCTCCGCTCGCGCCGATGGTGGGAACCGTCGAGCCCGGACTCAAGACGATGTGAACCAGACTCCCCGCGATCCCTCCCAGCAGGTAGAGCAGCAGAAACCGCAGGTGTCCGAAGAAGTCTTCGATGGTCCGCCCGAAGACGAAAAGGAACAGCATGTTCCCGAGCAAATGCAGCCACCCTCCGTGAAGGAACATAGCGGTGAAGAGGGGTACGACGAGGCCCGGGAGGCTTGTCGCGGCCAGCAGAGCGGGTGTCGTGTACCGGGCGGGAACGATGCCGAACGCCAGAACGAATTCATTCAATTCCGCGCCCAGCGAGATTTCGTGAAAAAAGGCCAGGAAATTGCCAACCAGCAGCGCCAGCGTCGAGAGCCAGAAGGTTTGCCGGCGGATATGATCGGTGAGAGGAAACATTCCCGGGCATTGTACCGTGGCCCCCGGGAATTGCGCAGCGGGAAGCGATGCGGCGTGGCGCGACGAAGGGCGGGACGGCCCTTCGCCACGCTTTCGCCTGGATGTTTCGACGCCCGCTCCCGCGCGCCGTTGCCAGATTACCTCGTGAAGACGATCGCCCGGTTGGTGCCCGCCAGCCGGATTTCAGAAATCACCGATTTCCCCGACGCATCGGTGTCGTAGAGGACCTGGTTGCGGCGGTATTTGGTGCTGCGTTCTTCCATCTGGCCGCGAACGGTGGCGACAGCCTCCTTTTTCCGCAGGAGGGTCACGGTCAGTTCCGGGCTGTGGTCTTCCCAGGTCAGTTTGTAGGTTCCCGCTTCCACCGTCGTGCCGTTGAGCACGCCGGTTTCCGGAATGCGGACTGTTGCGGTGTTGGACTTGGCGACGGCCGTGGCAACGCACAGGACCAGCGCGGCCGCCAGTGTCATCAGAATCCGGAGCGACTTCAGACTCATCATGAGTTTTCTCCCTCGCAGAAATCTGCGATCCCCGAGAGGACCGCGCCTTCGTGAAAAGGCCGGATAAAAACGTCCTGCCGCTTCGAAAGGCTCTTGCTTCGGCCCTCCAGGCGGCCTAGAATCCGCTCGGGGTTAAACAAAGAGGCGTGGCCTTCGCCGAGCGAAAGCTCACGTTCCCCTGGATGGTCGCCGCTCGCGCCGCCAAGCACCGGCGACGGCCATCCGTTTAACCCCTCAGACCTTCGATCCTGACGAACCCAACGACCCGATTCTTCCGGATTAGACGCGGGCGCGCCCCATTAGGATAGCGACCCTCAAAGGCTTGGCCTGTTCGTATCCGCTTGAAATTGGACGCGCCCGCGTCTCACCCACGACCTGAAATACGAATCTTCCACGCCGAGAGTTCACGCGAATTTCTTTGTTCTGGCCGGCCGGCTCGCAGAGGCTTCAGAAACGCCCGGGCCGCGTTGACGCTCGCTTTTCCCATCCGATATACTCGCTGGTCGGTGAGAACTCGGAGCGTCGAACGGACCTGCTTCCTGCCTCGAGGGTGAGGTTCGGCGGCTCACCCGCCCGCCCGATGCTCCCCGAACCCGTCCCATGAAGCCCAGCGGATTCGTCCAGGAGCTCCAGCGCGTTGTCGGTCCCGGGGGCGTCCTTTGGCGTCCCGAAGACCTGATGCTCTATGAATACGACGCGCTTTCGGCCGTGGGCCATCCGCAAGCCGTCGTATTTCCCACGAGCACGGCGGAAGTGGTTCAGATCGTCAAGCTGGCGGCGCGGCTCAACCTGCCGCTCCTGGCGCGGGGCGCCGGCACCGGCTTGAGCGGCGGTGCGGTGGTGACCGAGCCGGGAATCGTGCTGGTCACTTCGCGGATGAAGAGAATTCTGGAGATCGATCGCGAAAACCGGCGCGCGCGGGTCCAGCCGGGCGTTGTCAATCTCGACCTCTCGCTTGCCGTTTCGGACGACGGGCTCTACTTTGCCCCAGACCCTTCGAGCCAGAAGGCGTGCACAATCGGCGGCAACGTCGCCGAAAACGCCGGCGGGCCGCACACGCTGGCCTACGGTGTGACCACCAATCACGTCGTCGGACTCGAACTGGTGCTGCCGGACGGGGAAGTCTTTCAAACCGGCGCGCCTTACTGGGACCGGCCCGGCTACGACCTGACGGGTTTCCTGGTGGGTTCCGAGGGGACGCTCGCCATCATCACCGAAATTACAGTGCGTTTGAGCCGCAAACCGGAAGCGGTGAAGACGCTGCTCGCCGTGTACGACCGCGTTCCGGACGCCACGCGCACCGTCGCCGCGATTACGGCTCGGGGGATCACGCCGGCGGCGCTTGAAATGATGGATGGGTTCACATTGCGCGCCGTGGAAGAAGCGACGCACGCCGGCTATCCGATGGATTCGGCCGCCGTGCTGCTCATCGAAGTCGAAGGGCTGCGCGAGGCGGTCGAGGAGCAGGCCGAAGCCGCCGAGAGCATCTGCCGCGAGAACGGAGCGCGCGAGGTGCGGCGCGCGCGCTCGGCGGAAGAGCGCGACCTGCTCTGGAAGGGCCGCAAGAACGCCTTCGGCGCGCTGGGACGCATCAGCCCGAGCTACTACGTCCAGGACGGAGTAATCCCGCGCACGCGGCTGCCGGAAATGCTGGACTTCATCGAGCAAGTGGGGCGCGAATACAGCCTGCAAATCGGCAACATCTTTCACGCCGGCGACGGCAACCTGCACCCGCTGCTGATGTTCGACTCGCGCGACGCCGACCAGACGCGCCGCGTGGTGAAGGCGGCCGAGAAGATTCTTTCGAAATGCGTCGAAATCGGCGGCGCGCTGACCGGCGAGCACGGCGTGGGCATCGAGAAGCGCGACCTCATGCCGCTCATCTTTTCCGAGGACGATCTGGAATTGATGGAGAAACTGAAAGCGGCGTTTAACCCGACAGGCCGGCTGAATCCGGGAAAACTCCTGCCGAGCGGCCGAGTCTGCGGCGAGCTGCGTGTCCAGGTGAGCGCGGGAGGGGAAGTCTGATGGCGACGGCGAGCGCGCTCGAGACCGGACTCGCTTCGCTGGTCGGCGCGGCGCGCGTGGTGACCGAAGAGAGCGCCTGCCAGGCGTTCGCGGCGGACGGAGTGCGGCCGAAATGCGTCGTCTATCCGCCTGGCGCCGCGGAAGCAGCCGCGGTGCTCGCTTACTGCGCTGAACACGCTTTGACGGTCATCCCGTGCCGGAACGGAACGAAGCTGGCCGTGGGCAACGCACCGCGGCGCTACGACGTTGCGCTGAATGTGAAGGAGCTGAACCGCGTGTGGCATTACGAGCCGGCGGACCTCACGGTGAGCGTCGAGCCGGGAATGAAGTTTGGGGATTTTCAGCACTTCGTCTCGCGCCACGGCCTGTGGCTGCCGCTCGACCCGCCGGGCGGAGCGAAGGCGAGCCTCGGCGGGATCCTGGCGACGAACTCGACCGGACCGCTGCGGTTCTGTTACGGCGCGCCGCGCGATATGGTGCTGGGGCTGAAGATCGCGACGGGCGAAGGAAAAATCGTCAAGACCGGCGGGCGGGTGGTGAAGAACGTGACGGGCTACGACCTGGCGAAACTGCTGGTCGGCTCGTATGGTACGCTGGGCGTGATTGTCGAAGCGAGTTTCAAACTGTTTCCGCGGCCCGTGGAACGCGCGACGTTCGCGCTGCGGCCGGGCACGCTCGGCATCGCGCGGGAGTTGCGGCGCGGCGTGCTGGCGTCGCCGCTTACGCCGATGCGGATGGCGCTGCTCAACAGCCGCGCGGCGGCGCTGGCGCGAACGGGAACGGCGCTCGCAGCCGCGCCGGGCGGACCGGAAGTGTGGATCGAATTCGGCGGCTCGAAGCGCGTGTTGGCGCGCTGCGAGAGCGAAATCGGCCAGCTCGGCAAGGCCGTGGGCGCGCCGCCGGAACGGATTGACGAAGAAACGGCGAAAAAGGTCTGGGAGCGCGTCGCCGATTTTCGGGGCTGGCTGGCGGGCTCGTCTCCGCAGCCTGTGGTTTTGAAGGCGGCGCTGCCGGACTCGGCTTCGGAAGAGTTTATGAGCCTCGCGGAGCAGCAGGCGGAAAATGAAAAGGTTCCACTGGCTGCTGTCAGCCTGATGGGAGTCGGAATCGCGCGGCTGGCGCTGCTCGAAACCGCGGCGGCTGAGGCTGCCCAAAGGCTCGTCGAGCGGTTGCGCGCCGGCGTGGAAAGCCTTCGCGGAGCGGTCGTCCTCGAGGCGGCGCCGCCGGAGTTGAAGGCTCGCGTGGAGGCCTGGGGAAAGGCCGGCGAGGACCTCGAACTGATGAAGCGGGTGAAATCCGTTTGGGACCCGAAAGGGATTCTTTCGCCGGGAAGGTTTGTGGGAAATCTGTAGCGGCAAGGTCTGATGGCGACTGTCGAGACAAAACTGGAGGAGCGGAAGCGGACGGGCTACGGCCCGGGCGAAGCGCCCGAGTGGGATTTTTACTCGAAGTGCATCCGCTGCGGCCTGTGCCTGAACAGTTGCCCGACGTACCGCGAACTGGGCGTGGAGATGGACTCGCCGCGCGGGCGCATCTACCAGATAATTCAGGTGGAGCGCGGGCGGCTGCCGCTGGGCGAAAGTTTCGTCCGGCACATTGATTTGTGCCTCGATTGCCGGGCGTGCGAGACGGCGTGCCCGTCGGGCGTCGAGTACGGGCGGCTGGTGGAGACCGCGCGCGGGCAGATCGAGCAATATTTCGAACGGCCGTGGCGCGAGCGAGTCTTCCGGCGGTTGTTTCTGCGCGATTTTCTGCCGCATCCCGGCCGCATCGCGTGGATGGCGCGCCTGCTGTGGCTGTATCAGGCTTCCGGGCTGGAAAAGCTGGTTCTGGCGTCCCGCCTGCTGAAACTTTTTCCCGGCCGGCTCCACAACATCGCCGGCCTCGCGCCTCGCATCGAGCGCCCGTTCTACTTTGATCAGCTCGGGACCGTCGTGCCGGCGGTGGGGAAGCGCCGTTACCGCGTCGCCTTTTTCGCGGGGTGCATCGCCAACGTGGCTTTCGCGCGGCTCAACGAAGCGACGGTGAGGGTTCTGGCGCGCAACGGTTGCGAAGTGGTGATTCCCAAAAACCAGGGCTGTTGCGGCGCGCTGCACGTGCACGCGGGAATGCGCGACCTGGCGCGCCAACTCGCTCGCGCGAATCTCCAGGCCTTCCTGAGCGAAGATTTCGACGCCATCATCACGAACGCCGCGGGCTGCGGCTCGGTGCTCAAGGAATATCCGCTGCTTTTCGAAACGGAAGGGGAAGAGTCGCTCGAGGCGGCGCGCCGCTTCGCGGCGAAGATGAAAGATGTGACAGAATTTCTGGCGAGCATTGACTTCGTCCGGGAGTCTGCAATAATCAAAACTCGGGCGACTTATCAAGATCCGTGCCACCTGGGCCACGCGCAGCGCGTCCGCAGCGCGCCGCGCAGACTGCTCGAGGCTGTGCCCGCCGGGCTGGAACTGGTGGAGCTGAAAGAAGCTGAAATCTGCTGCGGGAGCGCCGGAATCTATAACGTGGCGCACAATGAGATCGCCGAGAAGCTCCTGGCGGCGAAGATGCAGCGGGTGGCCGAGACGGGCGCCGAGCTGGTGCTGACGGCGAACCCGGGCTGCCTGCTGCAATTGCGCGCGGGAGTAGCGCGCAGCGGCGGGCGGCAGCGCGTTCTGCACGTCATTGAACTGCTCGACGAGGCGTATCGAAAAGCCTGATCACCCAGTCAGGCGCTCCGAGCCAACGGTTTTCATTCGCAAATTGTTCGTTGCTCGTTTCTCTCAGGGCTGAGACCGAACGCAAAGTGAAGGGGACAATCGTTATGGGGAAGTCATCGTCTGCTCCACAGAACCAGCAGGAGAGGCTTGCGGCCCTGCTGAAGGAGGGCCGCCTGTTTCCGCCGCCGGAAGAATTCCGCAAGCAGGCGAACGCCTCGGACCCGGCCCTCTACGACAGCGCGGACCGGGACCTCGAAGCGTTCTGGGCCGAGGAGGCGAAACGCCTCGACTGGTTCGAGCCGTGGACGAAGGTGCTCGATTGGAAGGCCCCGTGGGCGAAATGGTTTGTGGGCGCGAAGCTGAACGTCACGCACAACTGCGTGGACCGTCACGCGGCTTCAGCGCGGCGAAACAAGGCGGCCCTCATCTGGGAGGGCGAGCCGGGAGATTCGCGCGTGCTGACGTTCGGAATGCTTCAGCGCGAAGTGAACCGCTTCGCAAACGGGCTGAAGTCGCTGGGCGTGAAGAAGGGCGACCGCGTCGCGATTTACATGGGCATGGTCCCGGAGCTGGCCATCGCCATGCTCGGCTGCGCGAAAGTCGGCGCGGCGCACAGCGTGGTTTTCGGCGGTTTTTCCGCGGACTCGCTTCGCGAGCGCATCAACGACGCGAAGGCCAAAGTTCTGGTCACCGCCGACGGCGCGTGGCGCCGGGGCAACGTGGTGCCGCTCAAGGCAAACTCCGACGAAGCGCTGAAGGGTTGTCCCACGATTGAGAAGGTCGTGGTCCTGGAGCGCGTGGGCGCCAAAGCGGAAGCGAAGATGGCGGAAGGCCGGGATGTCACCTGGCACGAACTCGTCTCGAAGGCATCCGACCGCTGCGACGCCGAGCCCATGGATTCCGAAGACCTTCTTTACATCCTCTACACCAGCGGCACGACCGGGAAGCCGAAAGGCGTGGTGCACACAACCGGCGGGTACCTGCTCGGCGTCTCCACGACGCACCGCTACATCTTCGACATCAAGGAAGAAGATGTGTACTGGTGCGCCGCGGACATCGGCTGGGTGACGGGACACTCCTACATCGTTTACGGGCCGCTCGCGAACGGCTGCACGAGCGTGATGTACGAAGGCAGCCCCGACTTTCCCGACCGCGGCCGCTGGTGGTCCATCGTCGAAAAGTACAAGGTCAACATCCTCTACACAGCCCCGACAGCCATCCGCACGTTCATGCGCTGGGGCACCGAGTGGCCCGCGAAGTACGACCTGTCCTCGCTGCGGCTGCTGGGCACGGTGGGCGAGCCGATCAATCCGGAAGCGTGGATCTGGTATCGCGAAAACGTCGGCCGGGAGCGCTGCCCCATCGTGGACACGTGGTGGCAGACGGAAACCGGGATGATTCTGATTACGCCGCTTCCGGGATTGATTGCCACCAAGCCGGGTTCGGCCACCAAGCCGTTTCCGGGCGTGAAAGCTCAGGTCGTGGACGACAAGGGCGAAGAGGTCGGGCCGGGCGCCGGCGGCTATCTGGTGCTGACGCGGCCGTGGCCCGCGATGTTCCGAACCATCTACGGCGACCCCGACCGCTACGTGGCGCAGTACTGGTCGCGTTACAAAGGGAAGTACTTCACCGGCGACGGCGCCAAAGTGGATGAGGAGGGTTACTTCTGGCTCCTCGGCCGCGTTGACGACGTGATGAACATCGCCGGCCATCGTATTTCGACCTACGAAGTGGAAAGCGCGCTGGTGGACCATCCCTCGGTTGCCGAAGCGGCGGTCATCGGCAAGAACCACGACGTGAAGGGACAGGCGATTACCGCCTTTGTGACGTTGAAGGAGGGATTTTCGCCGAGCGACGCGCACAAGGACGTGCTGAAAAAGCACGTGGCAGCCAAAATCGGGCCCATCGCCCGGCCCGACGACATCCTCTTTACCTCCGAACTCCCGAAGACGCGCAGCGCCAAAATCATGCGCCGGCTGCTGCGGGACATCGCCGAGGGCCGCGTGCTGGGCGATACCACCACGCTCGCCGACCCGGCCGTGGTGCGACAGTTGAAGGAACAGTACGCCGAGGAAGGCTAAGCCACGAAGCCCTGAGCGCAGAGGACCGCGGACTGAAGACCGCCGCCCGGCACGGCGCGTCTCGGAGCGGGGTGGCGATGAGCCGTGAAGAGCAATCCGGCTGCGGGGCCGGCCGCGCTCCCGCATCTCCGCCGTTGACACACCTTCGACGCGGCTGCTAAAGTAGAGGGTTTGCACCGCCCGAACAAATCTACTCTGAGCAGGTTTTCTTCGCCCCAGAACAGGCAGAGGAGGATGTGAGTGTCAGGCCCCAACCAACACTACTTTTTCACTTCGGAATCGGTCACCGAAGGTCATCCCGACAAGATTTGCGATCAGGTCTCTGACGCCGTGCTCGATGCGGTGCTCGCCGCGGACCCTCGCGGGCGCGTGGC
Organism: uncultured Acidobacteriota bacterium; assembly: GCA_964556705.1. Taxonomy (GTDB): domain Bacteria; phylum Acidobacteriota; class Terriglobia; order UBA7540; family UBA7540; genus CAZKXX01. The sequence goes on from CAZKXX010000078.1 coordinate 13,313, forward strand.
CTGCGAGTCCATGGTGAAGGACCAGTCCGTTTACGTCATGGGTGAAATTACGACGACGGCGAATCCGGACATCCCGAGCTTGGTGCGCCAGACCGTGAGGGAAATCGGCTACACCGACCCGGAAGGCGGCTTCAACGCCGACCTCTGCCAAGTGACGGTGAACGTCAGCCGGCAGAGCGCGGACATTGACATGGGGGTTTCCACCGGCGGCGCGGGCGACCAGGGACTGATGTTCGGCTTCGCCTGTGACGAGACCCCGGAGCTGATGCCTTTTCCCATCATGATGGCGCACAAGCTGTGCCTGCGCCTCGCCGAAGTCCGCCGCAAGAAGATCCTCGATTTTATCCGTCCCGATGGAAAGTCCCAGGTCACCGTCGAATACGAAGGCTTCAAGCCGGTCCGCGTGGACGCGGTCGTCGTTTCGACTCAACATTCGTCCGCGGTTTCGAACGAAAAGCTGCGGGAAGGCGTGATGGAATGTGTCATCAAGCCGGTGATCTCTTCCTCGATGCTCGACGACAAGACGAAGTATTTCATCAACCCGACGGGCCGTTTCGTGACGGGCGGGCCGGTGGGCGATTCCGGGCTGACGGGCCGGAAGATTATCGTGGACACCTACGGAGGGATGGCGCACCACGGCGGCGGCTGCTTCTCCGGTAAGGACCCGACGAAGGTGGACCGCTCCGCCACCTACATGGCGCGGTACATCGCCAAAAATCTGGTCGCCGCGGGCCTGGCACGGCGCGCCGAAGTCCAGGTGGCTTACGCCATCGGCGTCGCGGAGCCTGTTTCGATTATGGTGAACACCTTCGGCACCGGGCGCGTGGACGAATGTACGCTCGTGGACCTGATCCGCAAGCATTTTGACCTGACGCCCAAAGGCATCATTGATTCACTCCAATTGCTCCGGCCGATCTTCCGCAAGACGGCGGCCTACGGCCACTTCGGCCGCCCGGAGCCGGAATTCACCTGGGAACGGACCGACAAGGCGGCTGTGCTGCGGAAGGAGGCGGGAATTTGATGGCGACAACCAGGAAGATCGGCGGCGACGTGAAGGATCTCGGCCAGGCCGCGAAAGGGAAGGCGAGGATCGAGTGGGCGGCGCAGTGGATGCCCGTTCTCAAGCTCATTCGCAAACGATTCATCGCGGAGCGGCCGCTCGCGGGAGTCCGCCTCTCCGCCTGCCTGCACGTGACGACGGAGACGGCCAACCTGGCGATTACACTTCGCGACGGCGGCGCCGACGTCGTCGTCTGCGCTTCGAATCCCCTCAGCACGCAGGATGACGTGGCCGCTTCGCTGGTTCGAGACTTCAACATTCCGGTCTTCGCCATCAAAGGCGTGGACAAGGACACCTATTACAGCCACATCGTCTCGGCGCTCGACCACCGGCCGCAGGTGACGATGGACGACGGCGCGGACCTCGTGACCACGATTCTGACCAAGCGCCAGGAACTCATTCCTGACATCATCGGCGGGACGGAGGAAACGACGACGGGCGTCATTCGGCTGCGCAGCATGGCGCAGAGCGGCGTCCTGAAATTCCCCATCATCGCCGTCAACGACGCCGATACGAAACATTTCTTCGACAACCGCTACGGCACGGGGCAGTCCACGCTGGACGGCATCCTGCGCGCCACGAACATTCTTTTCGCCGGCTTGAACGTCGTCGTCTGCGGCTACGGCTGGTGTGGGCGCGGCGTGGCGATGCGGGCGCGGGGGCTGGGTGCGAATGTCATCGTCACGGAAATTAACCCGACGCGCGCCCTCGAAGCCCTGATGGACGGCTACCGCGTGATGCCGCTGGGCGAAGCGGCGAAAAGCGGAGATGTCTTCATCACCGTCAGCGGAAACAAATCGGTGCTCGTCGCCGACCACTTCAAGATGATGAAGGACGGCGCCATCGTCTGCAATTCCGGCCATTTCAACGTGGAGATTGATATCCCGGCGCTCGAAAAGCTTTCGCTTTCCAAGCGCGAGGCGCGGGAATTTGTGGACGAGTACACGCTGCGCGACGGGCGCAAGATCTATCTGCTCGCCGAAGGGAGGCTCATCAACCTGGCCGCGGCGGAAGGGCACCCGGCCGTGGTGATGGACATGAGCTTTGCCAACCAGGCGCTCACCGCCGAATACCTGGTGAAGCACGCGACCGAGCTGAAGCCCAACGTCTATCCCGTGCCGACAGAAATTGACCGGACCGTGGCCCGGCTGAAGCTGGAGTCCATGGGCGTCGTGATTGACAAGCTGACGCCTGAACAGGAAGCGTACCTCTCTTCCTGGAGCGAAGGAACGTAATTCGGCCGGACGTTTGAGCCATGGAGTTCGCAGCGACCTCGCGGACTCGATGGCTCGCTCGTTTTCTCGCCCCCAAGGGATGAAAGAACAGGCTCAACAGGCGCTCGATACAGCGCTGGCGCGCGGCGCGAGCTACGCGGAAGTGCGCGTCATGGACATCCGCCAGCGCTACCTCTCGACCAAGAACGGCCAGCCCGCGCAGGTGCGCGATTCCGAATCGCTCGGGCTGGGCGTGCGGGTCATCGCCGAGGGCGCGTGGGGTTTCGCTTCCACTGATAACCTGACGCGCGAGAACGTGGACCAAACCGCGGCGCGGGCCGTCGCCATCGCGCGGGCCAGCGCGCTTTGCCGGAAAAAAGAAGTCGTCCTCGCTCCCGAAGAGAGGTTCGTTGACCGCTGGGAAGGCTCGTGCTGCGTGGATCCCTTCACGGTGCCGGTGACCGCGTGCCTGGATTTGCTGCTTTGCGTGGACGCGGAATTGCGCAAAGTCTCTGGTGTGACGCTTGCCGAAGCGCAGATGGATTTCCGGCGCGTCGAGCAACTCTTCGTTTCCAGTCTGGGTTCGGAGATTCATCAGCTCAAAACGCAGACGGGGACCGGCTACGTCGCCACTTCGTTTCAGAACAATGAAATCCAGCGGCGCTCCTATCCGAATTCTTTCGGCGGCCAGTACCAGACCAAAGGCTACGAGCTGGTCGAAGAGCTGAAGCTCCTCGAGCACGCGCCGCGCATCGCCGAAGAAGCTGTGGCGCTGCACCGGGCGGAACAGTGCCCGTCGGGCGTGCGCGATATCATTCTCGGCAGCTCGCAGCTCGGCCTGCAGATTCACGAATCGATCGGTCATCCCATCGAACTCGACCGCGTGCTGGGCAGCGAGGCGAATTTCGCGGGCATGAGTTTTCTGACGCTCGAAAAGCTCGGGAACCTGAAGTACGCGTCGGACATCGTCAACGTCGTGGCGGACGCGACGCCCGCGCACGGTCCGGGACTCGGGACGTTCGCGTACGATGACGAGGGGGTTCCCGCGCAGGCGACGCCGATTATCCGCCAGGGGCAGTTCGTGGGATACCTGACGTCGCGCGAGACGGCGGCGGAAATCGGCCAGCCGCGCTCGAACGGCACCATGCGCGCCGAGTCGTGGAACCGCATCCCGCTGATTCGCATGACGAACGTCAGCCTGCTGCCGGGCGCCGCGGGAACGCTCGACGACCTCATCGCTTCCACCGACGACGCCATCTACTTTGAGACCAACCGGAGCTGGTCGATTGACGATCGCCGGTACAACTTCCAGTTCGGGACGGAAATCGGCTGGGAGATCAAGGGCGGCAAGATGACGCGCATGCTGAAGAACCCGACTTACGCGGGAATCACCACCGAATTCTGGAATTCCTGCGACGCCATTTGCGGCCCGGGCGAATGGGTGCTGTGGGGTACGCCGAACTGCGGCAAGGGCCAGCCCATGCAGACGATGGGGACGGGCCACGGCGCGTCTCCTGCGCGGTTCCGTAACGTGAAGGTCGGGGTCGCGTACTCGGGCTGAGCGTCTTCGATGCCGTGAATCATTATTCAGCCGGGCGCTCGCGGCTGCGTGAGACTCTCTGGCTGCCCCTGATTCCAGGGAAAACGAATTAATCCGGAAATGAACCTGACTCGCAGGCGCGCGGAAGAAATCTTCGACAAAGTCCTCAAGTATTCGACGGCCGACGAGACCGAAGCCATCATTTCGGGCTCGGCTTACGCGCTCACCCGTTTCGCCAATAACACCATCCATCAGAACGTCGCGGAGGAAGGCGTTTCCGTCTCGGTGCGCGCCGTCGTGGACCGCCGAACGGCTCGTGCCAGCACCAACAAACTGGATGAGGCTTCCATCCGCCAGGCGTGCGAGGCCGCGATGGCGTTGGCGCGGCTGCAACCTCCCGACCCGGACTTGCTCCCCATGTCGGGCCCGCAGACGTATCGCTCGGTGGACCGCTTCGACCGCGCGACGGCGGAGCTTTCGCCCGAAGCGCGCGCGGCGACCGTTCGCAAAGTGATCGAGCGCGCCGAGAAGGACGGGCTGACGGCGGCCGGAGTGTATGCGAGTGGCGCGGGCGCGACGGCGCACTTCAACTCGCGCGGCTTGCGGGCGTTCCACGAAGAAACGGTCTCCGAGTTTTCGGTGACGATGCTCGGCGCGACGAGTTCCGGCTGGGCCAAGCGGACGTCGCCGTGGGCGGCGCAAATTGAGCCGGAAGCGCTCTCGGACGCCGCCGCGCACAAGGCGCTGGAAAGCGCGGAGCCGCGGGAGATCCCTCCCGGAAGCTACACGGTCATCCTGGAGCCCGCGGCCGTGCTCGACCTTCTGGGGTTTCTCTTCTTCGATTTCGGCGGGCTCGCCATCCTCGAGCAGCGAAGCTGCCTGACCGGACGATTGGGTCAGAAACTTTTCGGCGACAACATCAACGTTCGCGACGACGCTTACCACCCGTTGCAGGCGGGCGCGCCGTTCGACGGTGAAGGGATTCCGCGCCAGCGCGTCACGCTGGTGGAGCGGGGCGTCGCGAAGAACGTCGTTTACGCGCGCCAGACGGCGCTCAAGGCCGGCGCGCAGCCGACCGGGCACGGCTTCCCGCTGCCCAACGAGTACGGCGAAGCGCCGATGAACGTCGTCATGGAGGGCGGGCGGTCGAGTGTCGAAGAGATGATTGCTTCGACCGAACGCGGACTGCTCGTCACGCGACTCTGGTACATCCGCGAAGTGGACCCCTACGAGAAAATTCTCACGGGCATGACGCGCGACGGAACTTTCTGGATTGAGAACGGCGAGGTAGCCCACCCGATCCTCAACCTCCGGTTCACGCAATCCATCCTCGACGCGCTCTCGAAGGTGTCGATGATCGGGACCTGCGTCATCCCGGGGAAGTCCGGGTCGGGCCGAGGCGCCGCCTGCGCCGACGTCTGAAGGTCGTCGTGGCGGTGGACGAACCCGGCGACATCGAGGAGGACCGACTCGAGCGGGTGGAGGCGCAAGCCGCCCTCGTACGCGATCAGGTCCTGCCCTCGCGGCTGGTCGGCGCCCGTGAGCGTCACGAGCGTGCCCGGCCCCGCGTCGACGTTGAGGCGTCCGTGCACACCCGAGACGCGGG
>CAZKXX010000079.1:0-18449 GCA_964556705.1 uncultured Acidobacteriota bacterium
CGCACCAGTTTTACGACGGCACGCAGCACCCCTGGGAATTCAAGCGCGTCTGGCACCTCGAACCTTCGCTCACCGATCCCGACACAGTTTACGCAGGCGTCGAGGATGCGGCGCTTTTCCGCTCGACGGACGGCGCGAAGTCGTGGCACGAACTCGCCGGGCTGCGCGGGCACGGCACCGGCCCCAAATGGCAGCCGGGCGCCGGCGGCATGTGCCTGCACACGATCCTCATCAATCCGAGCAATCCCCGGCAGATGTTCATCGCCATCTCGGCCGCGGGCGCCTTCCGCACCGACGACGGCGGCACGACATGGAAGCCGATCAACCGCGGGCTGAAGTCGGAATACATCCCCGACCCGAACGCCGAAATCGGGCACTGCGTCCACCGCATCGCCCTGAACGGCGCGCGGCCCAACGTCCTCTTCATGCAGAAGCACTGGGACGTCATGCGCAGCGACGACGCGGGCGACAACTGGAGCGAAGTCAGCGGCAACCTGCCGACCGATTTCGGCTTCGCGATGGCCGTCCACTCGCACGAGCCGGACACCGTTTACGTCGTCCCCATCAAGAGCGATTCGGAACACTTCCCGCTCGAGGGGAAGCTGCGCGTGTACCGCACGAAGACCGGCGGAAACGAATGGGAAGCGCTCACCAAAGGCCTGCCGCAGCGCGACTGCTACGTGAACGTGCTGCGCGGCGCGATGTCCGTGGACCGGCTCGAGCCCTGCGGCGTCTATTTCGGCACGACCGGCGGGCAGGTGTACGCTTCGCCGGACGCCGGCAACACCTGGGCGCCCATCGTCCGCGACCTTCCGGCCGTGCTGTCGGTGGAGGCACAGACGATCTCCTGAGTGAGAGCGTCACCCGACGAGCGCGAGGGTCTGCTTGAGTGTTGAGTTAGCTGTGGAGTAAACTCCACACCATGGAAACGATCCAAGTTGTCCTGGATGCAGAACTGCTTCGCGCGACCGACGGCGCTGCCCGGCGGGCGCGGGTGAATCGTTCGGCGCTCATCCACCGGGCGCTTCGGGAGCACCTGAAGCGACTCGCGACGCTGGAAATTGAAGCTCGCGATCGCCGGGGCTACGATCGGCACCCCGAAGCCTCCGCGGAGGTCGCAGCCTGGGAGCGGGAGGCAGCGTGGCCGGAGCGATAGCGCGGGGAGAGGTCCGCCTTTACCGGTTCCCACGACCGGATAAGCAAAGACCCGTGGTCGTGCTCACCCGTGAGAGCGCGATTGCGTACCCCTCTGCGGTCACGGTGGCATCGATTACCTCGACGGTCCGGGACGTCCCGTCCCAAGTCCTCTTGACGGTGGCCGACGGAATGAAGGGCCCCTGCGCCGTGAACCTGCACAACGTGGTTACGGTGTCGAAAGCTCATCTGGGCCGCCGGGTGGCAGTACTCGGACCCGAACGGTTACGGGAGATTTGCGGAGCGCTGGGCTTCGCGGTTGGCTGTTCGTCGTAGCGGTCGCAGAAACGGGACGGTTCCATGATTCGCGTCACCCTTCCCTTTCATCTTCGCAGGCTCGCACAAGTGGACGGCGAGGTGCTGCTCGACATCGAGGGACCGGTGACGCAGCGGACGGTCCTCGATGCGCTCGAGGCCCGCTATCCCGTCCTGCGCGGGACGATTCGCGACCACGTCACGCTCGAGCGGCGGCCGTTCCTCCGCTTCTTCGCCTGCGAGCAGGACCTTTCGCACGAGCCGCCGGACACGCCGCTGCCCGACGCGGTCGCGAACGGCACCGAGCCGTTCATGGTCGTCGGCGCCATCGCCGGCGGCAAGGCCTGAGGAACGTCCATGCACAGCCTGCGCCGATTCATGACGTGGCGGCCAGCCCGAGTTGTCGCCGGGCGAACGCGAGCGATTCCCTCACGTTCTCTTCTTCAGCCTCGAGCCGCGAGGCGGCATCGAGCCTCGAGACCCGGGGCAAAGGTTCGCGCGAACGGTTCTCACGCACCCAGCGAACCGTTCGCGCCAGGTAGCGCCCGTTGCGCTCCGGAAACGTCTCCCAATACGCGTCGGTGAGGCAGGGGATTTTGAGCGGGTCGCGGGTGATCATTTCCAGGTTGAAATTGGCGCGCGGCCGGGCCTTGCGGATCGTTTCGACGACGCGCGGCAGGTCGAGCGCGCCCTTTCCCAAGGCGACTTCCGAGAGCAGGAATCCGTCCGGGTCGTTCTCGACCCCCATGTCCTTGATGTGCGTCGTCACCGCGTAGGGCGCGAAAGTCTCCACGAATTCCATCGGGTCGTCGAGCATCGCGATGTTGTTCCCCGTGTCGAGACAGACGCCGAAGTATTCGCTCTCGTACTCGCGGACGAGCGCGAAGAACTCATCTGCGGTCCAGTCCTTGTGGTTTTCGACGCCAAGGGGAATGCGATGCTTTTCAGCAACCGAAACAGCCAGTCGCAGCCGCCGGTTTGACTCCGCTGCAAATTCTTTCCACTCGTCAAGCGTCCGGAACGTTTCGTACCTCCGCCCGCTCAGGCACGCTGTGCGCAGGCAGACCGCGCCCGCCTCTTTTGCGGCCGCGACTTCCCTCTCAAACCGCTCGGGAGCCTTCGGGTCCGGCAGACCCACGACTCCCTCATAGAACATTTTCAGTCCTTCGGCACGCTGCCGGAATCTCCGGACGAAGTCCGCTTCGAGCGATTCCAGCCGGATCTGGACTCCGCCGGCGCCGAGTGATGCGCAGAGTTCGAGAAAGTCGAGCGCCTTTTTCGAGACGGGGTTCGTGGGAAACGAATACGCCACCACGCCCATCGTGCTGCGGGCCGGAGCGTCCGCCGCAAGTCCGCGCCAGCGGGCGAAGGGCAACGCGGCGCCCGCTGCCGCAGTTTTCAGAAAATCCCTGCGTTTCACAGCTTCAGCCCTCGCAGGAGGTCGTCCCAAGGCTTGCGATACGGTCGCTCGAGCCGCGCCGAAGCCTCCATGTCGCCGATGACGTCCTCGCGCTCGGCGTCCCAGTGAATCTTCCGGCCCAAGTCGAGCGAAAGGTTCGCCAGGTGGCAGGTCGTCGCCGTGCGATGACCGTCTTCCACATCGGCGATGGGCCTCTCGCGCGTCTTGATGCAATCGAGGAAGTTCCGAGCGTGTGCCTCGAGCGGATCCGCCGGCGAAGTTTCCGTGACGGCCTGTGTCCACGGCTCGGGCTTTGCGCCCGAGTGGCGCGGCCCGCCGCGAGGTTGCCCCTGAAACATCGGGATGAAATCTTCCGGCGGGCGCTTTTCGTCGGGCAACACTTCAAACCCTCGTCGCGTAATCCGCAGGCTGCCGCGCGTTCCGAAAAATTCCAATCGGTCGCCCGAGCCGCTCCCGCGGCTCGCCTCGCGATGCGACCACAGCGCCGTGAAGCCGGGATATTCGAACAGCGCGTCCTGCGTGTCCGGCGTGTCGCCGTTGTCTTCGAGCGCGAACCGCCCGCCCACCGAGGTGACGGCGCGCGGGGCGTTCACCTGCATCGCCCACTGGACGATGTCGAGTTCGTGCGCACCGAGGTTCGTCATCTGTCCGCCGGAATAATCGCGGAACCAGCGGAAGTGGTAGAGCGATCGGTTCGGGTTGTAAGGCCGCTGGGGCGCGGGGCCGAGCCACAGGTCGTAATCGAGCCCCGGCGGCGGCGCGGAATCCAGGGGACGGCCGAAGCCGGGCATGACGTTTCGGAACGCGCCCGCGCGCGCCGTGTGGATTTTTCCCAGATGCCCCTCTCGAATCAGTTTCAGCGCGGTCACGTAGTGCGCGGCGCTGCGCTGCTGCGTTCCCACCTGCACCACGCGATTGAACCGCCGCGCGGCGTTCACCATCCATCGCCCTTCGCGCACGAAAAGCGTGAGCGGCTTTTCGACGTACACGTCCTTGCCGGCCACGCAGGCCAGAATGGTCATCAGCGCGTGCCAGTGGTCGGGAGTGGAAATGACGACGGCCTGGACGTCCTTGTTGTCGAGCAGGCGCCGGAAATCACCATAACCCTTCGCGCGCGGGCCGCAATCCGCCACGCCTTCCTCGACTCTCGGCTGGTAAACGTCCGCCACCGCCACCAGGTCCACGTCCGGCTGCTTCTTGAAGGTGTGAACGTGCTGCTTGCCGATCAGCCCGTAACCGATGAATCCGACACCGATGCGGTCGTTAGCGCCCAGCATGCGAGAAACTCCGAGCGCCCCCGCCGCCGCGGAAACCAGAAAGTCCCGACGCGTGGGCGACATGAAATCCTTTTCTCCCGATTCAAAGTTTGAGGATGTCCCAGGGTTTGCGATACGACTTCGTCAGCAGCTTCGACGCTTCCGCGTCGCCGACGATTTCTTCCTTTTCCGCGTCCCAGCGGATTTTGCGCCCCGTGCGATACGCGATGTTGCCAAGGTGCGCCACGATCGTCGAGCGGTGGCCGATTTCAACGTCCGCCACCGGCTTCCGGCGCGTGCGCACGCACTCGATGAAATCCTTCACGTGCCGGTCGGTCGCGTCTTCGCCCGCAACCTCGCGCCGTTCGATGCGCGGACCTGCCGTCGGATATCCGCCCGCGACGGAAGCTTCGCGGCCCGGCTGCGGCTTCAGCTCGGGATAAATCTCAAATCCCACGCGGTCGGAAAAGAGCGAGCCGTTCGGCCCGTAGAACGCTTCGCCGTGCGGCCGGTCGTCCGTGCCGCGCGCCAGGTAGTAGTTCTTCGCCGGCGTCCGCCCGCCCGTTCCGTGCGCGTTCACCATCAGCGCTTCGTAACTCAGTACGACGCCGGGATATTCGTAGGTGATCTGAATCACATCCGGCGTTTCGGCACCGTCGTCGAGGACGAATCTTCCGCCTGAGGCCGTGACGGCGAGGGGGGCGTCCACGCCCATCACCTGATGGAAGCTGTCGAAACGATGCGTGCCGAAATCGGTGGGCATGCCGCCCCCGTAGTCCCAGAACCAGCGGTAAGTCCCCACGAAGCGGCTGCGGTTGAACGGCACGCGGGGCGCCGGCCCGAGGAAGAGGTCCCAGTCCACGCCGGGCGGCGGGTCGGAATTCTCCGCGCGCCCGATTCCCGCCGGAGTCATGTTGAGATAATTCCAGATGCGCGCGAAGCGCACCGGGCCGAGTTCCCCGCTCTGAATGATTTGCTGGACTTCGCGGTAGTGCGGCGCCGAGCGATGCTGCGTTCCCGTCTGCACCACGCGCCGGTGGCGGCGCGCCGCTTCCACCATCGCCCGGCCCTCCCGAATCGTGTGCGCGAGCGGCTTTTCGACGAAGACGTCTTTGCCCGCCTGGCAGGCGAGAATCGTCTGGATGGCGTGCCAGTGGTCGGGCGTGGCGACGAAGACCGCGTCCACTTCTTTCAGTTCGAGCAGCCTGCGAAAATCGCCGAACGCGCGGCAGCGCGGCCCGGCCCACTGGCTCGCGTTGGCCGTTTGCCGCTCGTAAACGTCGCACGCCGCCACGACTTCCACCTCGGGCAGTTTTCGAGCGAGTTCGGTGAGCAGTTTCCCGCGCCCGCCGCAGCCGATAATTCCCACGTTCACGCGTTCGTTCGCGCCGAGCACCCGCCCGCCGGCCAGCGCGCCCGCCGAAGCCGCCAGCGTCGCGCGCGCCACACTTCCCAGAAATTGGCGTCGTTTCATGACTCTGACCTTGTTTGGACTCCGGGCCCACACCCCGCGCGCCCGGTCGAACGGGTCCGTGAAGTCGGCGTCAGCGCGTTCAGCGTTCCAGCTTGAAACCGATTTTGATCACCACCTGGAATTCCTCCACCTTGCCGTTCGCCACGCGCCCGCGCTGCTCGATCACTTCAAACCAGTCCATGTGCCGCACGGTCTTGCCCGCTTCGGCGACGGCGTTCTTCGCCGCCTCGGCGAAACTGTTGGGTGAAGTTCCCACCATTTCGGTCACCTTGTAAACGCCCGGCATCGTCGGATATCTCCTTTTCGCAAGTTGGACAACCGATGCGGCGCATTCTAGCGCGAATTGACGGCGAGAGCGACGCGAAAAGAAACGCCCGCGGATTCTTCCGCGGGCGTTTTCGCCGATGAAGGTTTGCGCTTCACGCGCAGCACTCGTCTGTCGCCGTGTCTGCCGCCGCTATTCGGGCGGGCGCTGGACCTGAGCCTGCAACGCGGCGGCTAGGCGCGCCTGCGACTCCTCCAGGTGCGCCCGCGTGGTCAGGTCCGAAACCGCCGGGCTCGCCAGAGCCTTCGCGATCTTTCCCTGCAACGTCGCCAGGCTGAAGCGGGCGAGCGTCGTCGCATCTTCGGGATACCGCGGCGTCGGCGGCGGCGCGAACGCGATGCCCGCCGGCGGCGGAGGGGGCGGCGGAGAAGGTGCCTGCCGCAGCGTCAGCCGGATGAGCTGCTTCAAATGCTCGCGCTGAAGGTTCCGCCGCAGGCTGGAGATTTCCCGCGCTCCGCCGTCCAGTTCCGACCAGATGGCGGAATCGAGATTCGAAAAAAGTTCCGCCATGCCGAAGCGTTCCTGACCCTCCGGCATGCGCAGTTCGTTGTCCTGAATCCGCAGCAGCACGATGGGATGCAGCAGTCGTTCGAGAACGTTCCGTTGAACGGCGAGCACGGCGTCGTGCCAGGGAAAATCCAGGCGCGGCTCGAAGAAGTAGCTCGCGAGGTCGAAACCCCAGAGGCGTTCGACGTTCAGTTTGGCGTGCAGCGAGCTCGGCGCCTGAAACGCCTTTTCACTGAAAGCGTGCTCACGGAGAAACTCCAGCGCCTCGCGCTGTCTTGTTGCCGGCACGGGAACGAAGGGTGGACGGCCGTTGGGGTCCCCGGCGTGGTCGCGGTAGTGATAGACGCCGCCGACAAATTTCGACGACGTCACGAGCGCGCGGTTGTACTCCTGAAAGGAGCGCGTCACGGCTCGGCGCAGAATCTGGTAGCCTTCGCCCGGTCGCGCCAGTTTCGACTCCATCGAATCCCAGAGCTCCTGAATCAATCCGACGCGCTCCGTGAAGTAGGCGAGCGGATCGTCGGAATGGTCGTACTGGTTGGCCAGCGGGTCCATCGATTGCGGCGAGAACGTTCCGATCGCGTCTTCGTCGGTCGAATAAGGCAGCAGCGGGTCGGCCACGCGCGAAGCGATGCGGGCCAGTTCTGCTTTCTCGTCTCCCTCAATCGGTTTGTAGGCGTACTCGACCGCCCAGTAATCGTACGGCCCGAGCGTGACCGGCATGAAGTGGCCCTGCCGCTGGCCTTTCGGCGCGATCGCCATCGGAATGTAGTCCATCACCGAGCTCGCCTGGCTGAGCTCGGCCGTCCTACGCAGGTCGTGCAGTTCGTGCAGCTTGAGGAGCGTGCTGGCGCGGAAATTGTGACGGAACCCCAGCGTGTGTCCCACCTCATGCGCGGTGACGTAAATCAGCCACTCGCGCACCACGCGCTCCTCGACTTCGGGCGCCAGCAGCCCGCGCGCGTCGAGCACCGAAAGGCCGAACGCGGCCTGCTGCGCCAGCCCTTCGGCGAGCGTGCAGTCCAGGCGCGGATTCCCGCCCCACGCGAGCGGAGTCCACGGCATGCCGTCGGAGAGTTTCGGAACAATCGGCCCCACAAACTCTTCCGCCTGCCGCCGCACGCTGCGCAGGGTGCCTTCGCTGAAGCCGATGTCGGCGTCGTAAATCTGGCCCGTAAACGGATTGGCGCGCGACGGGCCGATGGCAAACGTAGCGTCCACGCCGCTGAACCATCGAATCGTGTTGTAGCGCGAATCGGCGGGGTCCCAGTCGGCGTCGTCCGGCTGCTGCCTGACGACGATGGCGCCTTGAATGCCGATGCGCTCGAACGCCTTGTTCCACAGCAGCACTCCTTCTGTCACGGCTTCGCGGTAGACCGCCGGAACAGTGTTCTCGAGCCAGAAGACGATGGGCTGTTTGGGCGGTGAAACTTTTGCCCTGGGGTCTGACTTTTCCAGATGCCAGCGCTGCACGTAACGCAGGTAAGGCGTTCCGGCGCGGTCCGTTGTCGAGTCCCACTGAACCGTGTGGAAATGCCCCACGCGGTCGTCGGCCGGGCGCGGCTTGAAGCCCGCCGTCTCCGGCAGGCTCGCCAGTTCGTAAATCACCAGCACCGGAAGGCTTCGCTCGTCCGGCGAGGTCTGCGAAAATACGCGCGGGTTGTCCGTCGCGTAGTGCAACCGCAGGGCGAGCAGCACGTTTTCAGGAAAAGGCTTGAGCGCTTCGAGGAAACTCTTGTCCTTGTCAAAGCGGTACGACGTGGGCTGGTAAACCACATTCAGATGAATCGTCAGCCCCGGCAGGTCGGAGAGAAACAGTTCGGCGACGTCGACGAGAACGCTCTTGCGCTCCGGATGAGGCTTGGAAAGAATTTTCGCCGCCGCCAGAATCGGATCGGGAAACGAACGCGCCGTGAAACGCGCCTCCGGCGTTCCTTCGCCGCCGTGGAAGCGGGTGTTCTTCTGCACCCACTGGACGCCCTTGCCGACGCGCCGGAAGTAGAACGGGAAATCGCCGCCCATCTGCGCCGCGTAAATGCCCTTTTCGCCGATTCCCTCTTCCAGCGAGCCTGTAAACAGAAACACGCGGTCCAGCTGCTCGGGCAGGATTTCCATCAGCACTTTGTTTTCGTCCGCCTTGCGGTAGAACGTGAACAGGCCTTTCAGCACTTCCATGTCCTTCACGACTTCGTCGAAGGGCTTGTCCTCTTCGGGTTTCTTTTCTTCCGGCTTTTTTTCTTCCCCTTTCTTCGGTTCGTCCGCTTTGGCTTCCTGAGCCTTGGCCGGCCCTTCCCCCGGCTTCTCGCCCGCCGCCCCCTGTTGGGCGACGGAAGGAACCGATGCGAGGGCCATCAGGAGAACGAGCACCAGAAAAGTTCGCGCGCGCACTGGCATTGCCTCCTCCTTGTTCAGGGTGACGCGGGATTTTCTCACGAAGTCCCGCCATTTGCGATTGGCAAGTCGAAGATAGCGCGGCACACTGATCCCCTTACGGCGTGCCGACGTCCGATCTGGTCAGGCCGCCCGCCGCCTCGTTCTCCGGAGCCGATTCGTGCCCCGCCCCGCCGTTCCTGTTGTAAAGTATCCCCGCCTTCGATGGCGCGGCACGCACCGTGGTGGCTGCCGCAATCCGTGACGCTGTCATCCTGAGGAGGTCCGACCGACGAAGGATCTCGCCCCGGGCGGCCGCCCGCCACGGCGGGCACAGATTCTTCGCACCGACGCATAGCATCGGGGCTCAGAATGACAATGTAAGCGGCTTCTTTCTGCTTCGTACGAGACTGTTGCTGCACCGATTGGGGGAGGAAACTTTCATGATTCCGTCATCTTCCAAAGTCCCGGCTCTATTCGTCGTCACGCTGCTTCTGGCCGCGGCCGTCGCCCCGGCCCAATCGCCGAACCCGCGCCTTCTCGAAGACCCCTGGACGGCGCACTGGGTGCGCCACCCGGAAGCCTCACCGCGCGAATTCGGCGTGTTCCATTTCCGCAAGGCGTTCGAGCTCGGCGCAAAGCCTGAACGCTTCGTCATTCACGCCAGCGCCGACAACCGTTACGAGTTGTTCGTCAACGGCGCGCGGGTCTTGACCGGCCCGGCGCGCGGCGACCTGAACCACTGGCGGTTCGAGACGCTCGACATCGCGCCGCATCTGCGCGCGGGACCGAACGTCCTCGCCGCCGTGGTGTGGAACTACGCGGGCGCGGCGCCCATGGCGCAAATCAGCTTCGAGACCGGATTCGTGCTTCAAGGCGACACCGACGCCGAAGCCGTCGTGAACACCAACCAGTCCTGGCGCGTTTTCCGGAACCCGGCCATCGAAATCATTCCCATCGATCCGGTCGGCATCCTCGCCTACTTCGTCTCCGGCCCGGAGGAAGTGGTGCGCGGCGAAAAATATCCCTGGGGCTGGGAGCAGCCCGGTTACGACGACTCGGCGTGGCTCGCGGCGGCGCAGCTTCCCCGCGCGGCGCCGCGCGGGGCGCGGGACGCTCATTCGCGCTGGATGCTGGTCCCGCGCGGGATCCCGCTGATGGAAGAGCACCCCGAACGCTTTGCCCGCGTCGCGCGCGCTTCCGGCGCGGAGCCCGCCGGCCAATTCGTTGAAGGCCGCGCCCCGCTCAGCGTGCCGGCCAACACGCGCGCCTCGCTGCTTCTGGACCGCGGGCACCTGACCTGCGCCTATCCCGAAGTCGTCACCAGCGGCGGGCGCGGCGCGAAGGTTACGCTGACGTACGCCGAAGCGCTCCGCAAGGGCGGCCCGCGCGGCGAAAAGGGCAACCGCAACGAAATCGAGGGCAAGGAGCTTTTCGGCTTCAGCGACTACTTCTATCCGGACGGCGGCTCGAAGCGCCTCTTCCGCCCGCTCTGGTGGCGCACCTACCGGTACGTCCGGGTGGACATCGAAACGCGCGACGAGCCGCTCGTGCTCGAAGACGTGCGCGGGATCTTTACGGCGTATCCGTTTGTCCTGCGCGCGCGCTTCGCGAGCGACCGGCCCGAGCTCGAAAAAATCTGGGAGGTCGGCTGGAGGACCCTCCGCCTGAGCGCGCACGAAATCTTCACCGACTCGCCCTACTACGAACAGCTCCAGTACGTCGGCGACACGCGCATCGAATCGCTGATTTCGCTCTACACGAGCGGCGACGGCCGGCTGATGAAAAACGCCATCGAACTCATCAGCGAATCGCGCACGCCCGACGGCCTCACGCAGAGCCGCTATCCCTCCTACCTGCCGCAGTTCATCCCGCCTTTTTCACTCATCTGGGTGGGGATGCTGCACGACCTGTGGTGGTACCGCGGCGAGGAGGAATTTCTGCGGGCGCATCTCAACGGCATGCGCGGGGTCCTGAGCTGGTTCGAGCAGCGGCTGGCGCCGAGCGGATTGCTCGGCCGACTCGAGTGGTGGAATTTCGTGGACTGGGTCCCGGCGTGGGGGAGCGGCGTGCCGCCGCAGGAAGCCGACGGCCAGTCCGCCATCCTCAGCCTGCAATTCGCCGCGGCGCTCCGCGAGGCCGCGGACCTCGAAGAAGCTTTCGGCGTTCCCGAGCACGCCGCGCGCTACCGCGCGCTTTCGAAAAAAATCGCGGAAGCCGTCCGCGCGCGCGCCTGGGACGCGGGCCGCGGGTTGCTCGCCGATACGCCCGCTCGCAAGCATTTCAGCCAGCACACCAACATCTTCGGAATTTTGACTGACGCCATCCCCGCCGCCGAGCAGAAGGCGGTGATGGAAAAAGTGCTCGCGGATGCGAGTCTCCGGCAGGCGACATTTTATTTCCGCTTCTACCTTTTCCGCGCCCTCCGAAAGGCCGGGCTTGCCGACCGCTATATCGAACAACTGAAGCCCTGGCAGACGATGCTCGACCTGGGACTGACCACGTGGGCCGAGACGCCCGAGCCGACGCGCTCCGACTGCCACGCCTGGAGCGCGCACCCGAACCTCGATTTGCTCTCGACCGTGGCCGGCATTCATCCCGCCGCGGCGGGATTTGGGAAAGTTCTGATCGAACCGCACCTCGGCCCGCTGACCCAACTGGAAGCCGCGATGCCGCACCGGCTGGGGGAAATCTCGGTGCGCTACCGGCGCGCGGGAGAAAAACTGGAGGCCGAAATCACGCTTCCGGAAAAACTCACCGGCACGTTCCGCTGGACGGGAAAAGAAGTTCCGCTGCGCGGCGGGAAGCAGACGGTGTCTTTACCGTAGGGCGGGACTTGTCCCCGCCCTGTCTACGTTGTGCGCTGACCCGTGCGCGTCACGACGCAGCGCGCTGACCTCGCGTCGCGGACGTAGGGGCGGTTCGAGAACCGCCCCGCGAACGATTCGCCGCTTGACAATCCCTCCTCCAATGGTAGGCTAGAAAGTAGCTTATGAGCGAGGGCCCCCCTGCCGCAGTGCGAGATTTCTCCGGCTCCCGAGTGCGAGTGCCCCACTTCTTCCGCGCGCCGCCGCACGCCGAAAATGCTGAAACAAAGCCAAAAACTGCCACCCGGAAGTTCCCCTTAGATGATTGACAACAAGAGACTTACATTAAAAAGCGGCGCATAACAAAGCCGCTAAGTGATTGGTTTTTCGTTCGGAAAGCCATCAGATTGTTGAAAACACTTGAGATAGGGGTTTTGCAGGGACCGGATTCCGATCTGCGGGGATAAGGGGTTCAGGTGGTCTGTGTTCCGCCGGTGGCGGGACGGAAGAAGTGGTAAAGCATCCATGCCACCGTCGCGATGCCGACCAGCAGCAGCACGGCGAAGATGCCGAAGACCACCCACTGCCCTTCCACGGCCAGCGCGCGCGGGTCGAAATGGGGCTGGAGGTAAGCGGTGCGGACCAGGTGGCGGATGATGGACATGAGGGCGATCGTGCCGAAGATGGCGAAGCTCGCCGCCGCCAGGCTCTTGAGCGCCGCGAGCAGCGCCAGCACGGCGAGCGCGACCGCCACAACCAGCAGCGCGGTCGCCAGCGCGTCGGCGCCGAAGAACATGCGGCGGATCTCGGCAGGGAGCGAAAGGAGGAACCAGACGCCGACCAGAAACTGCACGCCCGTTCCGGCGGTGAACCAGACTACCCCATAGCGTCGCGCCCAGGCGGCAAACTCGGGCGACTGGTCCTTCCACAGGTGCGAAGCAAGCGCCACGCCGAGTCCGGCAATCGCCAGCGCCGCGACCAGGAAATGGAAGTAGCGCGCCAGCGTGACACCGTCTATCCGGCCCAGATAGTTTCCCGCTCCGTGTCTGAGGAAGGTGGGATAGAAATCCCCCGGCCGCTGCATCAGGCTGAGGTTCTGCACGTAGATCATCATGATGACGGCGAAGAGGAGCGTCGTCCCGAGCATCACCCAGGCGCCGCGCCATCCGAGTTCCTCCTGCTGGAGGCTGAACCCGTACACGCCGTAGTAGCCGAGCATCAGCAGAAGCACGACCGAAAGCCACGCCCAGGCCATCCAGATGGACGACGTGAAGAAGAGCTGGCCGTAAACGAGCTGGAGGAAGAGCAGCGGCGCGACGCCCAGCGTGATGGTGAAGGCCACGACGGGCGGCATGAGTCGCGAGCCGCGCCGCGCCAACTCCCGGTGCCGCGCGTCGCGGCGGCCGCGAAAACTCGAGAGCGCCAGAATCGCCGAGCCGCCCACCAGCCAGTTCATCGCCACCAGGTGCAGGATGAACGTGAAGACCATCAGCAGCTGCGGCAGCCACGGGGGCGCGGGCAGCGGCACGGGCACGGAATCGGGGATCACAGGATTCATCGCAACTTCTCTTCCGGCGGCTCAGCGGGCGCTTCGCTTCCCGCGCGGTCGCCGGGCATGAGCAGCGGAGAGGGTGTCTCCGCCGGACGGGGATTCAACTGGAGCAGCCATTCGCCGAGCGCCCGGCGTTCTTCTTCCGTCCCCACGAAGGGCGGCATGAAACCTTTGAGTTCGTTCAGGTGGCGCAGCGAGTAGTCCACCAGCGCCGGGCTCCAGCCCTTCACCATGAAGCGGATGCTGTTGTAGCCGTCCACGGTGTGGCACGCGGCGCACTGCACGCGGAAGATTTCTTCTCCGCTGCGCGCGGGGTTCTCGGAATCCACGGCGCGGCTGCGCACCCAGAGCGACGAAGGCAGCACGCCCGCCTGCCGGACGCGCTCGACGTCGGAAAGGCGCAGCGTGTTCGAGTACATGTAATCGTAGATGACGTAGGGTTTGCGCACCGCCTCGCGCACCCATTCCGTGACCGCGGTCACCGAAAGCGCCAGGACGGCGATGACGAAGGCGAAGGTGAGGTTGAAATATCGCGGGTGGCGGTAGGGACCGAAAAACGTGAAGAGCACGATAAGCGCCGAGAAGAAGATGGAAAGTCCCGCGAAGATGGTGACGGCGGGCGCGGCGCCCATGGAAATTTCGCGCGCCATCTGCGGGAGCGTCGAGATGTACCAGACACCGCCGAAAGGAATGATGAGCGTCCCGGCCAGCACCCACTTGGCGGCGTAGCGGATGATGTCGAGGCGCAGGGCGGCGTCGCGCAGCGCCGCGGCGGTAATCAGCGCGTAAACGCCCGCCAGCGCGATCGCCACGCCCGTCCGCACCACGCAGGACGGCCACATGCTGGGGTTGAAGAAGGCGGAGGCGAAGCTCTGATTTTCAAGCCACGCGCCCGGCGTCAGCATGAAGGTGAGGATGCCGTTGATGACGAAGAGGCTCGCCCACGCGCTGGCGAAGTAGATGTAGCCGACGAGCAGGTGCGTCTTCGGGCTCAGCCGATCCCACCCGTAGTAGTAGATGAAGGCTGCGGCGATTTCGGTGAAGAAGAAGACCCACTCAATCGCCCAGCCCCAGACGAAGACGCGGATCAGCGTCGCCGTGGCTTCCGGGCTCACGAGACCGATCGACCACCAGATGCCCACGCCGCTCACCGCGCCGAACACCAGCACGATGAGAACGAAAAACTTGGAATGTGACTTCACGTAGTCGAGCAGCGCGGGATTGTTCTCGCGGTAGGCCTTGCGCTCCGTGAGGGGAAGGAAGAGTCCGCCACCCACGGCGAAGTGGGCGACAAACACGTGCAGAATGGCGATGATGCCGATGACCAGGCCGCCGCCGATCATCGGCGGCTCCCAGACCGGATAGTTCATGAGCGGAGCGAGCGAGGGCGTCCGCGTCCTGAAGCTGCAAATCCTAACGAGACCGGCGGCGAATTGCAACTGACAACGTGTCCGCGCATCCAACGAGCAGCGCCCTTCGTGCCTTGACCGCTCCCTCAGGGCGTTGCGGCGAGGCTCGTGGAGGGTTAGGATGCTTTGTTTATCAGGGGCTTAATTTCCCGGTGACAGGGGGCATCTCCGTTGGCTGGAATCGCCTGGATCGACGATCCCGAAGCGGGCTTCGCGGAGGCGCGCTCGAAGCGGAAGATGGTTCTGCTCGATTTCAGCGACGCGCCCAGTTGACCCGGGTGCGCTCGGCTGGAAGCCGAGGTGTACCCCGACCGTGAAGTCGAAAAGCAGATCAACAAAAACTTCATTCCGGTGCGTCTTTACGAGCGCGAGCGTCCCGCGGATTTCGAGCGCTACAAAGTGGGCTGGACGCCGGTGCAGGTGTTTCTCGACGCCGACGGCGCGGAGCTCCATCGCATCGTCGGTTTCCTGCCCGTCGAGGAAATGCTCGGGCAGCTCGCGCTGTCGCTGGCGAAGCTGGCGTTCGCTCAGGGCCGGTTCAAGGATTCCGAGAAGGCTTTCCGAAAACTCGTCGAGCGCTACCCGGGAACCACGGCCGCGCCGGAAGCTCTCTACTGGGTGGCGGCCAGCGCCTGGCGACGAACCAGCAACCCGGAAACGTTGCGCGGCGGCGCGCGAGACTTGCAGCAGCAATACCCGGAAAGCGAGTGGACGAAGAAAGCTTCCGTCTGGCTGGAGTGAACTGTTCACCGCGAAGGCCGTTGGGTGCGCTCCCGCGGCTTCTACGCTTCGAATTCTCATTCATGGAGGGATTCATGCGGTCTGTCCTGTTGAATCTGGCCCTTATTCTGACCGTTGCGGGAACGTGGCCCCTCACCCGGGTTGCGGCTCAGGAAACAGAGGAGCCGACGGTGGAGATGACCACCTACTACGTTGGCCTGATTTATCGCGGTCCCAAATGGACGAAAGAGGTGACGCCAGAGGTGATGGAACTCCAGAAGGCGCACCTGGCCAATATCGGGCGAATGGCCAAGAGCGGCAAGCTGGTGCTCGCCGGGCCGTTCATTGACGATGGCGAGTTGCGCGGGATGTACGTCTTCCAGGTGGACTCGCTGGAAGAAGCCGAAGAACTGTGCAACACCGATCCGGCCGTGGAGGCGGGGCGGTTGCGAATCGAACTCCATCCCTGGTATTCGGCGAGAGGAATCCGCAGTGATGGCACGTTCTCGAATTCCAGACCTCGTCAGGAGCGGTGATCAGACTGGAAGTCGGAAGGCTCGCGAAAAGGCCTGACCGTCACGGGCGGGGCGAACGGAGCGCCGCGCGCGCCAGTTCGGCCCTCCAATTTCCGCCGGCGACCGAACTGAACACGTAAAGCGGATAAAGCTGAGAAAAGATGCTTTCGATGCGACGCAGGAGTTCCGGCATCCGCACCAGACGCGAGCCCGCCGGAAAGACGCGCCGCACGATCCAAGCCTGAATCGTGAGCCAGTCCGCGTCGCGGCGCGGCAGGCCGGGGTGCAAAACCCACTCGCCCTTCTCCTGGCGATGCCAGTACGTTTCGTAGCGGCCGCCCCGAACGATGCGCTCCGCGAGGCGGTCGAGCTCCTTGCGGCGCGTTTTGACGCGGGGTCGGAAGACTTTCGTCATGGCATCGTCGGCGTTTCGTCCGCCGCCGTAAATCGAGAATCCTGCGGTGACACATTCGGCGCTCAGCCCAACGTAGAGCCGCCCGTCCGTGGCGCGGTCGCGGCGGCGGTCGAATACGTA
This sequence comes from uncultured Acidobacteriota bacterium, assembly GCA_964556705.1. GTDB lineage: Bacteria > Acidobacteriota > Terriglobia > UBA7540 > UBA7540 > CAZKXX01. The sequence goes on from CAZKXX010000079.1 coordinate 16,340, forward strand.
AAGGTAGTAGTTAGATTTGTAGGGTCTCTTGTCTTTGCTGAAGCGGATGTCGCGGTTGATGCGGGAGAAGTTCCGGTTCGTCTTCCCCGCCGTCTCGAAGTGCGGGTTGAGTTTCAGCAGGAACGGCTCGAGCTCCGCAAGCAGCTTACGAAAGGATTCCCGGACGAGAGTTTCATAGCGCTCGCGGTTCCGGCTGAACCAGTCCTTGTTGTTGTTCTCCGCCAACTCCCTGAAGAAGGCAAACGTCTCTGGCGGGAATCCCGCAAATCCCTCGGGCACTGTCTTCCCCTCCGCTGGCGAATCGCGCGGATTATACACCGGCATCGCTCGCACCCCACTCAGACACAAAGGCCGCACAGGAGGGGCACGAGGAAGCCGCACCGAACTGACTCTGCGGCTCAACAGAGAAAAATGGCGCGAAAGTCATGCGCTGAATTTCGCATAGAAAGCAATGAGGGCGATTCGCCGCATGTGACATTGTGACACTTTCCTTTCAAACGAGGGCCCAAGCCGTCTGCGCATCTCTTTGATTTTCAAATCCTTACACCTGCCCTCTGATTGCGACAGCGCAATCCAGAATGTCACGCCCTCTGGCAGGGCGATTGCGACATGTCAAAAACGAGGGAGAGTCGTATTCCGCCGCAGCGGGGAGGAGACTATGGGCATTCCCCAACGCATCCGTGAATACCTGGACTCCCAAGGCGTCCCGTACGAAACCCTCCCGCATCCCCAGGCCTTTTCCGCTCAGGAAGTTGCCCATTCGCTTCACGTCTCCGGGAAGAAGCTGGCCAAAACGGTCGTGCTCGACGCCGATGGCCGCGTGGTGATGGCGGTCCTGCCCGCCTCGCACCGGCTGAACCTCGCCGGGTTCCGCGAGCTGGTGCGAGCTCGGCGGCTCGAGATGCTTCCGGAAAGCGAACTGGCCCGGCTCTTTCCCGATTGCGAGTTGGGGGCCATTCCGCCCCTGGCACGACTCTACGGAATGGAAGTGTGGGTGGACGCCGCGATCGCCGATTCCCCGGAGATCGTGTTCACCGCGGGAACGCACGTGGATGCCGTGCGGATGACGTACGAAGACTTCGAGCGGCTCGGGCCAGCGCACATCGGGCGCTTCTCCGAGCCGTGGGGCGCGCGCGCCGCTTGAGACGCGCGCGCACGCAACGAGGTCTGCCGACGCCGGCCGCGCGCGGTGCCAGGCGAGTTTCGGTCGAGCGGCGCGCAATCAATTTGACTGAGGAGGAATCCATGCCCAGGTTACAGGAAGTGCTGGCAAAGCAAGCCCCGAAACTTCGCGAAGAGTCCCACGCGCTGGCGAAAGAGTTCGCAAACGTCGTGATCTCCGAAGTCACCGTGGCGCAGGCGTTCGGCGGAATGCGCGGGGTGAAGGGTCTGGTGTGCGACACGTCGGTGGTGGACCCGGACTCCGGCCTTTCCGTGCGCGGAATTCCCATCGCCAAGCTCGCCTCGAAGCTCCCCGAAGAGATCTTCTACCTGTTGCTGACGGGCGAACAGCCGGACGCCGCGGCGCTCGCCGCGCTCCAGGACGATCTTCGCAAGCGCGCGGCCGTGCCCGCCTACGTCTGGAAGGTGCTGCGCGCCATGCCCGCGGACTCGCATCCCATGACGATGTTCAGCACCGCCATTCTGGTGCTGGAGCGCGAGTCGGTCTTCCGCCGCCGCTACGAAGAAGGCATGCGCAAGGAAGAGTACTGGGAAGCGGCGCTGGAAGATTCGCTGCAACTGCTCGCCAAGCTTCCGGCGATTGCGGCGGGAATCTACCGCCTGCATACGGGCAAGGGCGATCCCCTGCCCTCCAAACCGCAGCTCGACTGGGGCGCGGACTTCGCGCAGATGCTCGGCCTGCCGGATGCGGCGGGCGAATTCGCCAATCTCATCCGCCTCTACCTGACGCTGCACTGCGACCACGAGGGCGGCAACGTCAGCGCCTTCACCTGTCACGTTGTGGGCTCGGCGCTCTCAGATCCCTATTACGCCGTCTCGGCGGGACTGAATGGCCTGGCAGGCCCGTTGCACGGCCTCGCCAATCAGGAGTGCCTGCACTTCGTCCTCGCGATCCTCGAGAAGTACCAGGGCGTTCCCAGCGACGCCG
>CAZKXX010000080.1:0-18379 GCA_964556705.1 uncultured Acidobacteriota bacterium
CGACTACCTGCTGCTCTACACCCAGGCCAAATGCGTCAGCGAAAAAGTGACGGCGGCGGCGACTTCGGCTTAGGAAGGCGCGGAGGCGATGGCGGCGCGCGATTCAGCGGAGACGCCACGCGCCGCGCAGGCCGACCCGGAGAAGTGCCGGGACTTGATTGTCCGCGTCGCCGGGTACAGCGACTATTTCCGCGACTTGACGGTGCCGTTGCAGAACGAGATGATCGCGCGCACCGAGCAGAAAGCGTTCTAAGATTCCGCCGCCCTTGCAGCGAGCGGAGGGAATCGGGTCAGGGATGCACGACGCGCCGGTCGGTGGCGCGCCGATTCAGGGCATCGAACCGAAAGGCCAGTCTCTATTTGCCGCACAACGACTTGCGGAACGGAGTTGAGAAGGTTTTTGACAGGGAATGCGCCTTCCGCCCGGGCCGGCGTTCCCGATGACCAGTGCGGGCGATCCCGCGATCCGAATGAGGCAAGCATGAGTGTGATTCGAAGCGCGCTGCTGGCAGCATCGCAAAACAACTGGCTGCGCGAGAAGGCCGCGAGATTCTGGTTCGTGCGGCGGGCGGTCTCGCGTTTCATGCCGGGAGAGACTCTGGAGGATGCGCTGGCCTCCGCTTTGGGAATCGAAAAGCAGGGGTTGGGAACGGTCTTCACCTATCTCGGAGAAAACGTCTCCGACCCGCGCGAGGCCACGGCCGTCAAAGACCATTACCTGACGGTTCTCGAGCAAGTCCGCAACTCGGGTTTGAAGACTGAGATTTCCGTCAAGCTCACTCACCTGGGTCTCGATTTGAGCACGGAGCTTTGCGCGTCGAACCTCACGCGGCTCATTGAAGCCGCGGGCCGCGACAGCGTGGTGTGGGTGGACATGGAATCGAGCGAATACGTGGACCGGACGCTGGAGATTTTCCGCTGCGCGCGCAAGGAACACCCGAACGTGGGACTGTGCTTGCAGGCTTACCTTTACCGGACGGCGGAAGACCTGGCCTCGCTGATTCCGCTGGGCGCCGCCGTCCGCCTGGTGAAGGGCGCGTATCGCGAGCCGCCCGAAATCGCGTTCCCGCGCAAGCGCGACGTGGATGAGAACTATTTTCAACTGACGCGACAACTGCTGAGCGGAGAGGCGCGGAAGGCCGGAGTGCGCCCTGCGATCGCCACGCACGATCCGAAACTCATCCGGCGCATCCAGGACTACGCGCTGGCTCAGGGGCTGGGGAAAGATTGCCTCGAGTTCCAGATGCTCTATGGCATCCAGACGGCGTTGCAGCACCGCCTGGCGCGCGAGGGCTGGCGTTCGATTATCCTGATTGCCTACGGGAGCTGCTGGTTCCCGTGGTTCATGCGGCGGCTGGCGGAGCGCCCCGCGAACGTGCTCTTCGTCATTCGCAATCTGGTGCCGGCGTGATGGTTCGCCGAGTCAGCTGACCAGAAGTCTTTCCAACCTCTCAGGGTTGCGGATTCGATCCGATGTCATCCTTCATCCGAACAGCCACCGAAGCGCCGCCGGGGCAGCCTGAGGTCGGGTTCATTCGCGGCCTGGGGCTTTTCGATTGCGTGATGGCGGTTGCCGGCGCCATGATCGGCTCCGGCATTTTCGTCGTCTCGTCGGAAATGGCTCGTGTGACGGGGAGTCCCGGAGGACTGCTCATCGCCTGGGTGCTCACGGGCCTGCTGACCGTCGCGGCGGCCGTCTCCTGCGGCGAGCTGGCCGGCATGATGCCGCGCGCCGGAGGACTCTACGTTTATCTTCGCGAGGCCTATTCCCCCCTGGGCGGTTTTCTCTACGGCTGGACGCTGTTCGCCGTGATCCAAACCGGGTCCATCGCCGCGGTCGCCGTCGCCTTTGTGCGTTTTTCCGGAGTCCTCTGGCCGACGCTTTCGGAAACGAACTACCTCATTCCGCCGCTGCACCTCTCATGGCGCTATGCCGTCTCGCTTTCCACGACGCAACTGGCGGCGATCATCGTGATCGTGCTGCTGACCTGGACGAATTGCGCGGGACTCAAGTACGGAAAGGCCGTTCAGAACATCTTCACGGTCGCGAAAACCGGGGCGCTTCTGGGCCTCATCGCACTGGGGCTCACGGTGGGCCGAAATCCGGAGGCCCTCGCCGCAAACTTCGGCGACCTGTGGACCGCCCGCGGGCAGGCCCCGCTGGGACTGGGCCTCGATGCGGCGACGGCCGTGGGCTTCGTGGCCGCGATTTGTGTCGCTCAGGTGGGATCGCTGTTCTCGTCCGACTCCTGGCACAACGTGACCTTCGCGGCCGACGAGGTGAAGGACCCGCGGCGCACGCTCCCGCTCGCGCTGGCGATCGGGTCCACGCTCGTCGTCGTCCTCTATCTTCTGGCGAACCTGGCGTATCTTTCTGTTCTCTCGCTCGGCGAGATGCAGACCGCGCCCTCGGACCGCGTCGCGACTGAAATGCTCCAGAGAATCTTTCCAGGAGGCGGGGCGGCGCTGATGGCGATCGCGATCATGATCTCCACGTTCGGCTGCGTGAACACCTTGATTCTCGCCGGAGCGCGCGCCTGTTACGCGATGGCACGGCACGGTCTCTTCTTTCCGGCGGCGGGCCGTCTGAACACAGCCAGAGTTCCGGGCGCGGCGCTGGTCGTCCAAGGACTGTGGGCGGCGGCCCTGGTCCTGCCGAGGACGTTCGACCCGGATACCGCCAGCTACGGAAACGTCTATACCAACCTTCTCGATTACATCATCTCCGCAGCCCTCCTCTTCTATATCCTGACCATCGCCGGCGTCTTTCGTCTCCGCCGGCGGCGCCCGGAGGCGGAAAGACCGTATCGCGTCTGGGGCTATCCCTACGTCCCCGTCCTCTACCTCGCAGGCGCCACCGCCATTTTCGTTTCACTCTGCGTCTTCCGGCAGTCCACGACGTGGCCGGGCCTCGTCATCGTTCTGCTGGGGCTTCCGGTTTACGCTCTGGTCCGAAACTACGTGAAGGCTGAAGAAGCCTGAAAGTCGGGGCGGCTTTCGGGAAGGTCTTTCCGACCGGTGCGGGTCTCAGGCGGGCGGACGAATGCCGTACTGTCGAATCTTGTAAAGGAGGGCCTTGTAACTGATCTTGAGCTGGCGGGCGGCGGCGCGCCGGTTCCAGCCCGTCTCGGCGAGCGCCTTGCTGATCGCCTCCAGCTCCGCGACGCCTTTGAGGTTGCGGACCAGCGATTTCAGATCCTGCGCGAGCGGGCCGGTCTCGCGCTTGACGGAAGAAGCCGGAGGGGTCCTGCGGTTCCGAGAAAGGTCCAGCTCCCCGAGCGCCAGGTCTTCTTGCCCGAGAATCAGGTAACGCTTGACGAAGTTCTCCAACTCGCGCAGGTTCCCGGGCCAGTCGTGCTGGAGGCAGCGATCAAGCAGCGTGGCGGAAAGCGGCAACGGGTCGCGCCCGAACTGAGCGGCGAAGGTGGAGAGGAAATGGCGCAGGAGCGACGGGATTTCCTCGCGCCGCTCGCGCAGCGGCGGGAGATGGATCGTCAGCCCGTTCAGCCGGTAGTAGAGGTCCTCGCGCAACTGGCGCGTCTGAAGGGCTTTCTGAACGTCCACGTTGGTGGCAGCGAGGACGCGCACGTCCACTTGTACGATTCCGCGCGCCCCCAGCCGGGAGAAGCGACCGTCCTGGAGGACGTGCAGCAGCTTCGCCTGCAGGCCGGGAGGCATTTCGCCGATTTCGTCGAGCAGGATCGTTCCCTTATCGGACAACTCGAACTTGCCCGGCTTCGAGCGCACCGCGCCCGTGAAGGCGCCGGCTTCGTATCCGAAGAGTTCGCTCTCCAGCAGGTCTGCCGGAAGCGCCGCGCAATTGACCTTGAGGAAGGTCTGGCGGGCCCGGGGCGAGAAACGGTGAATCAGCCGCGCGACCACTTCCTTGCCCGTCCCGCTTTCGCCGAGCAGTAGCACGGGCAGGTCCACGGCAGCGATCTGCTGCGCCTGCTCGTACACTTTGCGCATGGCAGGGCTCACCGCCAGAAAGGAGATATCGTCTCCCAGTTCTTCGATAATCGTCGGTGGACCGAGCGATTCCGGCGAGCCCGCCACACCCGAGACGCTCAGGCTTTGCCGGAGAACCACGTCGAACTCGGCTTTCTGAAAGGGCTTCGACAAGTAGTCCTGCGCGCCCAGGCGCATGGCCTCAACCACACGCCGCGGCTCGGTGGCGCAGGAAAGCATGATGACGCGCTGGGAGGGACGAATCTCCAGCAGCCGCGCGAGCGTCTGGAGCCCGTCGAGCTCCGGCATCATCAGGTCGAGCAGAACGACATCGGGGGGAGGGTCCTTCCTCAGGCGATCGAGAGCCACGACGCCGCTTTCCGCGGTCTCCACGGCGTACGCGCCGGACTCCAGCACCGTCCTCATGTAGCGGAGAATTTCCGGCTCGTCGTCCACGACCAGCACCCTCGCCGGCGGAGGCAGATTCGGCTTCACGTTCACCGCTCCTCCTCGGTCGTCGTGGGCAGGAGAAACGAGATTTTGGTTCCGACTCCCACTTCACTCTCCACCCAGATTTTTCCCTGATGCGCTTCGACGATTCGGCGGACGATGGCCAGACCCAGACCCGTTCCCGCGCCCTCGTCGCCGTGGACGGGGATCCTGAAGTCGCTGAAAATCTCCTGCTGGTATTCGATGGGAATCCCCGAACCCGTGTCCGTCACAGTCACGCGGACCGCGTTCGGCTCGGCCTTCGCGCGCTTCCGACGCTCCCTGAAGTGCGGCGTGCGTTCGCTCCTTCTCTCCCAGTGAAAGGGCTCGGCGGTGATCCACACGGAGCCCCCCGCAGGGGTGTGCCGGGCGGCGTTTTCGAGCAAGTTGGAAACCGCCTGCTGCATTCGCACTCTGTCAAACTGGAAGGGTCTTAACCGCGCATCCAGTGGAAAATAGAGCGCGATGCGTTTCCTCTCAAACTCAGCAAACCAGATTCCGAAGACTTCGGAGAGGCACGAATTCAAGTCCTCCCTCTCCAGCTTCAGGGTGAGCCGGCCTGACTCGAGACGGGTCAACGCCAGCAGATCCTGCACAAAACGCTGCAGGCGCGCGCAACTGCCCGCACAATCTTCCAGCACCGCGCGCTGGCGATCGGTCAGCTTTCCCACCTTGCCGCCCAGCAGCAACTCGATGTATCCGGCAAGGATGGAAAGCGGCGTCTTCAGCTCGTGGGCCGCCTCCGCCACAAGCCGGCGCTCGCCTTCGTGCAGGTCCGCGAAGCCCTGCGCCAGTTCGGCGCAGGCCGGAAGGCTCGAACGGCTCGCCGGAGTTGATCCCCCCTCGACATGCGGTAAGCGGCGGATCTCCTCCAGCACTTTCTCGACAAGTTCCAGTTTGCCGGATTCCTTCAGCTCCGCGCGGCATTGAGCGGAGAGTGCCTCCGCCCTGCCGAACGAACCGGGGACAGTCGGAGATTCTCCTTTCAATTCCCGCTCCAGCCTCTCGATTTGGTCCGGCTCAGGTTCGTCTTTTCTTCTCATCAAAGGTCCTGCCGGGTTGCCGAGAGTCGAGAGGGAGGAACCATTTCTCCCTCACAGCGTCGCGCAGGGCAGTCCATCTACATCTATTCTAGATCTTGGTGACATCTTTATTGGATATTAACCACTGTGTACAGGCGACACAACTCTCCCTCCAGATTCCTCCGCATCCAGAATTTTTTTCAGGACCCCCGTTGTCTGCATTGCCGCAGGGTACTCCTATACGGTACCGACGCCGCCTGCACCTGTCAATAACACGGAAGTGTGACTAGCCGGACAAAGCGGTCGTAAGATCCGTGCATCTCCATGAGTCAAAAGAGGATAGTCCTGTGGAGAAAAATATGAAAAATTTGAGGGGCGTCAGGGTAAATTCCGAACACCAAGTGGCACGATTTCTTGAGATTGCGGCCCATCCAAGGCCCTTGGAAAGTCTCCAGACATTCCTTAACCTGAACTAAAAAAAGGAGTTGTGTCGCAGCCCGCTTCCGGGGAGAGGCGTTTGGTCGGGTGATTGCTACATCGGAGACACAGGGGGTCGTCTGTGCTTAAGAAAGAGTCCCGCCGCTGGCAGCGGCTACCCTTATCTATCCCCGTTTTCGTCCGCGGCACGGACCAGTCCGGCCAGGAATTCCTGGAATTCACGGCGCTTTTGAACATCAGCGGCGGGGGAGCGCTCGTGGCCATGCGGCGCGTGCCTTCCTCTGACGGCCGCCTGGACATTGAAATCCCACTGCCTCCAGCTCCGGGCATCGAGAAAGCGCAGCCGCGCGCGCAGCGGATTCGCGGGCGCGTAGTCCACGCTTCCCAGTGGGAATCGCACGGCCTGATGGGTCTGGAATTCTCCCGCCCGCTGCTGAAGCCCATGGCGGAAGAGTTGAGGAAAGCTCGAGCGAAACGCAGCGCCGCTTCCCCGCGCCCGGCCAACTGAGGTTTCCACCACTTCCAACCCTTGTCTCCTCGCAGTTTCCCGGGATGTCCCTCCCAGAATTCTCCAGAATTCTTTGCCAAGCATTCCTCCCCTTCCCATCTCGGGACACTGCGGATTGGAGCAGACTGAAGTGAAGGTATTCGCCCTGCGCTGCTCAGGCACGGAAAAGGTGCTGAAGGTTCAGGACCCGACAAGTCAACCCAACTTCTTCAGCACGTCCTCGGCCGTGTGAAGGATCCGATCCACGTCGGCTTCGGTGTGGGAGAAGCCCACGCAGGCGCGTTTGAGGTTGAGGGGCATTTCGAAGACGCCGCGCTCGATGAGCCCCCGTCGGTAGCGAATGAAGCGGTCGGCGTCGTTGGCCATGAGGTCGGTGTAATTGCGGATGGGGCCCTCCATGAAATAGAGCACGTACACGGAGCCGAAGCCGGCGACGATGGCTTTGAGCTTCAGCCGCGCGGCGATTTCTGCCAGCCCTCGCCGCATGCGCTCGCCCAGTTCGAACAGGCGCGCGTGAACGTTCTCGGTTTCCATCACCTCAATCGTCGCCAGCGAGGCCGCGCAGCCCACTGCGTGGCCGTTGTAAGTTCCCGCGAAGAAGACGTCGCCGCCCGGGTTCGTGTTGAAGCGGTCCATCAGCTCGCCGCGTCCGCAGACGGCGGCGATGGGAAAACCGTTGGCCATGGCTTTGGCAAACGTCGCCAGGTCCGGCGTGACGCCGCAGAGTTTCTGGTAGCCGCCCAGCGAGTGGCGGAAGCCGGTGATGACTTCGTCGAAAATCAGCAGCGCGCCCTGGTCGCGCGCGAGGTCGCGAAGTCCTTCGAGGAATCCCGGCGCGGGCATGACGCTGCCGATATTGTGCGGAATCGGCTCGATGATGATGGCGGCCACTTCGCCGCGGTGCGTCTGGAACACCCGCTCGACGCCGTCGAGGTCGTTGAATTCCGCGACCAGCGTGGCGTCCACGGCCTCATCGAGCATGCCGGCGGAGCCCGGGTCGCGCGCGCCGATTTTCTCCGGCGCGCTCAGCGTGTTGCGCAGCACGTAGTCGTGCCAGCCGTGGTAACAGCCCTGAAACTTGAGGATTTTCTTCCGGCCCGTCACCGCGCGCGCCAGTCGAATGGCGTGATACGTGGCTTCCGAACCCGAATTGCACAGGAGGACTTTTTCCGCGCAGGGCACGTGCTCGACGATTTTCTGCGCAAGGCGAATTTCCAGGTCCGTCGTTCCCATCCCGAACAGGTCCAGCCGGCCGACCGCTTCCGCGACGCGTTGATTCACGAAAGGATGGCTGTGGCCGAGCACGATCGGCCCGAAGGCGGCGTGGCAATCGAGATATTCGCGCCCTTCGGCGTCCCAGATGCGCGCTCCCTGCGCGCGGGTGAAGACCGGCACGGGCGGCACCTGGCGAATCGAGGTATTGACGCCGCCGGGAACGCATCGCGCCGCGTCCTCAAACGTGGGCTTTTGCCGAATCGAAGTCTGCGGTTTCATGGAATGACGCAATCCTTTTTGTCTCAAAGGGCGGACGTTCCACGTGCGGTCACGGACGGATTTCGAGGCCGTCGGAGGCGGCGAGACACCGGAACGTCATTCCCTGCTCCGCCATCAGGGCGTGGCAGCGGGCGAGAATCTCGTCGAGGATGCCATCGTCGTGCATGGGGTCGTGGTGGTACAGAGCCATCTGCCGGACGCCCGCCGCGTGCGCCGAGAGCACCGCGTCCTTCCACGTGCTGTGCCCCCAGGCGCGCTTGGTAGGATACTCCTCTTCCGTATATTGCGCTTCGCGGATGTAAAGGTCCGCGCCGCGCGCGAATTCGTCCACCTCGCGGTCGCGTTTCCGGTTGTGCTCGTTGTCCCCCGTCAGCCGCCAGTAAGGTTCGTGATCGGTGAGATACACCACGGACTTCGAGCCGTACTCGATGCGAAACGCCACGGCCAGGCCCGGGTGGTTCAGGAAGAAGTGGGAAATCTTCGTCTCGCCGAGAATCACGTCCGACCGCAGCTCGACGAACCGCAACTGGCTCTGAAGGTCCGACAGCGCCACAGGAAAATAGCTGGCGTCCATCTGGCCGGTAAAGAGTTTCTCGAGGCTCTTGTCCGCTCCGTGCAGGCTGTAAATGGTGATCTGGCTGGTGGGCAGATAAGCCGGCACGAAGAACGGAAAGCCCTGGATGTGGTCCCAGTGGGTGTGGCTGACAAACAGGTGGAGGTTCAGCGGGCGGCCTTCCGCTTCTTTCACGAGCGAGAGTCCCAATTTGCGCACCCCGCTGCCGCAATCGAAAATGAGGATGTTTTCGCCGCAGCGGACTTCCACGCAGGAAGTTTCCCCGCCGTAGCGGAGCGTCTGCGGGCCGGGCGTGGGGATCGAACCCCGCGTCCCCCAGAACTTCACCCGGATTTCGGAGTCTTCCGAGCCCAGCGCCGCCTTCACCTTGGCGACGAGCTCCTTGACGTCGTAAGGTTTTACCAGGTAGTCGTCCGCACCGAGTTCTTTGGCCTTCTTGATGTCCGCCGGGAAGGCCTTGGCCGACGTGACGATGACGCGCAGGCCTTTCAGGGCGGGGTCCTGGCGCATCTCCTGAAGCACCGCGAAGCCGTGCAGGCCGGGCATCATCAGGTCGAGGAGCACGAGGTGGGGGTGCTCGGCCCGCATCATTCGCAGGGCCGCCTCGCCGTCCTGCGCGGTGACGGTCTGATAGCCGGCCTCGCTGAGGCACGTTTCGGCAATCAGCAGGAGGGTCGGGTCGTCGTCCACAATCAGAATTTTCGGCATAAATATTCCCGCGGAGTATAATTTGGCGGGTTTGGTCTTGCAATCGGTTTTGCCCCCTCGAACCGGAAGCGGCTCCGGATCAGTACAAGATGGAAAAGAGCTATCTGGACATCGCGTGGGTTCTTCTGTGCGCGGCCCTGGTGTTCGTGATGCAGGGCGGCTTCATGTGCCTGGAGAGCGGCCTCACGCGCGCCAAGAACAGCATCAACGTCGCTATCAAGAACCTGACGGACTTCGGCCTCTCGGCCGTGCTGTTCTGGATGGTCGGTTACGGACTGATGTTCGGAGATTCCGCCGGCGGGCTGGTAGGGCTGGCCGGCTGGTTCCACAGCGTCGGCGAGGACGGCGCGTGGCTCGCGGCGTTCTTCCTTTTCCAGGTGATGTTCTGCGCCACGGCGGCAACGATCATCTCCGGGGCCGTCGCGGAGCGGATCCGCTTCGGCGGCTACCTCATCGTCACGCTTCTGATTTCGGGGCTGATCTACCCCGTCTTCGGCCATTGGGCCTGGAACGGCATTCAGCACGGCGCGCCCGCCGGCTGGCTGAGCGCACTGGGTTTCGTGGACTTCGCCGGAGCAACGGTGGTCCACAGCGTCGGCGGCTGGGTGGCGCTGGCCACTCTCGTCGTCGTGGGCCCGCGCGAGGGGCGCTTCCCCGAGGGCGCTCCGCCAAGAAAGTTCACGGGCAGCAACGTCCCCATGGCGGTGCTCGGCGTGATGCTGCTCTGGCTCGGATGGCTGGGCTTTAACGGCGGCAGCACGTTCTCGATCAACGGCCGCGTGGCGGGGATCCTGGCGAACACGGTGCTCGCCGGGTCCGCCGGCGCCGTCGTGACCCTCGCCGTGGGCTGGAGGCTCCGCCGCCGGCCGGACGTGATTCTGGTGATGAACGGCTCACTGGCAGGACTGGTGGCCATCACTGCCTGCTGCCACGCGGTGGATTCGGCCTCCGCCGTCCTGATCGGAGGAACGGCGGGGCTGGTGATGCTGGCGGCGGAAAGCTTTCTCGAGTCGCGCCGCGTGGATGACGCGGTCGGCGCCGTGGGCGTTCACCTGGCCGCCGGAATCTGGGGCACGCTGGCGCTGGCGGTTTTCGGCGAAAAGGAGATTCTCGCGACGGGCCTCAGCCGTCTGCAGCAGTTTGGAATTCAAAGCCTCGGCATTCTCGTCTGCGGCGTCTGGACGTTCGGGCTGGCCTACCTCGCCCTGCGCGCTGCGAACCGTTTCTTCCCGCTTCGCGTCACGCGCGAGCAGGAACACCTGGGACTCAATGTCTCCGAGCACGGCGCCACGACGGAATTTTACGACCTCGTCACCGTTATGGAGAGTCAGGTGAGGACGGGCGACCTGAGCCTGCGCGTCCCCGTGGACCCGTTCACGGAAGTCGGCCAGTTCGCGGAGATGTACAACCACGTCCTCGACACGCTGGAAGAGGCGCGCGAATACACCGGCCACATCGTCAAGACGACCACGACGCTGATTTACCGCGTCACGCCGGAGGGGACAACCGTGTTTGTGAACCCGGCGGTGACGCGCGCCACCGGCTACGCCGCGCGCGAGCTGGCGGGACGGAACTGGTGGCGGATTCTTTATCCCGGCGACGAATTCCGCCAGGTGGACCAGTTGTATCGCGAGCTCGAAAATGCGCCGCTGGTGAACTACGAGATGACGCTCACCACCAAAGCCGGGCAGAAGCGCGTCATCCTCTGGAACATCGTCAACCGCTTCACGCACGACGGCCGCCTGGTGGAACTGATCGGCATCGGGGCGGACGTGACGGCGCAGCGTGAAGTGGAACGGATGAAGGAAGAATTCCTTTCCGTGGTCAGCCACGAGCTGCGCACGCCGCTCACGTCGATCCGCGGCTCGCTGGGGCTGCTGGCCGGAGGGCTGGCGGCCGGCCTCCCCGAAAAGGGCCAGCGGATGCTCGACATTGCGGTGCGCAACACCGATCGCCTGGCGCGGCTCATCAACGACATCCTGGATATCGAGCGCATCAAGTCGGGCAGAGTCCGCATGGAGCGTGCCGCCTGCGATGCCGGCGAACTGATGCAGCAGGCCGCGGAGGCCATGCTGGGCACCGCCGAGCAGGCGGGCGTGCGCATCGTCATCGAGCCGCTCGCGGCCAGGGTGTGGGCCGACCCGGACCGGATGGTTCAGACGCTGGACAATCTGATCAGTAACGCCATCAAGTTCTCTCCCCACGGCGCGACCGTCCGCCTCAGCGCGGAGCAGCAGGGCGAGATCGTCGTGTTCCAGGTCCGTGACGAAGGCCGGGGAATCCCCGCCGACAAGCTCGAAACCGTTTTCGAACGTTTCCAGCAGGTGGAAGCTTCCGACTTCCGCGAAAAGGGCGGCGCCGGGCTGGGGCTCGCCATCTGCCGCAGCATCGTGGACGGCCTGGGCGGACGCATCTGGGTGGAAAGCACCCCGGGACAAGGGAGCTCGTTCTTCGTCGCCTTGCCTGCCGCCGCTTATGAGGAAGCCAAACTCTCCCACGAAGCTCGCCGGGCCGGCAAGTCGCGGCCTGACTGATCGGAACTCCGCCGCCGAACAGGCGAGACCTGTCCCGCCGAGCCGGTCAAAGCGATTCGAAATCTCGGGGAATTCTTACCAGGAACGTTTCCGGGTGCGCCGGTGTGTTTCCAGGTAAAGATCAAGTTCGTCGTCGGAGATGACGAAGCTGCTCTGGATGGGACCGCCGGCGGTTTCAGTGAGAAGCTCTCGCTGAAGTTTCTGATAGCAGATTTCCGCGCCGTCCTGGTAAGGGACGCGTTTGTCCTGGAAGGCGCGATTGGAGATGGTGAGCGTAAACTCCCGCGGCTCCGACTTCGAGGCCACGACGCGGTAGGAGTAAACCCGGCCCCGCGGTCTGACCTGAAATCCCGTGTATTGAACCATGGTGGCCACGCTCGCAGAGCCTCCGGGTTGGGCGGCTCCCGCCGTGGCGGGAGCCGCCCTCGGACCTAGACTTTCACGACGTTCGAAGCTTGCAGACCCTTGGGACCCTTGGTGACCGCGAACTCCACGCGGTCTCCTTCATTCAGCGATTTGAAACCTTCCGCCTGAATGGCCGTGTGATGAACGAAGACGTCATCGCCCGACTCGCGCTGGATAAACCCGTAGCCCTTCGCGTTGTTGAACCACTTTACCGTACCTTGTTCTGTTGCCATTGCTGTGTTATTCCTCAATTTTTCAGATTTACTTCCTCGCTCTCGCGACGACGCCCAGAAAAACAAAAAAGCCACAAAATCAGGGATTTTGTGGCCGCCTGCGTCCCCAGGTCCTGGGTCACAAAAGCTGGTTAAGCACTATTAGTATACACCATTTCGCGCCCCTTGCGGCGGAATTCTGCGCGGCGCCGCCCGCGTGGCCGCACGGCGGCATCTGTGGCACAATGGGTTCTCAGGCGACGGGTTCTCACTCCTCTCCGGAAAAACCCGCGCGCCGGGCGGCGCGCCTTCCGCCGCCAGGCAAAGCATGCTGACCATCCGCAAAGATGTTCTGCCGAACGGCCTGACGGTGCTGACCGAAGCCATGCCCTCCGTCCGCTCGGTCTCGGTCGGCATCTGGCTGCGCACCGGCTCGCGCCAGGAGCGCGAAGCCGAAAACGGTCTCACGCACTTCATCGAGCACATGCTGTTCAAAGGCACGCGGAACCGCTCGGCGGAGGAAATCGCGCGCGCCGCAGACTCGATTGGCGGCCACCTCGACGCTTTCACGGCCAAAGAGTGCACCTGCTATTCCATCAAAGTCCTCGACGAACACCTTCCGCGCGCCGTGGACATCCTCTCCGACCTCGTCCTCAACCCGCGCTTCGCGCCCGATGACATCGCCAAAGAACGCCAGGTGATTCAGGAAGAGATCAAGATGGTCGAGGACTCTCCGGACGACCTGGTGCACGAGATTTTCACGCAGACCTGGTGGCGCGGGCACGCGCTCGGCCGGCCCATTTTGGGGACTCGCCGCACCGTGCGCGGCTTCGAGCGCGCCGAGGTTAAGGACTATTACCGGCGCCACTACGTGGCGGGAAATTTCCTGGTGGCTGCCGCGGGCAACCTCGACCACGAGCGCGTCGTGGAGCTGGTGGCGAAAGAGTTCGGCGCGCTGCCTGCGCGGCCCACTCCCGCCCAGGGCCCCGCGCCCCTGCCGCACCCGCACCTCAAGATGCGCCGCAAGAAGGAACTCGAACAGGTCCATCTCTGCCTGGGCTCGCCGTGCTACCCGCAGACCGACCCGCGCCGCTACGCCGCCTACATCCTGAACACCGTACTGGGCGGCGGCATGAGCTCGCGGCTCTTTCAGAACATCCGCGAAAAGCGCGGCCTCGCTTACGCCGTCTTCTCTTCGCTCAACGCCTACCGCGACACCGGCTGCCTGAGCGTTTATGCCGGCACCGGCACCGCCGGCGCGCGCGAAGTGGTCAAGCTGGCTCTGGCGGAATTCCGGGCGCTCAAGGAATCTCCGCTCACTCCCGAAGAGCTGGCGCGCGCCAAGGACTATCTGAAAGGGAGCCTGCTGCTGGCGCTCGAATCCACCATGAGCCGCATGTCAAACCTGGCCCGCCAGGAGATGTATTTCGGCCGCTCGATTTCGCTCGATGAAATCGCCGCGGGCGTTGACGCCGTCACGGCGGAAGACGTGCAGGCCGTAGCCCGCGATTTCTTCACCCCCGATCGCCTCGCCCTCACCGTCCTCGGCCCTGAAAACCATCTCAAGTTCACCCGCGCCGACCTGGAGTGCTGAGCGCGCTCCGGCGTGCCGCGCCGCGATTTTCGGATTCCCTGCTGCCCTGCTGGACTCCTGGCGTATAATCTCCGGTTAAGGCGGCGACGCCGCCGCACTCGCCAGCCGTGCGGTCTGCCCGCACAGGCGGGAGACGCACGGCCCAGGAGCCCAATTGAGCGTCCGCGTTTGCGTTCTGGGAAGCGGCAGCCGGGGCAACTCCACACTGATGGCCACGGAAAAGACCCGCCTTCTCGTGGACGCCGGCTTTTCGCGGCGCGAGACTTACGCGCGCCTCGCCGCCGTCGGCGAACGCGCCGACCGCTTCGACGCCCTGCTGATTTCCCACGAGCACATCGACCACGTGCGCGGCCTCCGGACGCTTGCGGCCGACCTCAAGGCGCCCGTCTATCTGAACGAAGGCACGCGCTGCGCGAACGGCTTCGAAGCGCATCTGACTCGCATCGAAGAGTTCCACGCGGGCCGGAAATTCCACATCGGCGATATCGAGGTCACGCCGTTTTCGGTCCCGCACGACGCCGCCGACCCCGTCGCCTTCACGTTTCTCGCTGAAGGCCTCCGCATCGGACTGGTCACCGACCTCGGCTGCATGCCGGAGACCGTCAAGCAGCACGTGCGCGGCTGCCACCTGCTCATTCTCGAGTCGAACCACGACCTCGATATGCTGAAAGTGGGGCCGTACCCCTGGCCCGTCAAGCAGCGCGTGATGGGCCGCCACGGGCACCTCTCGAACCTCGCCACCGCCGAGTTTCTCGCCGAAGATTTTGACGGTGAAGCCGAGGTCCTCGTCCTCGCCCACCTCTCCGAGAACAACAACCATCCCGAAATCGCGCGGCTCACCGCCGAAGACGCGCTCGCCCGCCGCGCCACATCGAACGGCCGGCCCGGACTCCACCTCGCCTGCCAGACGGCTCCGACCTGTGTGTTTCGCTTTTGACCGGTTGACACGGCAAGACTAAGAGCGAAATCAAAAGGCAAAGGGGCAAAGGCTTTCGAGTCACGGGCAACCGTGGTTCCGCCCAGCCGCAGGGAACGGGCGAGCGGAGCGCACGCGTGCCGCCTGTGGTAGGATGGCGGGCTCAAGTGCGATGAAAAGGACCCTGGCTCAGCTTTTGAGCTGATTTGCGGGTGCAATCCAAAATCCAAAATCGAAAATCCAATAAGCCATGATTCCTCGTTACACTCGCCCGGCTATGGGTCGCATCTGGAGCGACCAGAACAAATTCCAGAAATGGCTCGAAGTGGAGATCGCTACGGCCGCGGCGGAAGCCGAAATGGGGATGATCCCCAAGAGCGCCGCCCAGGCCATCCGCAAGCGGGCGAAATTCTCCGTCGAGCGCATCCTCGAAATCGAAAAGCAGGTCAAGCACGACGTCATCGCCTTCACGACGAACGTGGCGGAAAGCGTGGGCCGCGAGGCGCGCTACCTGCATTACGGGCTCACCTCGAACGACGTGGTGGATACCGCGCAGGCGCTCCAGGTGCGCGAGGCTTCGGCGCTGATTCTGGGAGGGCTCGCGCGGCTGGCCGAAGTCCTGAAGCTCCGCGCCTTCGAATTCAAGGACACGCCGATGATGGGCCGCACGCACGGCATTCACGCCGAGCCCATCACCTTCGGCCTGAAGATCGCCATCTGGTACGCGGAAAACGAACGCAACAAGGAACGCTTCGCCTACGCCGCCGAGCAGATGCGCGTCGGCAAGATTTCCGGCGCCGTCGGAACGTTTTCCCATTCCAGCCCCGCGCTCGAAGCGCGCATCTGCTCAAAACTCGGGTTGAGGCCTGCGCCGATTTCTTCCCAGGTCATCCAGCGCGACCGGCACGCGTTCTATCTTTCCACGCTCGCCGTCATCGCCGCCTCGCTCGAGAAAATCGCGCTGGAAGTCCGCAACCTTCAGCGCACCGAAGTCCGCGAGGTCGAGGAATACTTCGCGCCGGAGCAGAAGGGTTCCTCGGCGATGCCGCACAAGCGCAATCCGGTGACGGCGGAACAGATCACGGGCCTCGCGCGCGTGGTGCGCTCGAACGCGCTGGCGGCGCTTGAAAACGTCGCCCTCTGGCACGAACGCGACATCTCGCACTCGTCGGTCGAGCGCGTCATCCTGCCGGATTCAACGATTCTGGTGGATTACCTGCTCGCCAAGACCGCGAACCTCGTCGAAACGATGTTCGTCTATCCCCAGCGGATGCGCGAGAATCTGGACCTGCTGAAGGGGCTGATTTTTTCGGGACAGTTGCTGCTCGATCTGGCGGCGCGCGGCGCCTCGCGCGAGGAAGCCTACCGCTGGGTGCAGCGCAACGCCATGGAGGTCTGGCAGACCCGCGAAGATTTCCGCGCGCTCGTCGAACGCGACCCGGACATCCGCCGCTTCCTGACACCCAAGGAAATCGCGCGGGTCTTCAACGTGGAGCGCTACTTGAAGCACGTGGACGCGATTTTCCGCCGGGTCTTCGGCCGCCCGCCCGCCAAGCGGCGGCGATGAGGCGGCACCGCTTGTGCGCGAACGCAATTTCCCCCGCTGCCAAAAAGAAAGGAGGACACCGACATGAAGAAGACTGCCTGCTTGATTCTCGGATTGATGCTGTCAGGCGTCTGGATTCTGGATGCCCAGGAACCCGCCCCCGCCTACAACGGGCTCAACCTGAGTCTGGGGAATTTGTCGCGGCTGTCGCGCGCCAAGACGCGCTCCATCAGCCCCGAAAATTTCACCGGCGAAAAGGGCAAGGGAGGTATGGCGACGGAGGGCACAGGGGCCAACGCGGCCCGCGATTTGGGGCAGGGCTGGAAAGTCTCGCCCTCGGTGCGCATCCAGCCCAAGCAGACCTTCACCCTTGCCGAGATCGAGGGGCCCGGCGCCATCCAGCACATCTGGATGACTCCGACCGGCCACTGGCGCTATTCCATCCTGCGCATCTACTGGGACGGAGAGGAAACGCCTTCAGTCGAATCCCCCGTGGGCGATTTTTTCGCGTGCGGCTGGGGCAAGTACGCGCAGATTTCCTCGCTCGCCGTCTGCGTCAATCCGGGCAGCGCGTTCAACTCCTACTGGGAAATGCCCTTCCGCAAGTCCGCGAAACTCACCATGGAGAACCTGGACGAAGAGCCGATGACGCTCTACTACCAGATTGACTACACGCTCACCGGAGTACCCGCCGACGCCGCCTACTTCCACGCCCAGTTCCGGCGCACGAACCCGCTGCCCTACAAGTCCGTTTACACGATTCTCGACGGCGTCAAGGGCTGGGGGCATTACGTGGGCACCTACATGGCCTGGGGGGTCAACAACACCGGCTGGTGGGGCGAGGGCGAAATCAAGTTCTACCTGGACGGCGACGGCGAGTTCGCCACCATCGTCGGCACCGGCACCGAGGACTACTTCTGCGGCTCCTACAACTTTGAGAACAGAGAGACGAAGCAGTATCAGGAATTCACAACGCCTTACGCCGGCCTCGCGCAGGTGATCCGCCCGGACGGCGTGTACGATTCGCAGCAGCGCTTCGGGCTCTACCGCTGGCACATCATGGACCCGATCCGCTTCGAGCAGGACTTGCGCGTGACCATCCAGGCGCTCGGCTGGCGCTCCGGCGGCCGCTACCTGCCCCTCCAGGACGATATCGCCTCCGTCGCCTTCTGGTATCAGACCGAGCCCCACGCTCCGTTCCCGAAATTGCCGGACAAGGATGATCTGGAGGTCCGATAAGAACGCGCGGCGGAGCTTCCGCGACGCGGTCGACCCGGATGTGGCCGGCCCTCTTTCTGCGCGAAAGGGTTGCCCGACGTGTCGGGGCACGTGAGCGAGAATCGGGCATCGAAGCGCGCTCTTCCGCTACCACGGTGGCCAAGGCTCAGAGGAACCGGTGAGCGCTGCAATGACGCTGTGGATCGCGCGGCCGATGAGGTGGGTATCGCTTCGCCCGAAAGCACCAAGGCCGGTCCAACTGCGCGGACCGGCCTTGAGTTCGGAAAGAAGCTAACAGCCGAACTAGACGGTGACCTTCTCCGTCTGCGTTTCGGGTTTGGACGCCGGGCTGCCGATCTGAACGAGGTCCGGTTTCGACTGCTTCAGGACCATCTCCTCGTAGATGCGGCGAACCTCCTTCTCCTGCTTGGCCTCCCACTCGCGGCGCCGGCGAGCCTTTTCTTCTTCGGCGGCGGTCATGGGAATGTCGTGCTCCTTGGAGCGCACGCGCGCAGCGTCGGCGGCGTCCACGGTGAGCGTCCGGATCTGCTCCTGCGTGAGAGGCACCGATTTCCCCTTGGCGTAGATTTCGTGCTTGCCGTGGGTCTTGTACCACTCGGCGACCGTCGCGTTCTTGTGCATGTTCTCGATGATCTTCCGCCAGCCGATGCCCGTGTTGTAGGCGCAGAAGGAGATTTCACCGAGCTGCGTCGCGTAAGGGATGATGCACATCTCGGTGCGGCGGAAGTCGTAGTTGAACAGGTCCTGGAACC
>CAZKXX010000081.1:0-18327 GCA_964556705.1 uncultured Acidobacteriota bacterium
GCACGGTGAGCGACGATTACGGCGTCACGCGAGCCGCGCGCGATGCCGAAGGCTTCATCCGCTTCGAGCCGCGGTGTCTGGTGGCTTCGCGCGACGATTCATCGCTCGTGGACTTCTTCCGTTGGTCCACGCGGCAAATCATCCTGACCCGCGTTTACGCTCCGCACTTGTGGTGGATGGGACTGGCGTCCTATCTGCTTTACGCGGGCACGTTCCTTTCGGGCGCGGCGCTGCTGGTCCTGCCCGGGGTGCCCGGCGGCGTGCGCATCGGAGTGACCCTCTTCCTCGGCGCCGTGCTCTTCCTCGGAGTGGCGAAAGGGCGCATCCGAGCGGTCGTGGCCCGCGAGCTCTTTCCCGACGAACGCCGGACGCTCGATCGCTTCGGGGCGCGCTACTGGGAGCTTGCTCCTCTCGTCCCCTGGGTGATGCTCGCGAATTTTCTGGTCGCGGGGTTTGTGCGGCGCATTGAATGGCGCGGCACCGTGTACGAACTTCGTTCGAGCGGCGAAGTGCGCGTCCTCCGCCGTTCGGAATCCTGACGACGGGCTCAGCGCTTTTTGGCCGGAGACTTTCCGCGGTGGCGGGAAATGTAGCGCGCCGGCGCGCCGGCGGGCTTCGCAGGTTCCGGCTCGGTTTCAGCGGGCCCGGCAGGTCCGGAGTTGGCCAGCACCTGGTCGAAGAGCGTCTGGCGCCCCGTGGGTTTCTTCTTCCCTCCTTTGCCGTGGTGAAAGGCGTGCTCGGTGTAGCAGGTCTGGCAGATGACTTTCATCACCTGTCCATCCACCAGGCTGGCGACGGCGTGGTTCAACAGCAGCTTGCACCGCGGGCAATGGTCGTCAATCAGGTCGCCAAGACGTAACGGACCCTGGTCCACTGGACTCGCTCCGGAGGGCGTCAAACGCGGGTTGCCCTTGAAGATAACCGCATTATAACGCAGGGCGCAGGAAATCCCAAGCCGCGCGCCATTTGACACCTTTCCGCCCTGCCGATATTCTGGAAATGGACGCGGCCTGCCTCGAACGGAAGCCGGCGACGCCAGTTCGCCGCAACGCCTTCACCGCCCTCGTCCTCGTTTATGGAACGGCTACGACGTTGCGTGAAGAATGCCTTGCGCCTCGCGGCGCTGCCCCTGCTCCACGGGCAGGACGAAGTGTTGGTCGGCGGCCAGGCGGTCATTGAAGGCGTCATGATGCGCTCGCCGCACGCCTTTGCCGTGGCGGTGCGAAAGCCGGACGGAGCGATGGCCGTTTTCGAAGGAGAGCTTCAGCGGCCCTCGGAGCGTTGGAAGGGGTTCAAGATTCCTCTGCTGCGCGGGCTGGGCACGCTCGGCCAGGCGATGGTGTTGGGCCTGAAGGCGCTGCGCTTCTCCGCCGAGCAGGCGGTGGAGGACCCGAAGGTTGAAACGAAAAACAAGAAGCCGGAATTCAACAACTGGGTGCTGGCCGCGAATCTGGCCTTTTCGCTCGGCTTCTTCGTGGTGTTCTACAAATTCCTGCCCCTCTGGCTGGCCACGCGGGTGGGCGAGGCGGTGCCGGCGGCGCAGAATCCGATCGTCTTCAACCTGACCGACGGGGGCATTCGCATCCTGCTGTTTTTGGGGTTTCTGGCGGCCATCGCGCAGTGGAAGGAGATTGCGCGCGTCTTCGAGTATCACGGCGCAGAGCACAAAGTGGTCTGGGCGTTCGAGAAGAGCGGCAGGATCGATCTCGAGGCGGCACGCGCCTCGACGCGCTTCCATCCCCGCTGCGGAACGAGTTTCCTGCTCGTCGTGATGGTGATGGCCATGTTGATTTACGCCCTGGTGCCGGGCGAAACGTTCGCCGCCCGATTTTTCTGGCGCATCGCGCTGCTGCCGGTCATCGCGGGCGTCTCGTATGAGTTCATCCGCTTCGCGGCGCGCTCCGAAGGCGCGCTCTGGCGCTGGGCGTCGCAGCCCGGGCTGTGGCTTCAGCGCATCACCACGCGCGAGCCGGACGACCGCCAGCTTGAAACCGCGCTCCACGCCCTCAACCGGGCGATGGAACTGGAACGCGCGCGGGGCGGGGAATTGGTGATTGCCTGACCGAGCCGCATCGAATGACCAGGCGTCGAAGGCGGCCGGCGCCGGAATTCTGAAATGCACTTTCTCGAGAAGCTGGCGGAGATCGAAAAGCGGTACGAAGAGCTGACCCATCAGCTCAGCGACGCCGGAGTGTTGGCGGATGCCGCGCGCTACCAGAAGACGGCGAAGGCACACTCGGAACTCAGCGAAATCGTCGAGAAGTACCGCGAGTGGAAGAGCCTCGACCGTGGCGTCGCGGAAACCCGCGCGATGCTCGACGACGCGGGCTCGGATGCGGAGATGAAGGCGCTGGCGCGTGAGGAGGTGGAAGACCTCGAACGCCGCAAGGCGCGGGCGGAGGAGGAACTGAAACTCCTGCTGCTTCCCAAAGACCCGAATGACGAGAAAAACGTCATCCTCGAAATCCGCGCCGGCACCGGCGGCGACGAGGCCACGCTGTTCGCGCAGGAAATTTTCCGCATGTATTCGCGTTACGCGGAGTCGCAGGGCTGGCGCGTCGAAATGCTTTCGAGCAGTGTTTCCGGCGTCGGCGGGCTCAAGGAAGCCATTGCGCTGGTGAACGGCCAGCGGGTGTACAGCAAGCTGAAATATGAAAGCGGCGTCCACCGCGTGCAGCGCGTCCCGCAGACCGAGCAGCAGGGGCGCATCCATACCTCCGCCGTGACGGTCGCGGTCCTCCCCGAAGCCGACGAAGTGGAAATCGAAATCGATCCGAAGGATGTCCGCGTGGATACGTTCTGTTCTTCGGGGCCGGGCGGGCAGTCGGTGAATACCACCTACTCGGCTGTGCGCCTCACGCACCTGCCCACGGGCATCGTGGTTTCCTGCCAGGACGAAAAATCCCAGATCAAAAACCGCGCCAAGGCGATGCGCGTGCTGCGCTCGCGGCTTTACGAAAGGAAGCTCCAGGAGCAGCAGAACCAGATTACCGAAGAGCGCCGGGCGATGGTGGGCTCGGGCGATCGCAGCGAGAAAATCCGCACCTACAACTTCCCTCAGAACCGTGTGACCGACCACCGCATCGGCCTGACGCTTCACCAGCTCGATCGGGTGATGGACGGCAAACTCGATGAAATCCTCGAAGCGCTCATTGCCCATTACCAGGCCGAGCGGCTGAAACAGGCCACCGCGGTGGCGTGACGATGGAAGGGCCTCGCGCCTCTCTCTCCCGGATGCAGCTTCGCAGCGCGCTTCAGGCGGGCCTTCAGATCCTCCTCGAACACCACGTCCCTTCCGCGCAGCTTGCGGCTGAGCTCCTCCTGATGCACGTCCTCGGCACGGACCGTGGTTACCTTCATTCGCATCCCGAAGCGGAACTCTCCGAGGAACAAGTCCGGCGGTATCTCGCGTTGATCGGCGAACGCGCGTCCGGCAAGCCGACGCAGTACATCACCGGTCGGCAGGAATTCTGGGGGCTCGACTTCGAGGTGACGTCGGATGTGCTGATTCCGCGACCGGAGACCGAGCACGTCGTCGAGACCGTTCTGGACCTCATCGCGCGCTCGGGCCGCGGGCGCGACGAGCGGTTCCGGATTGCGGACGTCGGCACGGGTTCGGGCTGCATCGCGCTGGCGCTCGCGCGCGAGCTGCCGCGGGCAGTGGTCTTCGGTGTGGACGTTTCGCGACCGGCGCTCGTCGTTGCCTCGCGCAACGCCGTTCGCCTCGGGATGCCGGAGCGCGTGAAGTTCCTCGAAAGCGATCTCCTCAAGCGGGTGATGGACGAGGACGACCTCGGCACCTTCGATTTTATCGTCTCGAACCCGCCTTATGTCGGCGAGAACGAAACGGACGCGCTCCAGCGCGAGGTGCGCGATTTCGAGCCGCGTCTGGCGTGGGGAGGATTGAAGGAGGCCGAGGAAGTCTATCGCCGTTTGATCCCGCAGGCGCACCGGGCGCTCAGGCCCGGCGCCTTCCTGGTCCTGGAAATTGGCTACAATATGCGCGACCGTGTGCTGGCGCTTTTCGGTCGCGAATGGGAGAAAGTGGAAGTCCGCCCCGATCTGCGCGGCATCCCGCGCGTTGTGAGTGCGCGAAAGCGTCCTTAGTCCTTCGTCCGTTGTCCGTCGCGCACGCCTGAGGTTGCTGACTGATCTCCGATTCCTCGAAGACGGGACAATGACCGAGCCGGGACGTCAGGCACCGCTTCGATGAGCCCTCCATCCGAAATTCCGACCCGTCAAGTCCTCCACGTCGATATGGACGCCTTCTTCGTCTCCGTCGAGGAGCTGGAAAATCCTTCGCTCAGGGGCAAGGCGGTCATCGTGGGCGCGGACCCGGACGGGCGCGGAGTGGTGGCGGCGGCCAGCTACGAAGCGCGCAAATTCGGTGTGCACTCCGCCATGCCGATTCGCACCGCGAAACGGCTCTGCCCGCACGCCATCTTTCTGCGCGGACAGCACGGGAAGTACCGCGAGTACTCGGAGAAGATTCACGCCATCTTCGACGAATTCACCCCCGTCGTCGAGATGGTCTCGATTGACGAAGCGTATCTCGACTTCACAGGCACCGAGCGTCTGCACGGGCCGCTCGTGCGAGCTGCGGACAAGTTGATTCGCGCCGTCAAGCAACGCACGAGCCTTAACTGTTCCGTCGGCGCTTCCACGTCGCACCTGGTTTCCAAGATCGCTTCCGATCTCGCGAAGCCCCACGGATTGCTGTGCATTTTCCCGGGGCACGAAGCCGCGTTTCTCGCTCCGCTGCCTGTGCGGCGCATGCCGGGAATCGGCAAGGTCACGGAGCCGGAACTCCTTTCCCGCGGGCTTTCGACCATCGGCGACCTAGCGCGCGCCGGAGCCGATCAGCTCAAGCAGTGGTTCGGGACCTGCGGCGAATGGCTTTTCACCAAGTCGCAGGGGCGCGACATCGAGGCTTATCAGTACTCCGAAGAGCCCAAGTCCATCTCGCACGAGACGACTTTCGAGACCGATCTGGACGACCTCGAAGAACTCGAGAAGACGCTCTCCCACCTCTCCCAACTCGTCGCTCGCCGCCTGCGCGACCACGAACTTTTCGCGCGCACTGTGGGCCTGAAACTGCGCTACGCGAGCTTCCGCACCTTAACGCGCGACGTCACGCTCGACGAGCCGACACATCTTGATTCGGTGATCTTCGCCAGCGCCCTTCGGCTGCTCGACAGTGCCTGGGACCGCACGCAAAAGGTCCGTCTGCTGGGCGTTCGTACGTCGAACCTTGAGCGCGGCGTCTTCCAGCGCGGCCTGTTTGAAGCGCGCGCGCAGGACAAGTTCGACCGGCTGATGCATACAGCCGACGCGCTCCGCGAGCGGTACGGATTTGACGCGGTGAAGCTGGCCCGTTCGCTCGAGACGCGCCGCCGGAAGTGACGGCCCGGGGCGCTTGCTTGACTCGCCTGCGCGGGCAGCGTAAATTAGCCGTTTACCCTCTTCGAAGCGCAGCCGCTTGAGCGGATCGAGAGGAGTCTGGAGACTCCCGGATGGCCGGACATTCCGGAAATGTGCTGGAAAAAATCGTCGCGACGCGCCGCGCGCGAATCGCCGAGGCCAAGGCGCGCGCGCCGCTCGCCGAACTCGAAACGGCCGCTGCGGCGCGCGCGGATTTCCGGGATTTCGCGGCGGCGATTTCCGGCTCGACTCTGCGCGTGATCGCGGAACTCAAGAAAGCCTCTCCGTCCCGCGGCCTGTTGCGAGCGGATTACGGCCCCGCGGGAATCGCGCGAGGCTACGAAGCCGCCGAAGCTTCGGCCCTCTCGGTGCTCACCGAGGAGGACTATTTCGGCGGGACGCTTGAGGACCTGCGACGCGCGCGGGAAGCGGTCCGGTTGCCGGTGCTGCGCAAGGATTTCATCGTGGACGAGTATCAGGTCTTCGAATCCGCCGCCGCCGGCGCGGACGCTCTCCTGCTGATCGTGGCGGCGCTCTCGGACACGCAACTGAAACGGCTTCTCGCGCTGTCCGCGCGGCTCGGCCTGGCGGCGCTCGTCGAGGTGCACGATGAAGCGGAACTGGATCGCGCCATCGCGGCGGGCGCGAAAATCATCGGCGTGAACAACCGCGACTTGAAAACCCTGGATGTGGATCTTGCGACCTCGTTCCGCTTGCGGCCGAGAATTCCCGCCGGATGTCTGGCCGTGAGTGAAAGCGGGATTCAATCTCCGGCCGACCTGCGGCGGCTGAGCGAGGCGCGTTTTGACGCCGCGCTCATCGGCGAGCGGTTCCTGTCAGCGGCGGACCCGGGCCGCGAGCTTGCCGAAATGCTTCGGCTGGCGTGGGAAACGGCCCGGCCGCGGAAGTGACGGGTGCGATGCCGACGCGGGTCAAAATCTGCGGCATCACACGGCTGGTGGACGCCCGGCTGGCGGTCGAGTTGGGCGCCGCGGCGCTGGGATTCAACTTCTTTCCGCGCTCGCCGCGATATCTCGAGCCGCGGGCGGCGGCGGAAATCGTACGACAACTTCCGCCTTTCGTGACCGCAGTGG
The DNA here is from genome assembly GCA_964556705.1 of uncultured Acidobacteriota bacterium. Lineage (GTDB taxonomy): Bacteria > Acidobacteriota > Terriglobia > UBA7540 > UBA7540 > CAZKXX01. The sequence goes on from CAZKXX010000081.1 coordinate 6,516, forward strand.
GCGTTTTTGCAGGCGAGAAGGATGCGGCCCACGTCGCAACCGTCGCGCGCGAGGCCGGAGTCAGCGTCGTGCAGCTTCACGGGCCGGAAGACCCTGAGCCGGCCAGCGTGCTGGAAGGCTTCTTGTTGGTTCGCGCCGTGCCGGTGCGCGACGACTTCAGGGCGGCGCATCTCGCGCGGATCAAGGCGCGGGCATTTCTGCTCGACGCCGATGACCCGGAGAAGGTCGGCGGCACGGGGAAGACGTTCAACTGGGCGCTGGCGCGCGAGGCCGGCCGCTACGGCCCGATTATTCTGGCCGGCGGGCTGACACCGGAAAACGTCGGCGAGGCGATCCGTCAGGTCCGCCCGTTCGCCGTGGACGTGGCGAGTGGCGTCGAAGCAACTCCGCGCGCCAAGGATGCGGCAAAGTTGCGGGCGTTCTTCGCTGCCGTGGAAGCGGCAGACCGGGATTCGGGTAACTGAAAATGGATGTCAGTGTCATGAATCCGAAGGCTTGGCCCGACGCGCGGGGGCGCTTCGGCGAGTTCGGCGGGCAGTACGTGCCGGAGACGCTGATGCACCCGGTGGAGGAGCTCGCGCAGGCTTACGAAGCCGCGCGGCGCGACTCGGCCTTCCGCGCGGAACTGGACCGCCTGCTCCGGCATTTCGCCGGCCGTCCCACGCCGCTCTTCCACGCGCGGCGGCTGACGGAAAAGCTCGGCGGCGCACAGATTTTCCTCAAGCGCGAAGACCTGCTGCACACCGGCGCGCACAAAATCAACAACTGTCTCGGCCAGGGACTGCTCGCGCAGCGCATGGGGAAGGCGCGCCTCGTCGCCGAAACGGGCGCGGGGCAGCACGGCGTGGCGACGGCGACGGTGGCGGCGCTGCTCGGTCTGGAATGTTGCGTGTACATGGGCGAGGAAGACATGACGCGGCAGGCGCCGAACGTCTTCCGCATGCGCCTGCTGGGCGCAAAGGTGGTGGGCGTGGCGTCCGGGTCGAAGACGCTCAAAGATGCTATCAACGAAGGGATGCGCGACTGGGTGACGAACGTCCAGAACACCCACTACCTGATGGGCTCTGTCCTCGGCCCGCACCCGTACCCGCAAATGGTGCGCAACTTCCAGCGCGTCATCGGCGCGGAAACGCGCGAGCAGATCCAGCGCGCCGCCGGGCGGCTTCCGGACCTGCTCGTCGCCTGCGTGGGCGGCGGAAGCAACTCGATTGGATTGTTCTATGATTTTCTCGGCGACCGCCAGGTGAAGATGCTGGGAGTGGAAGCGGGCGGCCGGTCTCTCGCGCCCGGCGACCACGCCGCGCGATTCGCGGGAGGCAAGCCCGGCGTGCTGCACGGGACGTACACTTACGTCCTTCAGACCGACGACGGGCTGATTTCAACCACGCACTCCGTCTCGGCGGGACTGGATTATCCCGCCGTGGGCCCGGAGCATGCTGCGCTTCACGGCGCGGGGCGCGTCAAGTACACGAACGTCAGCGACGGCGAAGCGCTCGACGCGGCTCGCACGCTGGCGCGCACCGAGGGCATCATCCCCGCGCTCGAGCCCGCGCACGCGCTGGCGGAAGTGATCAAGCGCGCGCCCGGGATGAAGCGCGAAGAAATCATCGTCGTCAACCTTTCGGGCCGCGGCGACAAAGACCTGGGGATTTTTCAGTCGTCGGGAATTCTTTAGGGAGTGAGAAGCAGCAAGTGAAAGGTCCGCCGTTTTCGACCTCATTGACTTGCCAGTGACCACTTGCCCCTCGTGAGTATGCGCGCGGTTTCCACAACCCGTGTCGATGCGCGTTTTCGCGAATTGCGCGAGCGGCAGGCCAAGGGGCTTGTGGTGTATCTGACGGCGGGGGACCCGACGCTGGAGGCGACGGGCGAGCTGCTCGCGGCGGTCGAACGCGGCGGCGCGGACGTGATCGAACTCGGAGTGCCGTTTTCGGACCCGCTGGCAGATGGGCCGGTCATTCAACGAGCTTCGGAGCGCGCGCTGCGCGCGGGAACGACGCTGCGAAAGATTCTCGAGCACCTGCCGCGCTGGCGCGAAAAGGTGAAAGCGCCGTTGGTTCTGTTCAGCTATTTCAATCCGGTCCTGCAATACGGGCTCGAGCAGTTCGCCGCCGACGCGGCGAGCGCCGGAGCGGACGGCGCACTGATTGTTGATTTGACGCCGGAGGAGGCCGGAGCTTACGTCAGCGCCCTGCGCGCCCATAATCTCGATACGGTTTTCCTGGCCGCGCCGACTTCCACTGACGAGCGCCTGCGGCGCGTGGCAGAACTTTCGACGGGATTCCTTTACCTGATTTCGCGAACGGGTGTGACCGGCGAACGCGACCGGATTGCCGGCAGCGCTCTGGAGCTTGTGGAACGCGCGCGGCGTCTGACGCGGCTGCCGCTCGCCGTCGGCTTCGGTCTTTCGACGCCCGAGCAGGTTCGCGAAGTGCAGAAGCTGGCGGAGGCGGCGGTGGTGGGCAGCGCGGTCGTTCACGCCATCGAAGAGCGTTACTCGACCGGAGGCGCGGCGGCGATGGAAGCCTTTGTCCGCTGGCTGAAGGAGGGAGAGGGAGCAAAACCGGCATGAGCGATCTCGACGGCTGGCGCAAGAAGATCGATGAGATTGACCAGCAGCTCGTCAAGCTGCTTAACGAGCGGTCGCGCTGCGCGGTGGAGATCGGACATCTCAAGAAGCAGCGAAACATGCCGGCGTGGCAGCCCGAGCGCGAGGCGGAGATCCTGCGCAACGTCGTGAAGGCGAACCGCGGGCCGCTCGACGACGCGGCGATGCGCCGCCTGTTCGAGCGGATCATCGACGAGGCGCGCGCGCTCGAACGCCACGCCATGGACACGAGCGGCTCGGAAAGGAAGGAGTGATCCCGTATGGTCGTCGTGATGCAGGAAGGCGCGACGGAGGAGCAAGTCCAGCGCGTCATCAACCGCCTGATGGAAATGGGGTTTGACATCCACCGGTCGACGGGCGCGCGGCACACGGTGCTGGGCGCGGTGGGCTCGCGGCTGGATTTCGATACCCGCGACATCGAGCTGCTCGACGGCGTCCGGGAAGTCCTGCGAATCTCGGCACCGTATAAGCTCGCCAGCCGCCAATTTCGGCCTGAAGGATCGGTGATACAACTCGGAAAAGGGGTCGCCGTGGGCGGCGAGCAGGTGGTGGTGATGGCCGGCCCGTGCAGCGTCGAGAGCGAGGAGCAGATCGAATCCGTCGCCGCTTACGTCTCGAAGCTCGGCGTGCGGGTGCTGCGCGGCGGCGCCTTCAAACCGCGCACGTCGCCTTACACGTTTCAGGGCCTTGGCAGGAAAGGATTGGAGCTGCTCCGCCGGACCGCCGACCGCTACGACATGCTCGTCGTGAGCGAAATCATGGACCAGACTCAGATCCCGATGATGCTCGAATTCGCCGACATCCTTCAGGTGGGCGCGCGCAACATGCAGAATTACAACTTGCTCAAGGAATTGGGTAAAGCGCCGAAGCCGATTCTTCTGAAGCGCGGGATTTCGGCGACGATTGAGGAACTCCTGCTTTCGGCCGAATACATCATGGCGGGCGGGAACTACAACGTGGTTCTGTGCGAGCGCGGCATTCGCACCTTCGAGAATTACACTCGCAACACGCTCGACGTCTCGGCGATTCCGGTGGTTCACAAACTTTCGCACCTGCCGATCCTGGCCGACCCGTCGCACGGCACGGGGCGGCGCGACAAGGTGCCGCCTATGGCGCGCGCCGCGCTGGCCGCGGGGGCTGACGGGTTGCTCATTGAGGTGCACCACGATCCCGAACGCGCCTTGAGCGACGGCGCGCAATCCCTCTATCCGAACCAGTTCGAGCAGCTCATGAAAGAGCTGCGTATGATTGCTCCCGCGGTAAGGAGGACGATCTAGGAAGCAGAGGAGTCGGACTCGCTTCGCGGCTTCGGAGTCAGCGGCGAACTCCTCATTCCTGCTCCCTGGTTCCTTGTTTATTTCTGTGGACACGCCGTTTCAACGCATCGCGATTGTCGGATTGGGGCTGCTGGGCGGCTCTTTCGGGTTGGCGCTCACGTCACGGAACATTCGGGCGAAACGCGTGGGCTGCGACCGCCCTGAGGTCCTCGAGCGCGCGCTGGCGCGCGGCGTGGTGGATGAAGCGGCGGGAGATCTTGAAGCCGCCGTACGCGACGCGGACCTCGTGGTTCTGGCAGCGCCTGTGGGCGCAATTCTCGACCTGTTGCCGAGACTTAAATCCTGCGCGTCGCCCCAGGGTCTGATCACGGACGTCGGCAGCACCAAGCGGCTGGTGTGCCAGCGCGCCGCGGAGGTTTTCGGCGAGGCCCCGCTGTTTCTGGGCGGGCATCCGCTCGCCGGCAAGGAGCGATCCGGAATCGAGCATGCGGAAGCGACGCTCTTTGAGAACTCGCGCTACGTCCTGACGCCTTCATCCCCAGACCATCTGGGCGACCCCCGCGTGAAGGCCTTCTCCACGTTGATCGAAGCGTTTGGGGCCCGTCCGTTTGTGACCGACGCCGCGACGCACGACCGCGCCGTCGCGGTGCTTTCGCACCTGCCGCAGCTTGTTTCCTCGGGGCTCGCGAGCATGGTCCAGGAGCAGAGCGCGGAGGATTTTCTTCCGCTCGACCTCGCCGCCTCGGGGTTTCGAGACGTCACGCGGCTGGCCGAAAGCCCCTACGGTGTCTGGCGCGACATCTGCCTCACCAACATCGAAAACATCCAGTCGGCCCTCGAAGCGCTGATCGAAAAGCTCGAAGCCATGAAACTCCACCTGAGTGATCGAGAGCTCGAGCGGGAATTCAAGCAGGCGGCCGCGCTGCGCCAGCGGCTGCGCGACGTGAAGTGACGGGCGCGGACCTCGATGGGGAAACTGCTCGGATGGGCGAAATCGCGCGGGGCGCAGGCAGCGGTGCTGGGCCTGGCGAGCGCGCTGCTGATTCTGGGCGCGGAGCGGCTGGGGTGGCTCGAGACGGCGGAACGCAAGACGCTCGACTGGCGCTTCCGGACGTTTGTCGAAGCGAGCCGCGCCGACCCCGACATCGTCATCGTCGCTCTCGATGACTCGAGTTTTGCGTCACGCGAAATGCGGGAAAATTTCGGACGCTGGCCGTGGCGGCGCCGGCTTTACGCGGGACTTGTCCATTACCTGAACGAATGGGGCGCGCGCGTCATCGGGCTGGACCTGATGTTTGTGGGCGCCGACCCGCACGAGGGTGATGACGCGCTGCTCGCGCGATCGCTGGCGGAACGGCCCAGCGTTGTCCTCGCCTTCGCGCTCAACCGCGCCGCCTTCAAGGAAAGCGATCCGGCGGCGGAAGACGCGCTTCTCACCAAGCTCGCTCCCTTCTCGATTCGTCTGCCCGCGTCCGCATCGTTCGCCTTTGAAGAGTACTCGGGAGTTGATTTATCCCAGGACGAATTCGTGAGCGCCGTGCCCGCGATGGGTTCCATCACCGTCGAGTCCGACCCGGACGGCCCGTTGCGCTCCGTCGCGCCGGTATTTCGCTATCGCGATGCGTACTACCCTTCTTTTGCGCTGGCGGTCGCCGCGCTCTCGCTGGGGAAGAAGCCCGAGATTTCCGTTGAACCGGGACCGGCGCTCAACTTTGCCGGGCGTCGCGTGCCCGTTGACCACAGAGGACGAGCGCTGCTTCGCTGGCACGGCCCCGCTTACACCTACAAACGCTATTCGGTCTGGCGCGTCTTCAACGCCGCGCTGGCCTACGAACGAGGCGAGACGCCGGACCTTCCGCCGGAAACGTTCAGAGACAAGATCGTGCTCATCGGCCCGACGGCGACGGGCGCCGCGGACCTGCTCTCCAATCCGTTTTCGAGCGTCTATCCCGGCGTCGAGGTTCACGCGACAGCGGTGGACAATCTGCTGAAAGGTGAATTTCTCCGTGCTTCTTCGCGGCGCGTGAACGCGGCGGCCGTCGCCGGTCTGGCGCTCGCGATGGCCGCCCTGGTGTATCTCTTCAATTCTGCGGTCGTCTCGGCGCTCCTGGCCGGCGCGGTCGGGGGAGGCTATTTCGCGGTCGCCTGCGCGCTCTTCCGCCAGCAGGACCTCTGGCTGCCGCTTGTCGCGCCGCTGGCGGCGGGCGTGGTGGCCTTCACGGGCGCGACGCTCACACGCTACGCCACGGAAGGCCGCGAAAAGCGCCGCTACCGGAAGACGCTGGTTCGGTACCTCTCGCCGCAGCTCGTGGAAACCATCATGCAGGACCTGAACTGGGCGAGCCTGCGCGCCGAGAAGCGCTATCTGACGGTGCTCTTCAGCGACGTGCGAGGTTTTACAACCATCACCGAGCGGTATCCGCCGGAAGTCGTCGTGGCGACGTTGAACGAAATGCTCAACATGATGGTCTCGGTGATTTTCAAACATCAGGGGACGCTCGATAAATTTGTGGGCGATTGCGTCATGGCGTTCTGGGGAGCGCCGCTCGCGCAGGCAAACCACGCGGAGCTCGCCTGCCGCGCCGGGCTGGACATGGTCGAGGGACTGGAAAAACTGAATCAGAAGTGGCAGAGTGAAGGGCGCCCGGGATTGAAGGTGGGAGTCGGAATCAACACCGGGGAAATGCTCTTCGGCAATATCGGTTCGGAACAGCGCATGGACTTTACCGTAATCGGCGACGCGGTGAACCTGGGCGCGCGGCTGGAGAGCGCGACGAAAGAGTTGAAGGCAACCATTGTGATCAGCGACTCGACCTGCCGGGAGCTCGGCGACCGCGCGGAAGTGCGGCCGCTCGGCGAAATTTCCGTGAAAGGCAAAACGCAGAAGATTGTGGTTTACGAACTGCTGGGGCTGAAAGACCGCGAGCCCTCAGGCCGGGTGATGCCATGATCTCCTCCTGGACTCGGATCGCGGCGCCCGCTTTCCTGGCCGCGCTGATACTGGCGGCGCCGGTCCTGCGGTCGCAGGAAACCGCGCAGCCGGCGGCTGCTGAGGAACGCCCCGAGAAGGCGAAGAAGCCCGCGGCGAAAAAGAGTGGCGGCTTCTTCACCGGCCTCAAGGCCGTGACGGGCGAAGGCGGCGAGCAGCAGGCGGACACGCGCACCGCCGGGAGCAAGACGGTCGGCGAGGGCGAAGAGATTGGCGACGTCCAGCCGGGCACGGAGCACCGCCGTGCCGTCGAAGCGCTCGAGAAATACAAGCTGCCGCGCGCTGACGTCGACAAGTTCAAGGAAGAGGGCGGGTTGAAACCCTGAGCCGGCGTGGCCGGCGCGGTTCCTTCTTGCTGCCGCGCTGCGGAGGATCGTCGATGGGAAAGATGCGAAAACCCGCAATGAGGGCGCGAGTCGTCCTGACGCTGGCCATCCTGCTGGTTGTGGCTCCGGGAGCGGACGCGCAGGTCTTTGACCGCGTGCTGAAGGGTGTTGAAAAGGGCGCGGAAAAAGCCGAGAAAGTCCAGAAGGCGATGGCGCCCATGACGCTCGAAGAGGAACGCGCGCTCGGGCGCGACGTGGCGGCCAAGCTCATCGCGCACTTCGGGCTCTATGAAGATGAAGCGCTGCTGCGCTACGTGAACCTGGTCGGCGCGGCGGTGGCCCAGCAGGCCGAGCGCAAGGACCTGACCTATCACTTTGCCATCCTCAATTCGGACGACATCAACGCGTTCTCGGCGCCCGGAGGATACATCTTCATCACGCGCGGCGCGCTGGCGCTCTGCGGGGACGAAGCGGAACTGGCCGGAGTGCTGGCTCATGAGGTGGGCCACATCGCGGGCCGGCACATCCTGAGAATCATCGAACGCGATAAAGGGCTGCGCGCGGGCATGGACGAAGCGAAAGCCTACGTTCCGGGCAGCGAACGACTGCACAAGATGTCGCGCGGCGTGCTGGTGAAAATGATTGACCAGGGACTTGCACCCTCCGACGAATTTGACGCCGACCGTCGCGCCCTGCGTTACGCGCACGCGGCGGGCTATCCCGCCGACGGCCTGGCGGGATTTCTGACGAAGCTCGACGAGGCCACCGAGCAGGGCGGTCAGTCGTTCTGGACGCGCACGCACCCGCCCGTCGAGGAGCGCAACGCGCGCATCGCGGAGACGATCGAGGACCGCGAATGGCAGGACGCCGACCGGCCGCGCCTGGTCGAGCGTTACGCCGCCGAAACGCAAGCCGTGCGCCCCAAGCCCGGCGTGTGATTCCGGCGCGCGCGAAAACGGTTCCCTCGGCCATCCGAGCACCACAGTGAACAAGGTCCTTCCGAGCGCCGACGCGGCCGTCTCCGATATTCCCGACGGCTCGACCCTTATGGTGGGCGGTTTCGGCCTGTGCGGCATCCCCGAAAATCTCATCGAGGCTGTACGCCGCAAAGGGCCGCGCAACCTGACGGTCATCAGCAACAACGCCGGCGTCGAGGGATTCGGCGTGGGCCGCTGGCTCGAACTCGGCCAGATCCGCAAAATCATCGGGACGTACATCGGCGACAACAAGCTCTACGAAGACCTCGTCCTCCGCGGCGAGTTGGAGGTGGAGCTGATCCCTCAGGGAACTTTCTCCGAGCGCATCCGCGCCGGCGGCGCGGGGATTCCGGCCTTCTACACCCCCGCCGGAGCGGGCACGGTGATTGCCGAGGGCAAGGAGTCGCGCGAGTTCGAAGGGCGCGCGCACCTGCTGGAATTCGCACTGAAAGCGGACTTCGCGCTGGTCAAGGCGTTCAAGGGTGATCGCTGGGGGAATCTGGTCTATCGCAAGACGGCGCGAAACTTCAATCCCCTCATGGCCACGGCCGCGCGCGTCACGATCGCCGAAGTCGAAGAGATCGTCGAGCTCGGCGAGCTGGACCCGGAAAGCATCGTAACGCCGGGAATTTACGTCCAACGGCTCGTCCGCGGCGAACGTTACGAGAAGCGCATTGAGCGGCGAACGGTCCGGAAAAGGGAAGATGGATAAGCGCGAACGCATCATCCGCAGGGCGGCGCGGGAGTTGAAGGACGGCGACTTCGTCAACCTCGGCATCGGCCTGCCGACGCTCGTGGCCAATCACATTCCGCCGGGCATCGAAGTCGTGCTTCAGTCGGAAAACGGCATGCTCGGCGTCGGGCCGTATCCGTTCGAGGGCGAAGAAGACGCCGACCTTGTCAACGCCGGCAAGGAAACGATTTCGGAGATTCGCGGCTGCTCCTATTTTGACAGCGCGCAGTCGTTCGCGATGATCCGCGGCGGGCATCTCGATCTGACGATCCTCGGCGCCTTCGAGGTTGACGAGCAGGGCAGTCTCGCCAATTGGATGGTGCCGGGACAGCGCGTGAAGGGAATCGGGGGCGCGATGGACCTGGTGGCGGGAGCGAAGCGCGTGGTGGTCACCATGGAGCACACCACGCGCGAAGGCCGGCCGAAAATCCTGAGGCGGTGCGCTCTGCCGCTGACCGGCGTGCGTGTGGTCCACACGATCATCACCGAATTGGCGGTGATTGAAGTGGCGCGCGACGGGCTGTGGCTGCGCGAAATCGCTCCCGAAACTTCGGTCGAGGCGGTGCAGCGAGTGACCGAACCGCTCTTGCGGGTCAGCGCCGAACTCGCGCCCCTCTGCATCTAACCCCAGGGAACTTCCCACAGGACCATCATGCTCGCTCCACGCATCATCGTGCTCGCGTTCTTTCTCCTCCAGTCAGGCTCGGACTCGTTCCGGACCGAACTGGAGGCGTGGCAGCGCAGGCGCGAGGCGTCCATCGCCGCCGAAAACGGCTGGCTGAGCGTCGTCGGCTTATTCTGGTTGAAAGAGGGCGAGAACACCGTCGGGACGAAGCCGGGCAGCGACATTCAGTTGCCTCCAGGCTCCGCGCCGGAATCGGTGGGAGTTTTCAGGCTGAGCGGCGGAACCGTTACTTTTGAAACGTCGCCGGGCGTGAGCGTGTTGATTGACGGGAAGGCCGCCCGCCGAGGTTCGATGCGGCCGGACACGTCCGGACGGCCTGCAGAACTGCGCGTACTCGACCTGATGTTGACGGTCATCGAACGCGGAGGGCTGCTGGCGGTTCGCCTTCGAGACCGGAACAGCGAGGCGCGCCGGAACTTTCACGGGCTTCGATTCTTCCCGGCCAACGAACGTTATCGTGTCGCCGCGCGATTCGTTCCTTACAACCCGCCCGGGAAGGTCGCCGTGCCGAACGTGCTGGGCAGAGTCGAAGAGGAACCCTCGCCGGGTTACGCGGTCTTCAAACTGGACGGCCACGAACATCGCCTCGACGCGCTCGAATCCGGCGATTCGCTGTTCTTTATCTTCAAGGACGGCACGGCCGGCCGGGAAACCTATCCTGCGGGCCGTTTCCTTTACACGCCGAAGCCCCTCCGAGGCGAGGTCGTCCTGGATTTCAACCGCGCCATCAACCCGCCGTGCGCTTACACGCCGTACGCGACGTGTCCTCTGCCGCCCAAACGGAACCAGCTCGACGTCCGGATCGAAGCCGGGGAACTGAATTACGGCCACTGAGCCACGGTCCGCTTGATTTGCGCCTTCGGTCCGACTTAATCTTTCTGCGGAAGCGCCATCGCGCTCCGCAGGGGACGACGCGCCATGGAAATCAAAAGCATCGTGATTCTCAGCCTGAGTTCGCCCAAGGAGAAAATCTGGGGGCAGCTCGTCGCCCTGGAAACCGCGGGCGTGACGGTGCGCGGCATCGAGCTCGATTCCTTCGACGATTTCCTGCGCCAGATCGCGAACCAGGAAGATGCGATCGTCGGCATGACGACGGTTTTCTATCCGATGCATCGCGTGGACCGCATCGCCGTGGACGAACCGAGCGGCACGATTCCTTCGCTCGCGGACCGCTTCCGTCAGCGGATCGGGCTGACCATCCAGGAATATCTGGGGATCGAAACGCCGCGCGTGTGACGGAGCCGCGCCGGCCGCCGCCGGAGGGCGTCCGGCGGAGACGCAACCTGACACCCGCATGCCTTCCCGCATCCTGACGCCGGCGAACCAGATCACCATCCTTCGGCTGATCTTCGTTCCCATCTTCGCCATCCTGGTCATCGAGGGCCGATACGGATGGGCGCTCGTGGCGCTGACCGTCGCCGCGGCGTCGGACGTCCTCGACGGCCTGGTGGCGCGCGTCTTCAAGCAGGAAACGCCGCTGGGCATCGCGCTCGATCCCATCGCCGACAAAACTCTGATGACCACGGCTTACTTCGTCCTCGCCTTTCGCGGCGTGTTTCCGTGGTGGCTCACGATTCTCGTCATCAGCCGCGACGTGGCGATCGTGATGACCGCGGCGCTCATCAGCCTGGTGGCGGGCTACCGTCCGTTCCGACCCTCGGTGCTCGGCAAGGCCTCGACCACCATGCAAGTGGCCACCGTCTTCGTCGCCGTGGCGCGCCAGGCGGGCATTCCCGCGGCCACCGCCGGCCTGCTCCAGACCTGCTTCTATCTCACCGCGGTCTTCACCGTCGCTTCGGGCGTTCACTATCTCCTCGTCGTGAGTCATCGGTACGCGCCGGCCGACGAGCCGTCCGCAGAGACGCCGGACAAACCGCAGAGTTGATGGACACCTCTCCCGCTCGAACAGGGCAGCGTCGAATTGAAGGGAAGTGAAACCGGTCAGGCCTGGGAGTGCGAACTTCGCGCGCGGTAGACGAGCCAGCCCACGGTCGCGAGCATTCCCACCCAGCCGAGGAAGCGCACGAGACCGCCAAGGGTGCGGTCGTGCTGGAGCAGGTCGAGGCTGGAAAAAATCGCATGCCAGTCGTGGCCTGTCCCTTCCGGATCGCCCACGGTGACGAGCGGCAGACCTTGCGAGCGCGCGTCGGCCATGTACGTGCCTATGTAGTTAAATTTCTCTAAGAATAAAAAAGCGGCGAACGCCGCAGCCGCGGT
>CAZKXX010000082.1:0-17713 GCA_964556705.1 uncultured Acidobacteriota bacterium
ATCACGTTCTTCACGTGCGGCGTCATGCAGCGCGGCCCCGGCCCGTCGCCCGCGAACGTGCCGTCCATCACCGCGAAGATGCCGGGATGGATTTCCTTCTGAATCGCTAGCAGGTCCACGAGCGTCTCGTGAATCACCGAATGCGTCCAATGGCGTTTTTCGAAGAGCAGGCCGCCGAAGGCGTTCTTCATCGCCCCCGTGATGCGCGTGAAGACGTGCGTCTTCATCGTGGGCAGGTGGATGATGTTCGAGCCGATGAGGCGCTTGGGAATGCGGATGCCGTCGGGATAAATCTCGTCGAGCACCAGCATCTTCGCTTTCGGCTCGTAGCGCACCCAAGGTTCGCTCTTATCGTAAAGGTGGATGTTGCGCAGGCCGTGCTTGTCCACCACAACCTGCTTGTGCTTGTTCGCCACCTCGCCGCGGCGCGCGCTGACCACCACCGTGCGGTTGTGGCAGCCGTAGATCTTTTCCTTTTCGTAGCCGTCCGCAAGGAGCGCGGAAATCACGCCGTCGAGCTGCCACGGCGTGCTCGAGCAGGCGGGATAGAAGAAATGCCAGGAGATGTTGATCTTCAGCGCGATTTCCGGCCCGCGGGGAAGATACTCCGTGTAATCCGCCAGGCGCATCAGGCGCCGGTAGTCTTCGACCACCGTCGCCGGACTGGTTTTCAGAACCGCAACTTTCGACCGTGCCATCTTCGATAGACCCTCTTTCAAGAGTATATGATGACCATCACCGCCGCCGCCCACAAAATCACCACGGCGAGGAGAACGCGGTCCGTCAGCAGCAGCCGCGTGGGGTTTCCGCCCTGGCCGGCCTGGTGGACCAGATAAAGGTAACGGAAAATGCCGAACAGGACGAAGGGAATCGTCAGCTCCAGCCGTTTGCCCGGAAACTTCTCCGCCACGTCCGCCGAAAGCGTGTAGAGCGCGTAAGTCATGAGCGTCGAGGCCGTGACGATGCCGATTAACTGGTCGAGAAAGTAGGGGCTGTAGCGCGCGAGGTGGGAACGGTGCTGCGAGGCGTTCTCGCCGAGCAGGACCAGTTCGTGGCGGCGCTTGGTGAGCGCCAGGAAAAGCGCCAGCAGCGTGGTGCAGGCGATGAGCCACGCGGAAACTTCGACGTGAATCACCACGGCGCCCGCGAGCACGCGCAGGACGAAGCCCGCCGCGATGACGAACACGTCCACCAGCATCAGGTGCTTCAAAAACCTCGAGTAAAGCACGCCCAGCGCGCCGTAGGCGAGCACTACGAAGAAGAAATCGCGGTCGAGCCACCAGGCGCCCGCGAGCGCCACGGCGGCCAGCACGAACCCGAGCGCCCCGGCGAGGCGGGCATCGAACCGGCCGGAGGCAATCGGGCGAAGGCGCTTGGTGGGGTGCCGGCGGTCTTCCTCCACGTCGAGGATGTCGTTGACGAGATAAGAGGCGCTGGAGATGAGGCAGAAGATGCCCGCGGCCAGCGCGACGGTCGCCGTCAATCTCCAGTCGAAGATGTGGCGCGAAAAGATGAGCGCCGCAAAAACAAAGCCGTTCTTCACCCACTGCGCGGGGCGCAGCGCTTCGACGAACGCGGCCGCCGAAAAACCTCCGGCATCAGCCGTCGTCTCTGCGGGAGCGGGATCAGCGGGTGTGCCGGGAGGAGCCATTTTGCTCATTCGCTGGGCCTAGAGTAATTCATACGAGTTTCGATCGTCACCAGAAAACGATGAACGATGAACGCGGAACGATGAATCTATATGCCGCCCTTCACAAGGCTCGCCGTTCACCCTCGATCCAGTTTCTTCGTGGGCATCGGTGTGTCAGAGCGCACGACTTACGGCCCTGCTGCCTTAATTTTCAAAACCGCCTCGGCTTCACTGATTAACGATGAACCCGGAGACGCCGGCATTGGGGCCACGATCTGTTTCTCAGGCGGATCTCTTCGCAGTTTTCACTGAGGCCACGAAGATGGCCGTCAACTCCTCGGCCTCTTTCAATAGGCCTCGCAGGAACGATGCTTGGACTATTTCAGCTTCTTGCAGAAGCTCGAGCCAATAGATGGTTTCTTCCAGTTCCTGCAAACCCGTCTCGATCTTGCTGATGAACTCAGCCGTCGAACGTGCTCGCTTGGCTTCGCGGTACTGCGCCCCGACCGAAGTTCCGCTCCGCAGCATCTGCCTTCCCAGGACTTGCGCCTCGGTCGCTTTCGGCAATGCGGAATAAAGACGAACGACTCGCAGCGCAAAGGCCTTCGTGCGAGACTTCAAGTCGCGCGGAGAAGCTGATTCGTTGAAGCTCGAATTCGGAATTCGACCCGGCTTGCCGCTTCGGTGTCTTTCATTCATCGTTCATCGTTCCGCGTTCCTCGTTCAGTTGACCTTCCGCTCCCGTCCCGCCCAGTATTTTTCGCGCAGGACTTTCTTCAGAACTTTTCCCGTTCCTCCCTTGGGGAGCGAGTCCGCGAACTCAACGGACTTCGGAACCTTGAATCCAGCCAGATGCTTGCGGCAGTGGGCGAGCAATTCCGCCTCGCTGAGGGATTGTCCGGCGCGCAGCGCCACGAGCGCTTTGGGGACTTCGCCCCACTGGTCATCGGGGACGGCGATGACGGCGCACTCCAGCACCGCCGGGTGCTCATAAATCACGCGCTCGATTTCCGCCGAGGCGATGTTCTCGCCGCCGCTCAGAATCATGTCTTTCGAGCGGTCCACGATGAGCACGTAGCCTTCCTCGTCCACCGTCGCGAGGTCGCCGGTATGAAACCATCCGTCGCGGATGACGCGCGCCGTCTCTTCGGGCTGGTTCCAGTAGCCGGCCATGACGAGATCGCTGCGCACAACCACTTCGCCGATTTCGCGCCCATCGGGCGCCACGTCGTGGCCCTCCAGGTTGACCACGCGCAACTCGACTCCCGCGATGGGATAGCCCGCCGTCGCCTTGCGCCGCAGCCGGACCTCCACGGAGTCGCCGCTCAGGTGCTCCTTGAGGTGCGCGATGGTCAGCACCGGCGAAGTTTCCGTAAGCCCGTAGCCGCCTTTGGCCTCGCAGCCGGGCATCTTCTCCTCGATTTCGCGGATCAGCGCGGTGTTGCAGGGCGCGCCGCCCATCATGACTTCCTTGACGCTCGAGAGGTCGTGCTTCGCGAAGTCCGGATGATTGAGCAGCGCGATGAGCATCGCCGGCACGGCGTGGATGCGTGTGACGCGCTCCTGCTCGACGAGCCCGAAGACGCTGGGCGGATCGAACTTCTTGATCATCACGCTGCGGCCGCCGGTGAGCGGCAGGGTGTGCGGCGCGCCCCAGGCGTTGACGTGAAACAGAGGAACCGTGTAAAGGTGCACTTCGCGGTCGCCGCCGCGCAGCGCCGCGGCCGTGTAGAAGGCATGCAGGTAGAGGTTGCGGTGCGTCAGCATCACGCCTTTGGGGTGCGCGGTGGTGCCGCTCGTGTAGAAAAGTTCGGCCACGGAGTTGTCGTCCAGATCTTCGCCGTCGAATTCGCGCGGGCGCGCTTTGGCCAGAAGGTCGTCGTAGCGCGTGGTGTCCGCCCAGACGGGAAAACCGCCGCGTAACGTGATGAAGTGCTCGATGCAGTTGAGCTTGGGGCGCATCGCCTCGACGAGCGGCGCAAGTTCGGGATCGAAGAACAGCAGGCGCGGTGTGGCGTCGTTCAGGATGAAGGCCAGCTCTTCCGGGCTCAGGCGGATGTTGAGCGGCAGGAGAATGGCGCCGATCTGCGGAACGCCGTAGTAGGCTTCGAGCAGGCGATGGCAATTGAAACTCAGAAACGCCACGCGTTCGCCCGGGCGAACGCCCAGGCGCAGGAGCGCGCTCGAGAGGCGGTCGCAACGCTCGGCGAATTCGCTGTAGGTGAAGCGCTGTCCGCCGCAGACGACTCCAACCTTGCGTCCGAAAACGCGCGCCGCGTGCCGTTTGAAGCGGACGGGGGTAAGCGGCAGGACCATCGAGGACCTCCTCCAGGCAATGCCTCACGACCCGACGTGCCACCCGACGGCGCGTCATCATACAACGGAACGGGAGAAACGTGGGGTGAGTTCGGCGGGTGCGCCCGGCGGGGGCAGTCTCCTTCCTTTCGAGGCGAGTCACTGGAGCGCCCACGCGCCTCTGCTTCCCATCGCCTTCCAGCCCGCCGGCACGCGCCCTTCAGCGGCCCGCGCCGCGCGCCGGATGCGCCTGCCGGTAGCGCTGGAGCGCGTCCTCGATGATGGGATAGGCCTTCGCCGCCGGCTGGAGCGCGTCCACTTCGACGGCTTTGCCTTCCAGCTGTTTGTAGTCCTGGAAGAAACGGCGGATCATCAGCGCGCGGTGGGGAGGCATTTCGGCGGCCTCGCGGTAGGAATTGAACTCGGGGTCTTCGGTGGCCACGGCGATGATCTTGTGGTCGCGCTTGCCGGCGTCAATCATGGTCATCAGGCCGATCGTCCGCGCCGAGACGATGGTGAGCGGCACGACAGGCTCCTGGCAGAGCACCAGGACGTCGAGCGGGTCGTCGTCCTCGGCGAGCGTCTGCGGAATGAAACCGTAGTTCGCCGGGTAATAGACCGCCGAGTAGAGCATGCGGTCCATCTTGAGCAGGCCGGAATCCTTGTCGAGTTCGTACTTGACGTTCGACCCGAGAGGAATTTCGATGACCGCGTAAAATTCCCGGGGCAGCCGCGCGCCCGGGGACAGGTCGTGCCAGGGATGATTCACATCCGCCTCCGGCGGTGGAGTTCGTCGAACATTGTATGACATTCGGGCGCGGGCGGGCACCCTTCACGCAGCAGCCGCCGTTGGACAGGGAGATTGCGGCGCCGCACAATGTGTGCAGTTCCTTCGAATTCTCCCAAGGTAGCGCACACAACGTGGTGTTTTCCGGAGCAACCGGGCGATGCCGTCAGGCCGGCAGGCGGTGGAGTACACCGGCAACCCCGCAGATCGCTTGTCTACCACATCCGCTTCTGGATGCGTGGGCGGTCGGCGCGGCTCATGGCGTTGAGTTCGATGGCGGAGTGCTTCAAGCCGCGCAGCTCTTCGATGTTCTCCAGAATCTTGAGCACCGCGTCGGCGATGTCGTCGGTGTCGCGCTTCGGGCCGAGAAAGATGTGGTGCGGCAGCCAGACGGCTTCTTCGTAGGCGGCGCGTTCGGCGACGGGGCAGCGGTAAGCGGAGCGGAGGTCGAGCGGGTCACGGCCCCAGGAGAGCGCCGGAAACTGGTGGGGATCAACGGGAAAGAGCGCGCTGCGATAGACGGGCTCGTAGAACAAACCGTCGCAGGGAATTCCTTCCACCTGAAGCGCTCCGACGAATGCGGCGCGCGGAATGCCTCCGAACTGCTCGGGGAAGTATTTGAAGACGTACTGGTAAGCGTGCGTGCGCGTCTGACGAGGGTCGCGCCGGAGAAACCCCAGCCCCGGCGTGCCGCGCAGCCGGCGCTCGAAGTGGTCCATGTTCGCCTGGCGGATTTTGGCCTGTTTCGGCAGGCGTTCGAGCTGCGCTTCCAGAATCGCCGCCTGAAATTCCGTCATCCGATAGTTGAAGCCGATCATCCGGTGCTTGAACCGGTCGGTGACGCTGGCGCGGCCGCAGTTCACGTAAGTCTGGGCGCGTTCGTGGACTTCGAGGTTGTTGGTGATGACGGCGCCGCCTTCACCCGACGTCATCAGCTTGCTGGACTGAAAGCTGAAGCATCCGGCGTCGCCCGTGGCGCCCGCACCCTTGTTGCGCCATTGGCCGCCGTGGGCGTGCGCGCAGTCTTCGATGACGGCGAGTTTGCGTTCGCCCGCCACACGCAGGATTTCGTCCAAATCGGCGAAGCGCATGGCGAGGTGGACGGGAAGGATGGCGCGCGTGCGCGGCGTCATGGCCTGTTCGAGCAGCTTCGCGTCCAGACAGTAAGTGTCCGGGTCCACGTCCACGAAAACGGGCACAGCATTCAATTGCAGGACAGGCCCGACGGTTCCTTCCCAGGTGTAGGCGGGGACGATCACTTCCTGGCCGGGTTCGAGCCCTGCGGCGCGCAGCGCAATTTCAATGGCCACGGTGCCGTTCGCGACCGCCAGGCCATGCTTCGCACCATGGGCGCGCGCGAAGCGCGTGGCGAAGCGGTCCGCGATCCTGTTGGGGAAGGGAAAGCCGCCCCAGTTGCGGCTCTTGAGCACCTGCTGGAGCGCCTTTGCTTCCTTCTGCGAGTAAACGGGCCAGGGCGCGAAGGGCTTTCGGCGGACCGGCTTGCCTCCGGTGATGGCAAGTTTGCCCATGAGGTGCGAACCTCCTTGGCTAAAGGTCGAAGTCGGGAATGTGGCTGCGCGTAAGTCCCATACCCTGATGGGCGCGGCGCGAGTCCGAGGCGCGCAGCGCGTGCGCGCGGTCGAATTCACGCTGAGCTTCGTCGGCGCGGCCCGCGCGGCGCAGGGTGATGCCCAGCCGGTAGTGCGCCTCCATGCTGTCCGGGTCGAGTCGAATCGCTTCGCGGTAGTGGCGCGCGGCGGCTTCCAGATTTCCCGCCCGCTCTTCGAGCTTCCCCTGCGCGAAGTGAGAAAGGAAACAATCAGGCCGGCCTGCGGCCAGGTTTGTGACGACTTTTTCGGCTTCGCCCAATCGATTCTGCGTCATCAGCACTTCAGCCAGATAGAACTGCGCCAGGCGGTGTGTGGGATTGAACGCCAGCTCGACGCGGAACTGCCGCTCGGCTTCGACCAGGTCGCGCGCCGACCAGGCGACGAATCCCAGCGCGAAGCGCGCGCCGGGAGCACCCGGATCGAGCGCCAGAGCCCGAGCGAGTTCGTCGATCGTCTCCTGCTCGCGCGTGAGGGCGTCGAAGGCGCGAGCGCGCAGAATGTGAATCCGCGCGTCTTCTTTCTGCTTCGCCGATTCCGGCTCGAGCAGCCCGAGGACATCGGTCGGTCGGTTCATTTGGAGCCAGGCGCGCGCCAGCCAGCGCCGGGTTTCAGCGTCGTCGGGGCGCAGCGCGCGCGCCGCTTCCAGATGCATTGCGGCATCGGCGAATTTCTTCAGGCGATAGAGCGAACGGCCGAGCCCCAACTGGGCTTCAAAGGCGTCCTCGGCTGAGCCGAGCGCCTTGCGAAACAGCCGCACGGCCTCTTCGTAGCGCGCTTCTCGCTCCGCGGCGAGCGCGGTTTCCAGATCGTTCGCACGCGCTGCAATCGGCGCGGGCATGAAAGACAAAATAAGGGAAGCAAGGAGTGAGGCGCGGCGGATGGAACGAAACGTCGGCAGCAAGCTTCCATCATAGTCCCGGCGGAATCCAAGTCAAGATGCGCGATGATCTGCCGACAAAGTGACCGCTCCGCGGCACCCGGCACGACAGTACGAGCGGCGGAAACCCCTGGCAATTCCGGCCCCGGCCAGGATGGCTGTGGAACGTCGGGCGGCGAGGCGCGGGTCGCGACGCCACACGAGCTTCCAGCCCGTCTTTCCACTCGAACAACTGCAAGCTGGAAATCGGACTTCGGGCGCCGTCCCGCGGTTGCAACTCCTCCGGGCCGCTGCTATGGTAGCCGGACTTTTTCGGGGCTGAGGTTGAATTGGATTCAGGAAGCGGCAGGGAGAACGCTGGAAAAGTTGCCGAAACGCCGCCAGCCTCGCTGGGAATTCGCGAGCCGCCCCGGACGTTCCTCGAGCGCCTTCGTTATCTCGGACCTTCGCTCATCATCACGGGCTCGATTGTCGGCTCGGGCGAGTTGATTGTCACGACGACACTCGGGGCGCGGATGGGGTTTGCCGCCCTCTGGCTCATCCTCCTGAGCTGCCTCATCAAAGTGGTGGTCCAGATCGAAATCGGAAGGTACACGGTCTCCTCCGGCGATACGGCGCTCACAGCGCTCAACCGCCTTCCCGGCCCGCGCTGGAGCGTTTCGTGGGTGATTTGGGCCTGGATGGCGATGACGGGCATCGTCTGTTTTCAGGTGGGCGGAATCATCGGTGGCGTGAGCCAATCGCTGAACCTGCTGTTTCCCGGCGTGGGGCTGGTGGCCTGGAGCCTTCTGATTTCTTTGCTGACGCTGGGGTTACTGTTGAGCGGGCGCTATCGGGTGGTGGAAGGGGTCTCGGCGATCCTGGTGACGGCGTTCACCTTCACGACGCTCCTTTCCGCGGCGCTCGTGCAGTGGTCGCCGCACGCCGTCTCGCCGGGGGAAATCGCCAGCGGCCTGACGTTTCACCTGCCGCCCGAAGGCGTGGCCGTGGCATTCGCCGTGTTCGGCATCACGGGCATCGGCACCACCGAACTGCTCTACTACCCGAATTGGTGCATGGAAAAAGGCTACGCGCGCTTTACCGGAAGTCCCTCCGACGACCCCGAATGGGTCCGGCGGGCGCGCGGATGGGTGCGCGTCATGCAGACGGACGCCGTGGTGGCCATGGTCCTCTACACGACAGCGACCGTGGCTTTCTACATTCTGGGCGCCGCCGTCCTGCACCGCATGGGCGTCGTCCCGCGCGGCGATGAGATGGTTCGGATGCTCTCCAACATGTTCACGGAAACCTTTGGACCGTGGGCGTTTTTCGTGTTTGTCGTCGGGGCCTTTTGCGTCCTCTACTCGACTTTCTTTGCATCCACCGCCTCAAACGCCATGATGGTCGTGGATTGTGTGGGGGTGTTCGGTGTCCGCTCGGCGCGCGAGGGGGAGACGCGCGTCCGATGGCTGCGCCTTTTCGTGACCGTGCTGGTAGCGCTCTCACTGACCCTTTTCATCACCTTCAAGGAGCCGGTGGCCATGGTCTTGGCGGGGGGAATGGCGCAAACGGCTTTGCTGCCCGTCGTTTGCTTCTCGGCCCTCTACCTCCACTACCGCCACCTGGATGAGCGGCTTCGGCCCTCGAAATGGATCGTTGTCCTGCTTTGGGTCTCGAGTACGCTCACTTTGGGCGTCGCGCTCTACACTCTTTCCCGGCCGTTCCTTTCTTGACCGCGGACTTTCTGACAAACAAAAGGCGAAGCGAACGCAAACGAAAGCGCAAAACGCAAAATTGCGTGTTGCCTTGCCGATTTTTCTTGACTCGCCCGATGGGGGTGCTAGATTGGTTACATGCAGCGGATGAGGTGGCTGGAACAATCTCTCTCGCGCGTGTCCTTGGCACTTGTTCTGGGAGTCCTGGGGTGGGCCGCGCTGGCCGGAGCGGGCCGCACGGCGTCAGCTCTCGAGGAGCAGCATCCCACCGTGTTCGCGCGCCGGGCTCCAATGCCGGCCGCGGCGGTTCGTGCCGATTTCCGCGAAGAACTTTCGTCGCTCCCTGCCTGCCGCAAGCGCGCCTCAGACTCACATTTTGTCCCTGTCGCCCGCCCCTTGCCTCCTTCTGTTGCAGGGCGAACCCTGCTTAACTTTATCGGATTGCGTCGAGAATAGAGCTCGCTACGCGATCGTCACCACGCCTGAAACAAGGGGTCGGCAGTCACGACAGCCCCGCCCGAAGGGACTAATGGCCCGCAGGCGGAGTCTCCGTTGGCCGGCCCGCGAGGAACGTGAAAACGACGACGGAGGTGACCGATGCAGACAAGAATCGCGAGCCCTCGGACCGAAGAGCCCCGTGGACTCATGGCGCCTGCCCGCAGAGTTCTCGTGGTGGATGAGGACGCGAATGATTTGAGCTACTACGCGCGCACACTTCGGCAGTTCGGGTATAAAGTGCGAATCTGCTCTTCCTATGCCGAAGCGGTGGAGTGGCTTGGCCGTGAGACCTATGACTTCATCGTGGTCAGCCAGGGAAGCCGGGCCTTCGAAGGCCGGTCGGTGGTGGAGCGGGTGGTGATGCTCGACCGCCGCATTCCCGTGCTCGTGCTGGCTCGCTGCGCAGAAATGGATTGCTATCTCGAGGCCATGCAATTGGGAGCCGTGGATTACCTGGAAAAGCCGCTCTCTCCTTCTGAACTGATGCGCGTCGTCGAGACTCATTTGCGACCGCGTTCGATGGTCGCTTAAACCCTTTGGGGGCAGGCAAGGGAGGAGTCCTGCCTGCCCCTGGAAGGTCCCTCCTTCTTCGATTAAATCCCTGATTTTAAAGACGCTTAGCTGGGCTGACGCATCCTGGCGGATTTCCTGTCCCGCTTTGAACTTGAGCCGATTGTTCCCGCCGCCGAGGCAAGCTACAATGCCGCCCCTCAAGGAGTGAAAGCTGGCCGAAGGCGTCGAAGCAGGAGGGTCCCATGTCACTTGACCGCATCACCCGGCGGGAATTTGTAAAGCGCACCGGCGCTTTCTCCGTGGCCGCCTTCGCCCCGCGGCCGGGGCGCGCGCGGACGGATTCGCAGTCCATGCGACTGGGCGGGCCGGTGTTTGTGAAAACGGAAGACCCGGATGAACTGGCGCGGGCCCATCGCGCTCTTGGCTACCGCGCCGCTTACGCGCCGAACCTGAAGGTTCAGGAGACGGAAAAGATCCGCGCCGTGGTGGAGGCCTTCGAGCGGGAGGATGTGGCCATTGCCGAAGTCGGGGCGTGGGTGAACATGCTCGACCCGGACGCCGAAAAGCGCCGCAAGAACCTCGACTACGTGACGGAACGGCTGGCGCTGGCCGAGGAGCTGGGCGCGCGATGCTGTGTGAACATCGCGGGCTCGTTCAACCCCAAAGTCTGGTACGGCCCGCATCATGAAAACCTGAGCCCGCGGTTTGTGGAAGCCACCGTCGAAAACTGTCGGAGGGTGATTGACGCCGTCAAGCCCCGCCGGACAACGTTTTCGATCGAAATGATGGGCTGGTGTTTCCCGACCGGCCCGGACGAATACCTGGAGCTCATTCGCGGCGTTGACCGGAAAGCCTTCGCCGTTCATATGGACGTCTGCAATATCCTCAACTCGCCGGCGCGGATGTATTCGAACGCGGAAGTGATCCGGGAATGTTTTCGGAAGCTCGGCCGCTGGACGGTTTCCTGCCACGCCAAAGACGTGGACTGGATTCCGGAATTCCAGGTTCGCTTCAAGGAAGTGGTTCCCGGACGCGGCTGGGTGGACTATCGCGCTTATCTGAGCGAGCTTTCGCGCCTTCCGGTGGATGCTCCGCTCATGCTCGAGCACCTGGAGACGGCGGAGGAATACGCTCAGGCGGCCAATCACATTCGCGGCGTGGCGAAGGCCCTCGGGCTTTCTTTCGGGACGGAACTCGGTTAGCGTCCTGCCCTGCGCGGCCAAGGACGACGGCCTGACCGCTCAGGCCCGCTTCCGGTTTCCTGATCAATTGGTTCCTCTCGAATGAAATTGGCGACTGCAGGTCCGGCGCGGATTCGAAGAAGGAAGGAAATCGCGGCCCTTCTTGCCGTAGCTGTGTGCGCTCTGGCTTCGGCCTGCTCAAGCGCGCCGCCCGAGCCCGACCCCGAAGCCCGTTCGAATGAGCTGGCGGCGGCGGGGGCGCTTCAGGTCTTCAATGCCGCGGCGTACGAGTATCTGGCTTTCTACCACAACGGCTATCCGCCGACTCCCGCCGCGCTCGGACCGCCCGCTCCCGGGGCTGAGCCGTCCTGCCAGGCCGCGGGGATATTGGAAGCGACGTTTCTGGAGAGCGTGCGGAACGGCTACCGCTTTGAATATCATCCCGGCCCGCCGATTCAAGACCCGCCGGGCGGCTGCATGCCCGGAGTCGAGGAATATACACTGAGCGCGAGACCCGTGGCCTACGGAAAGACCGGAAAGGTGAGCTATCTCAGCGACGAGACGACGGCGATTTACGCCACCGCCGAAAACCGCGCTGCCACACACCGCGACCCGCGGTTCGAACCGTGAGCGCCGTGATAAGCCACCCCGACGCTTTCAGTCGGGGCGGAGCACCGGGTGGAAGCCTTCGCTACGGCGCAACCCGCAACCAGCAACCAACAACTAACAACCAGCTACGGACTGCCAACGGCCGACGGGTATCTGCCTACTGAAGCTTCCTAATCCAAGCATGCCGCGGGTCGTCGGCCCAGGCGCCGTAGCGGCGTTCTTCGCCGGCCAGGACCCAGGTGTAGTGCAGTTCGTAGCCCGGCGCGGCGACGACGGGGTGGTAGCCCTTGGGCAGCAGCACCGTATCGCCGTCTTCGACGACGAAGACGTTCGAGAACCCGTCGGGCTCCTCACTCGGCGTGTAGGTCCAGATGAAGCCGAAGCCCTGGGAGGGCTTGACGCGGAAGAAATAGATTTCTTCCAGAACCGCTTCGTGGGGCGGGTTTTTCTTGTCGTGCTTGTGCGGCGGATAGCTCGACCAGTTGCCCGGCGGATTCAGGGTCTCGCCGGCGAGCAGTCGCTCGGCGGGGACGTCTTCGGCGAGAGCGCAATAGACTTTGCGTCGCCAGTTTTCGCGACCGACCTCGTTGGCGACGATGCCCGCGCCCGAACGGTGCGACGGAGGCGCGCTGGCCTGGGAAGGCGCGGAAAAGATTCCGGTGTCCAGAAGGCCTGAGCCGGCGGTGACTTCGACCCGGGCGTTTGGCGGAACGTAAACCATCTCGGGCGGGCCGGAAAAAACGTCAGCGCGCCCGCCGACCTTTTCGAACGTTGTCCGCTCGCCGTCCGCGGTTTCCACCATCACGCGGCCCACGCCCGAAAAGACGTCGAGAACGTACTCGCGCCCGCCGGTTTCCAGCGCGTGCTGTTCCCCTTGTTTGAGCTGGAGGCGGGCAAAATCCAGAAAGCGCAGCGTCCCCGTCGGCACAAGCTGGACAAATTTCCCTCCCCAGGGCGCTTTAATCAGTCGGTTCATCGATTCCTCTCGCCTGAACTCACGCCTCAGGCATTTTGATTTCCTCGGGGGGAACGATTCGCTTGACGGTCGCGAAACCCCAGTTGTGGCCTTCCGGGTCCGCGAGCGAGCAGGTGCGGTCGCCCCAGAACTGGTCGGCGGGTTCCTGAATAACGCGGCCCCCCGCTGCGCGCGCCCTGCGCGCCAGGGCGTCCACGTCCTTGACGTAAACGTACGTTGTGACGGGCGACCCGCCGAGGTCCGACGGAGCTTTGTACCCTTGCTCGGGATTCGCCCGGCCGAACATCACCGTGCAGTCTCCGTGAAGCATTTCCGCATGGACTAATTTGCCGTCCGGGCCGGGCATGGCCAGCTTCTTCTTGAATCCGAACGCCTTGTCGTAGAACTCGATCATGCTTTCTGGATCTTTCACGACGAGATAGACGCTGACGAGCTGCATGGCCGGCGGGACTTTAACGCCCGCCACGATTCGCGGCTTCGGCGCGGCCGCTTTCTTGCGCGCCGGCATGCGCGGGGCGCGCCGGCTTCGACTCTTGCCCTTTTGGGCCTTCTTCGGGCTCATGGACAGTCACCTCATATTCAGCATTCGGCGGCAGATGAAGACAGAACGGCGCGCCGCCCAGCGTGGGTGAGATTTTAGGAGAAATGACGCGACGGCGCAATCCGCGCCGCCAGGCTCGCCAGGGCGGTCGTGTACCAACTTGGAACTGGATTAATAATAAAGCGCGGCCTATATTTGGCGACTGAAAGGCGCCGCTGGCTCTTCGCCGGGATCCCGAACCCGCGCCCGGGGTTCCGCGCATTCCGCCGCGGCCATTCCGCTCGTCTGGAAGCCGCCATGAATGAAAACGTTCCGATGGCTGTGCAAACCCTCACGGAAAATCCGTCGCTGGAGGCGGGTTTTCGCCTGCGGCAAGTCCGCGAACGCCTCCATCTGACCCTGCGGGCCGTCGAGGAATTGACCCTGGAAATCGCCGCCGGTGAGCAGAATCCGGAATTCACCGTCTCCGCCGGCCGGCTCAATCAGATTGAGACGGACGGGTCAGTCCCCGGAATCTACAAGCTTTTCAGCCTGGCCGTGGTTTACGGGATTCCGCTGGAGAACATCCTGGAACTCTACGGAATCCGCCTGCGGAAGATGGGAGACTACCGCCTCAGGTTTCCCCCCACGAGGACCCAGCTCGCGCCCGCGGGGGGCGCAGACCCCGCAAGGACGCTGCGCTTCCCCGTGCGCTTCGAACCCGGATTCAAACCCGAAAAGACCGCCTTCCTTTCGCGGCTGATTGCCGCGTGGGGTGAAATCCCGCTGGGGCTGCTCGCGGAGCTCGACCTGAAGAGGTACCTTTACGGCTATATCGGCTCCGACGATCGGATGATGGAGCCGCTGCTCCGCCCGGGCTCCATAGTGCAGATTGATGACACGCGCCGGCGGGTCGCGAACGGCGGCTGGGCCAACGAATTCGAGCGTCCGATCTACTTTCTGGAGCTTCGCTACAGTTACGAATGTTGCTGGTGCCACCAGCGCGGGCGCGAACTGATGCTCATCCCGCATCCGCTCTCGCCCTGCGCCCCGAGGACGATCCGCGTGCCGGATGAGGGTGGAGTGTTAGGGCAGGTGGTTGGGGTTGCCGGCCGAATCGCCCAGTAAATCCCAGAGTTCAGTCTCGCGCAGCACCCGCAGAATCAGCGGAATATTCGAGTCAAAGAGTTCCCTCGCCAGGGGATGGCAGTTTTCCGGCGGCAGGATCTGGTAACTGCGCAGCCGTTGCCAGGCCTCCACCAGCCGCCCACGGTCCTCCTTGAGCGAGGTGAAGAACCCCACCAGATCCCGGACCTGCTCTTCGAGCGATCGCGCCATTAAGCCCTCAAAGACCTGGACATGGCAGCGGCGCAACGCCTCGTCCACCGCCGCCGGGGAATATCGGGTTTCGAGGCCGTAATGCGAGTAGCGTCCGGTGTTGTGGTCTCGCAGGGAGGCAAGGTAAATCAACTTGGCGAAATCGCCCGGGAGTTCGGCGAATGTTCGGGTCTCGAGGTCGTCCATGGCGAGGCGGATTTCGGCTTCCGGGTCCGCGGGACCAGCGGCGGGTTCAAGCGGGTCAGTCATAAAGGCAGCCAGCAGCATTAATGACCAGGGAGGCGTCCTTCGTCGTCCCCCGATCCCGCCTTGGGGAGTCGGGGGTCTCTCCAGGATGACACCCCGGCAGATTCTCCGCGCGGTGCTAGCGGGGGAATTTGAGCGCCAGCTCGGGGCCCATTTTGAACACGGGCTTCTTGCGCCGGCGGAGCAGCGTCATGTTTTCCGAAAGCGCCGTCACCAGGATGGGCATGGCAATCGTGGAATCGCAGTGGACGGTGACCATGCTGGCATCGTGCGCGATCTTGCCCCAGCTCTGCGCTTCCTCGAACGTGCAGCCGGAAAGTCCGCCCCAATGCGGGGCGTCGGTAACGCACTGCACGGCGTACTTGTGCCCCTCGGCATTCTTGCGCATGAAGGAAGCGGTGACTTCGCTCTGCTGGATAAAATTCTTGGGCGTGCCGCCGCCGAAATAGACCACGCCGCTCGCCGGCGCGTCGCCCGCCAGGGTTGCTGTCTCCAGCACGTCCGCGACGATATCGAAGACGAGACGGTTCTTTCCGAGGTGGCGGTTCTCGGCGATTCCGATGCCGATCGAAGAATCTCCCAGGGCGGGGCAGTAAAGCGGAATGCCGGCTTTGTAAGCCGCGGTGACGATGCCATCTTCCTTGGCGCGCTTGGAGACTTCCCGGCCCAGCAGGTTCAGGAACTCGCGCGTCGTGTAAGGCCGCGACTGGTCGAGCGTGGAGGCGAAGCGGCCGATCCAGGCGTCTTCTTCGCGAAACTCCTCCTCGTCGGCCAGCGTGTCGTACATGCGGTCGATCAGGTTTTTCTGGAGGTGCACGTCGTCAATGTCGGGCGAGCACTGGAAATGGTAGCGGCCGAGCGTCTCGTGAATGTCGTGGAAGAAATTGGCGCCGGTGGAGACCAAACAATCAATGGCTCGGTTCTTGATCAGCCAGACGACCAGGCGGCGCATGCCGGCGGGCACCATTGCGCCGGACATGCCCATCATGATCATCGTCCGGTCCTGAAGCATCCGTTTCCAGATCTGATAAGCGACCGCAAGGTTGCGGCCCTGAAAGGAGATGCCCTGCATCTTTTCCAACAGATCTGCAGTGTTCTTGCGGCGGTCGATCTGGAGCGGCCGGGTCGGCTGCGACAGGATGTCGTCTTTACGCATGCTCTCCCCCTCGATGATGGATTGCTTGGCGGGCCGTCGGCAGGAAAAGCGGCGCGGCCCATGCGGCGGGACGGCGGCGTGCCCGGCGACGACGGAGACTATTCGTCAATCCCGAGCAGGATGGCCGCGGTGAGGACCGTGGTCCACAAGCCCCGCTTGTCCCCGATCGCGGACTGCGTGATGTGCATCGTCCGGACAATCCGGTTCGAAATGCGATAGATGGCTTTCTTTTCATCCCAGCTCTGGTCGGGATCGAATTCGACGCCCAGAGTCGTCGCGAGCATCTCTGCGGCCAGTTCCTCGGCGTATTCACCGGCCACTTCTTCGGTCTCCCCGAACGAGTGATGCTCGGAAAGATAGCCGAACGTGTTGCGGTCGGCCGGAATGGCGATGCCGACCGAGGCGGCGATCAGGCGGTGCGGCTCGCGCGTCGAGTTTTCGCTCATCACGCAAAAGGTGATCTGCCCGGGCCGAAGTTCCTTCAGCCCTTCGGAGCGGGAAACCAATTTGCAGCGGGGCGGGAAAATGCTTGAAACGCGCACCAGGTTCGACGCCGCAACCCCCGCCGAGCGCAGCGCCAGCTCGAAACTGGTCAGTTTTTCGCGGTGCTTTCCGACACCCTTGGTGAGGAACATCCTCTTGGCGACGAACATTCCGACCCGTCCTTCCGGCCATCACCTTCGCCCCCGCTTCGCTTTCGACGGGCGGCGCGCACCGCTTTCCCCGAGACGAAAAAATTCGGTTTTCGGCGGGTACCTAAAGAGTTTTGTAAGCTAACAAAAAGCCGAGAAAAGTGTCAACGGAATTTTGGGTTGCGCGCGCCTCAGAGTACGACTTTCAGGTCTGGTGAAGACGACCAAAAACACCCGGGCAGTCGCCGGGTCTGCTGTATAATGCGCCGCTCCAAGGAGGCGGGTGATGACCGTTGAACCCCAATCCCGATGGGTCTGTTGCGCCTTGAAAGGTCTGATTGCCGGACTGTTACTCGCCTGCGCTTTTCCGGCGCCGGCTCAGCAACTGCCGCCGCGACTGGTTTCTCCCGAAGTTCACGCCGACGGCCGCGTCACGGTGCGGTTCCGCAGTCCGAACGCGGCGACGGTCGTGCTGAATCTGGAAGGGAATCCGAAACCCACGCCGATGCAAAAAGACGGAGAGGGCCTGTGGAGCGTCACTGTCGGTCCGCTCGAACCGGACTTCTACGGCTATTCAATCGTTGTGGACGGCGTGGGGCTGATGGATCCCTCCACGCCGCTGATGAAACCCAACCTGATCTTCCAGCAGAGCATGGTGCACGTGCCCGGCCCGGCGTCGCTTCCCTGGGAAGTCCAGGACGTGCCGCGCGGCGCCGTCCACCGGCATTTCTACCGGTCGAAGATTGTGGGCGACGACCGCGACTTCTATGTTTACACGCCTCCCGGCTACGACCCGCGGGGGACAGCGACTTACCCGGTACTGTATCTGCTCCACGGTTTCAGTGACGACGCGAGCGCCTGGACGGCGGTGGGCCGCGCGCACATTATTTTCGACAACCTGATTGCGCAGGGGAAGCTGAAACCGATGCTGGTGGTGATGCCGCTCGGCTACGGCGCGCCGGAAATCGTGGCGCGCGGCTTCGGGGCGTTTCGCGACATGGAGTTGCGGCGGCGCAATGTGGAGAGATTCCGCGACGCCCTGCTCAACGAAGTGATTCCCGCCGTCGAGTCCGCCTACCGCGTCTCGAAGGACCGCAGCGACCGCGCCATCACGGGCCTTTCGATGGGCGGAGGGCAGTCGATTTTTGTGG
>CAZKXX010000083.1:0-461 GCA_964556705.1 uncultured Acidobacteriota bacterium
CGCGTTGTTTCCAGTCCGTCGAAGAGCGCCGGCTTGTCTTCCTGAAGGTCGCGGTTGTAGGCGAGTGGCAGGCCTTTGAGAAGAGCCAGTGACGCCGTCAGCGTGCCCAGCACCCGCGCCGATTTCCCGCGAATCAGTTCCAGCGCATCGGGATTTTTCTTCTGCGGCATGAGACTGCTGCCCGTCGCGTAGGAGTCGTCGAGGGCGACGAAGCCAAAGGAAGGAGAAGAGTAAATGATCAAGTCTTCGGCCAGCCGGCTCAGGTGGAGCATGGTGAGCGCGCAGGCAAAAAGCGTCTCCGCGACGAAGTCGCGGTCCGAGGTGGCGTCGAGGCTGTTCGCCGCCACGCGCTCGAATCCCAGCGCGCGGGCCAGCCTCGCCCGGTCCACCGGGAAAGCCGCGCCCGCCAGCGCCCCCGAGCCCATCGGCAGCTCGTCGCTGCGTCCCCGCGCCGCTTCCAG
>CAZKXX010000083.1:471-16784 GCA_964556705.1 uncultured Acidobacteriota bacterium
TGAGGCGCTCGCGCGCATCGGCGAGACGTCCGCGATCACGCCCCAGCATCTCGAAATAGGCAAGCAGATAGTGCGAGAAACGAATGGGTTGCGCGGGCTGAAGGTGCGTGTAGCCGGGCAAGACCGTGTCGCCGCTCGCGCGCGCCTGCCCCACGAGCGCGGCCTGGAGCGCCAGCAACGCGCGCTCGATGGCGCGAACGGCGTCTTTGACGTACAACCGCGTGTCGGTTGCGACCAGGTCGTTTCGGCTGCGGCCGGTGCGCAGCTTGCGCGCGACCGGACCGGCTTCGCGGTCCAGCCGGGCCTCGACCCAGGTGTGGACATCCTCGGCGACGGCGCCCCGCGACCAGTCAGCGTTCCGTTCGATCAAGCGCCGGATCTTCTCGAGGCCGCGAGAGAGCCTGCGCGCCTCGGCGGCGCTCAGCACGCGGATGCGGCCCAGCTCGCGAACGTACGCGAGGTTGACGCGCAGGTCGTAGAGGACCAGGCGGTGGTCCACCGAGAACGATTCCGAAAACTTTTCGAAGTGCGGGTCGCGCCGTCCGCGCGCGAACCGACCTCCCCAGAGCTTCATCGCTTTCTCCCGCGCGCCGTTTGCGTCTTTTTTAGCGCCGCGAGTTTCACGGGCAGTCCGAGCAGGTTGATAAAACCCTCCGCGTCTTTCTGGTCGTAGTCCGCGCCCATCGTAAATCCCGCGATACTTGTGTCGTAGAGCGAGTGCGGCGAGCGGCGGTCGAGAACGCGCACGTTGCCCTTGTAGAGGCCCAGCGTCACTTCCCCCGTCACGCTCCCCTGCGTGGCGGCGACGAAGGCGTCCAGCGCCTCACGCAGCGGCGTAAACCACAGGCCGTAATAGACCAGTTCGGCGTAACGCAGCGCCACGTGCTGCTTGTAGTGGAAGGTCTCGCGATCGAGACACAGCGCTTCCAGTTCGTGATGAGCGGCGTGAAGGAGCGTTCCAGCCGGCGTTTCGTAGGCGCCGTGCGACTTGATTCCCACAAAGCGGTTTTCGACCAGGTCCGTCCGCCCGACGCCGTTCGCGCCGGCGATGCCGTTCAGGACCTCGACCAGGCGCACCGGCGGGAGTTGGCGGCGGTTCACCGAAACGGGCGCGCCGCGCCGGAAACCAATCGTCACTCGCGCCTCGCGGTTCGGGGCGCGCTGCGGGGAGCGCGTCAGCTTCCAGGCGTCCGCGGGCGGCTCGCCGAGCACGGTTTCAAGCGGCCCGCCCTCGTGGCTGAGGTGCCAGATGTTCGCGTCGCGGCTGTACGGCTCTTTCTTCGTTGCAGGTACGGGAATGCGGTGCGCGCGCGCATAGTCCATCGCTTCCTCGCGCGAGCGGATGCTCCACTCCCGCCACGGGGCGATGACGCGCAGGTGCGGCGCGAGCGCCTTGTAGGTCATCTCAAAGCGCACCTGGTCGTTTCCCTTGCCTGTGCAGCCGTGCGCGACCGCGTCGGCGCCGGTCGCGAGCGCCACCTTCACCTGCGCCTTCGCCAGCACCGGCCGCGCCAGCGAGGTGCCGAGCAGGTATTTGCCCTCGTACACGGCGCCCGCCTGAAGCGCCTTCCAGAGATACCCGGTGACGAATTCCTCGCGAAGGTCTTCAATAAAGACGCGCGAGGCGCCGCTGGCCAGCGCCTTTTTCTTGAGCGCGCGGTAGTCGTCGCCCTGACCGACGTCGCCGATCATGGCGATGACTTCGCAGCCGTAGTTCTCGCGCAGCCAGGGAATGATGATGGACGTATCGAGCCCGCCCGAGTAGGCAAGCACGGCCTTTCGAACGGTAGTACCGGTCTTCGAACCCATGAGGTCATCCTTTCTGAAAACCGTGAAATACCTGCTTGCGTCGCGGCGGCGCCGAGCCGGGAACGCTCCCGCTCAGGAAGCGAGCAGGTCGAGAACCTTGCGGCGCACCCGGGCGGCCTGACGCACCCCGCGCGTGGCGACGAAGATCGTATCGTCGCCGGCGACCGT
The DNA here is from genome assembly GCA_964556705.1 of uncultured Acidobacteriota bacterium. GTDB lineage: Bacteria > Acidobacteriota > Terriglobia > UBA7540 > UBA7540 > CAZKXX01. The sequence continues at coordinate 2,449 of CAZKXX010000083.1, forward strand.
GCCGACAATCTCCGGCCAGCCCGCCGCGTCAATCGCCACGCCGACCGAGTGAGCGTTGCCTGGGGTCGTTTTGACGATCGCCAGGTTCGCGGCCGCGCGCACCTCGCGGACAAACTCCTTGAGCACCACTTCGATTGCGGGCTGGGGCGAGGATTTCGGATCGACGGCGCCCGGCAGCCGGTAACCCTCGCGCGTCTTCGCCAGGCCCAGTTCCTCGATGTCGCGCGAAATCGTCGCCTGGGTCACGTGGATGCCGCGGCGGGCAAGGCGGCGGACCAGCTCGGCCTGCGTCGGCACGCTTTCGGCGCGCAGCAGCTCGAGGATCACGTTCCGGCGGTAAAGATTGCTCATGCAAGTTTATGCAGCTTCTGTATAAATACTCGATTTGGGGCGCGCTGGCAAGCGGAAAGGAAGGCGCAATTTGTCCGCCGGGGTGGTCGGCGCGGGAGGACTTATTCCCCGCCCCCGCCCAGGACCATCATGCAGCGCTTCTTGAACTCTTCCCAGTGGGCGGGTTGATACTCATCGCGGGCGTGGAATTCCTTGACGTGAAAGACGAATCCGAGCCTCTTCTCGTCAACTTCTGCGCCTCTCTGCGGCAGAAAATCGAAGACGCTGCGGTTCATGCCGTAGTAGGCGCACAGCCAGAACCCTTCCGGCGCCTCGATGGCATAGAGCGCGGAAACGAGGGGCAGCGGCCGTGCCGGGTCCACCGACTGCTTCACTTCCGCTTCAACAATCTTGCCCCGGATGGCCGTGATGGGCTTGTTCACTGCTGCGGAACTCGCCGTCATGCTGGACTCCTTGTAGGTCGAATTCGCCCGTCACGCCAAAGCCCCGTCGGGCACGCTCAAAATACCCCGGCAGGCATGGGCACGTCAACGGCCGCGAAGCTCGACGACGCGCACGAGCCCGTCGGTCCGCCAGGGCGCGCCCGTAGCCGTCGTGCCCGAGGAGAGGGGACTTGGGGGAGAGGTCAATGCGGTGGCGGCCACGGTGCCGGCGGCGATCAAATCGGCGGCCACTTTCTCGCGCTCCCGGTCAATCTCCGGGTCGATGGCATGGGAGACGAGATCCGGGCGGATGTCCCAGCCGACGTCGTGCGTGGCGGCGGCAAGCCAGATTTCACGGTCATCGAGGGTTCGCGCCGGCGAACGCCACAGTCGCAGGTGATGGCGCTTCGCAAACGTGTTGAACATTTTCTGAAATGACAGGTCCTCAGCCCGGCCGTAGAGGTAGAGAGGCGACATGGGCGCGGTCGTGTGGCCACGTCCCGTGATGACGGCGCGGACGGTATCCCACACCGACTGCGGCGAAGACGGCTCAGCCTCGCTCCATCCGGCGGCTTGAAAGGCGGCTCGGAGGTCCTCCGCCGAGCCGACGAGCGCAAGATTCACGGGATCGCCGGGTTTCCGCTCCCTGCTGCGCGCGCGCCGGGGCGCGGATTCGAGGAGTAGGGCGACGGCCTTCGAGACCTCTTCGCCCAGCGACTGGAGAACCGCCGAATCGAATCGCGCTTCGAGCTCAAGCGGCTCTTCGAGGACCCATTGGAGGTCTGTACCCGCGGGCAGCGCGATGGCCGTATCCGCCGTTCCAAACTCGCGCTGCTTGCGGCGCTCGGCCTCCTCGCCGAGGTCGGGGTCGCGCGCTTTGACGCGTTCGAGCGCGGCCTCCAGCATCGTCAACGGCAGTTCGCTGGTGAGGACCCCGGAGACGGTGCCGTCGGCGGCGACGCTTTCCCGCGCGTTCTCAACCTCCAGCAATCGCCCGCGGACTTCGTAGCGGTTCCCATCGGGAAGAATCAGTTCGTTGAAACGCACCCGAAGGCTCGCGCGCTGGTCCGGCCTTGTGGGGGCAGAAACTTCCTCGACGGTGCCGCACAGCCGCGAGCCAAGCACCAGAATGACCTTCCCTTCCGCCGCCATCCAGGGGGCTTCGCGGACGAGATGGGCCTCCACCGCGTCGCCCGGCTGCGACGACGAAGAGTCGAGCGGGGTATCCAACCGCAGATACAGGATGGTCCCAGCCTCAAGGCTGGATGCGGGCGGGGGCTGAGAAGGTAAAGGCCGGGGGCTGAAACACGTAACGGCGAGGAGCAGGATGAGAGGTCTCCGCGATGCCGGCTGGAGTCGCTCCCCACACCCAAACCGTAGCCAGCCCATATGTTACTCCCCTCGTCTTTCGACCCTGAAAAATGACTTCGGGTTGTACAGAGACCGGAGCCCCGCTCGGTCAACCCGCGGGTGGGATCGTGGGTCGGCGGCCAGAGTGGCCGGCTGGCTCGCCTGTTTACTTCACCGATAACAGTTGGCGGCGACCTCTCAGGAAGCATCCAGCTTATCGTTGACTTGGCTCAAGGCTTGCGTTACGCTCCGCCCAGAAAGGACACTCATCGCTACCCAGGGTTTCGCGGTCGCGGCGGCCTGCGCGGGAAGCGCAGCGCGATTGCGGGGAGAGCGTTGTCCGGAGGAGGGAGGCCGGAATGGCCGGCACACTGACCAAAGCGGGTCGGTACCAGATTGTTTCCGAGCTGGGCCGGGGCTCGATGGGCGTGGTGTATCGCGGCTACGACCCGGTCATCGGCCGCACCGTCGCCATCAAGACGATGCTGGTGGGGAACCTGACGCCGGCGGAGTTTGAGGAATACAAGGCGCGGTTCCAGCGCGAAGCACAGTCGGCTGGCGCCCTCAACCATCCGAACATCGTCACCGTGTACGACTTCGGCGAGGACACGGGCGTTCTTTACCTGGCCATGGAGCTGCTGGAGGGCAAGTCGCTCCAGAGGCTGGTCGAGGAGCAGGGGGTCCTGCCCGTCGAGACGATAGTCCCCATCTTTACGCAGGTGTGCAGTGCGCTCGACCACGCGCACCGCAACAAGATCGTTCACCGCGACATCAAACCCGCCAACATCATGATTGTGGACAGCGGTCTTGTGAAAGTGACCGACTTCGGAATCGCCAAGGTGATGTCGTCGGGAATGACGCAGGCGGGACAGATCCTCGGCACGCCGAATTACATGTCACCCGAGCAGGTGAAGGGCCGGCCGGTGGACGGCCGCTCGGATATCTTCTCGCTGGGCGTCATCCTGTATGAGCTGGTGACCGGCGAGAAGCCCTTCGGCGGGCAGAATATAACGACAGTCATCTACAAGATCATCAACGAAAACCCCATTCCGCCCCGCGAACTCGACGCGACAATCCACCCGGGATTGAGTTACGTGATTCAGAAGGCGCTGGCCAAAAGCCCCGAAGAGCGCTATCAGACCTGTCGTGAACTTGCCGAAGACCTGAAGAACTACAAGAATTTGGGTGGGACGGCGGCGCCCGACGCAACGGTGATTGTGCGCACGCCGCCCATCTCCATGCAACCGGTGAACGTGCCGGCGCGCGAGGCAACTCCGCCTCCGCCGCCCGCACCCGCCACGCGTCCGGCAGCGCAACCCGCACCGCGGCACGCGGCGCCCCCTCCGCCGCGCCCTTACGTCCCGCTGCAGCCGTCCCCGAGCCGGACGGCCTTGTGGGTCGTGCTGGCACTGTTGCTTGTCGGCGGGCTGGGCGGCGCCTACTATTACTACCAGCAGGCTCTGGTGCCCAAGACGGGCCACCTGATGGTGAATGCCAACGTTCCCGACGCAACGATTTCCCTGGATGGGCGGACCGAACCGTCCTGGGTGGCGCCCTTCGGGTTTTCGGACCTCACGCCGGGGCCTCATTCGGTTTTGGTTTCAAAGGAGGGCTACGAGAGTGCACGCCAGGTGGTTGAAGTGAAAGCCGGTGAAACTTTGAGCGTGAGGGCGGAGTTGAAGCCGATTGAGGCTGCGCCCGATGTCGGCGGCCTGACGGTGGCCGCGAACATTCAGGGCGCGCAGATCAGCCTCGACGGTCATTCGGACCCGACGTGGGTGACGCCCTATGTGTTCACCGAACTGGCCGCCGGCGAGCACGCGCTGGTGATTTCCAAAGACGGGTACCAGGCCTATGAGCAGATGGTCACCGTCGCGGCTGGCGAGACAGCATCGGTGAAGGCAGAACTTGCCGCGGCGCGAGGCGCGGCGCCAGCCCGACCCGCGGCCCCTCGCACCGGGCAGCTCGTCGTCACCTCGAACGTTCCGGGGGCGAAGATTTCGCTCGACGGACGCACCGACGCAAACTGGGTGACACCCTTCACGTTCCGCGACGTCTCCGCCGGGACGCACTTCGTGACGGTCGTGCAGGCCGGCTACGCGCCCTTCGAGACCTCTTTGCGGATCGAAGGCGGGCGGACGGCGACGGTGAACGCCAACCTGGCAGTGCCTCAGGGCGAAATCAATATCGTCACCACGCCGCCGGGATTTGAAGTCCGCATCAACGGGAAATCGTACGGGCGAACCCCAGTGAGCGCCACGCTTCCGCTCGGCACCTACACCTACGAGCTGGTGCGGCCGGGGACCGAACCTTACGAAAGCAGCTTCGAACTGAAGTACGACGGGCACATGATCACCCGCAAAGTCGATCTGAACGTGGGCGGAGGCGCCGCGGCCGGAAGCGTCATTGACGTGCGCACGATTCCGCCCGGCGCGACGGTTTTTGCGAATGGCAAGCCGGTCGGCAGTGCAACGCCGACTTCTTTCCGCCTCAGCCCGGGCCAGCACACGCTGACGATTTCGCTTTCCGGCTTCAGGCCGATTCAGCGGCGGCTGATCGTCCCTTCGGACGGCAGCCCCGTGAACGTCAACGAACGGCTCTCCCCCCAGTAAGAGCGGGTCTGTGGGGGAGTTTTTCGTCGAGATCAGGGAGGCCAACGACCCATGACACGCCGGCTGATCCTCCTCGTTGCGACGCTGCTGGTTTCAACCCAGCTCGCTTTCGCGAAATTCGACCAGAAAGACAGGGCCTATCTCGACCAGGAATTCCGGAACCTGCGGGACCAGATCACCGCGCTCAAGACGCAGGCTGACCAGCTGGCAGCGCTCATCGCCGAGCTTCGCCAGAACCAGACTCAGGCGCAGGTCGTGATGATTCGCCAGCAGCGGCTGATGCAGGAAATTGAGCAGACCGTCTCTTCGCTCCGGCTCGGGCACGAAGAGAACGTGGCGGCCCTGCGGACGGCGCTGAGCGAATTGCAGAGCGAGCAGCGCAAAGCGTTCGCAGCGCTGGAGGGACGGTCCCTCGAGGCTTCAGAGCCTTCCGCCGTCGCGACGCCATACACTCCCGTGACCGCGCGCGGCGCGACGCCGCGCGTCCCGCAGGGTTACGTCACGGTCGTGCAGGGCGACGACATCACCGTGGACCTGGGTTCGGCGCAGGGCGTCCAGCCCGGCACCCGGCTCGCCGTGTACAAGGCCGCCGACCCCGCGACACGCGTCGGGGTCCTGGAAGTCATCCAGGTGGTGGACGCCGGCAATTCGCGCGCCCGGATTCTGACCATGAACGCCGGCACCCGGCCGGAATTCTCGGATATCGTCCGTCTCGAATAGGCCCGACGCCGTCCCATGCCGCGACTGCTTATCACCGATCCCGCCGAGCAGACGCAGATCTTCGAGGTGAGCAACCCGACAGTCGGCATCGGGCGCGCCGCTTCGAACGATCTGGTGCTGGACCACCCCAGCGTCTCGCGCCACCACGCCCGCCTCTCGATGCTTCCCGGTGATACCGTGCTGCTGAACGACTTGGGCAGCCTGAACGGCGTTTTCGTGAACGGCACACAGGTGCAGGAGCACCGCCTGGCCGACGGGGACACGATCCACATCGGGATGTACGTCCTGAAGTATGAATCGGGCCGGCACAAGGCGGTCCACGTCGAGACAGGCGCTACCACGGCGCCGGCCCTGGCTCGGCTCACCTCCCCCGAACTCCTCACGGCGTTGCACGCGCCGCAGGAGGTGGCGGCCCCGCCCGTGCCTTCCGCCGTCTCTCCCGAGCGTCTCGCCGACCTCGAACGCGAGAACAAGCTGCTCAAACTGCTGCTCGGCGTCGGCAAGACCCTTTCCTCCGCCCTCCAGCTCGAAGACGTCATGCAGCGCGTGATGGAGCTCGTGTTCCAGATGGAGAACGTCGAGCGCGGCTTTGTGATGCTCTACGACGAGCGGGGCGGGTTCAAGCCCGCCGTCCTGATGTACAAGGACGAGCGGATGAAGAAGGACCCGCGCGGCGTGGTGCTGAGTCGCACGATGATCGAGCGCGTCATGACCGAGCGCCTGCCTCTGCTGATCCTGGACGTCGAGGGCGACGAGCGCTTTTCTTCGAGCGAAAGCCTGCGGCTGAGCGGCATCCGCTCCGCCATGTGCGCCCCGCTGATCTTCAAGGACCGGGTCTTCGGCCTGTTTTACGTGGATTGCCTTTCGAAGCCCTACGGGTTCTCGAAGGAAGAATTGAGCATCTTCGCGGTGATCGCCGCCGAGGCCGCGTTGAGCTTCGACAGCGCGCGCTCGCACGAAGAGCTTTCGCGGCGCGCCATCGAACGCAAGGCCCTCGAACGCTTCCTGAGTCCCGCCATTGTCGAGAAAATCCTCGCCAATCCGGATGAAGTCCAGCTGGGCGGAGAAAACCAGACGGCGACCGTGCTGTTTTCCGACATCCGGGGGTTCACGCGCATGTCGGAAAAGATGGAGCCGGCGCGCGTGGTGGAGCTGCTGAACGAATACTTTACGGAAATGACCGAAGTGATTTTCGAAAACGGCGGGACGCTGGACAAATACCTGGGCGACGGCATCATGGCGCTGTTTGGCGCGCCCATCGCCCGGGTGGACGACGCGGAGCGGGCCGTGAAGACGGCCATCGAGATGCAGCGCGCGCTCGACCGGCTGAACCGTGAATGGCTTTCGCGCGGCCAGCCGCGCCTGGAAGCGGGCGTGGGGATCAACACCGGCGTCGTCACCGCCGGCAACATCGGCTCGGCGCAGCGGATGGACTACACCGTGATCGGCGACGCGGTCAATCTCGCCTCACGCCTCTGCTCGCTGGCCCAGGGCGGCCAGATTCTGGTCAGTGATTCAACCTTCTCGCAGTTAAGCCAGGCGCTGGCGGCGCGCCGCCTCGAGCCCATCCGTGTGAAAGGCCGGGAAACGCCCGTTGACGTTTACGAGATTCAGTGGAATGAGACCGAGTCCTTGTCCACCGAAGCCACCCTCCCCGCCTGAGGCGCGGCCGCGGGCCCGCGGTGCCGGGATGTGCTTCCCCCGCCTGTTCGCCGCCGCCCTCCTTGTTCTTGCGCGAGTTGCCCTCGCGGGCGCGCCCCAGGAGACGAAACCCCAACTCCCGCCGGAACTGAGCGGAGCGAAAGTCTATACGGTGCCGACCCAGGCAGCGCCGGGCGAAACGGTCGAGAGCCCGGTCATCTATCGAAAGATTTCTTTTCACGACATCAATCTCGAGCGGCTGACCCTCAATCTGGAAGTCAGCATCCGGCCCGTGGAGCGTGACGCGACCGTCCGCGCCATCCACTTCCAGGGCGTTCTCGCTTCCGGGCTGCCCATCCAGGTTGAGCCGTTCGAGGGCGAATTCAAGGTGTCCAAAAAGGAAATCGTGGACCTTCCACAGCCGCTGCGCTGCTCGATCGTCTTCTCCGACCTCAGCTCGGTGAAGCCCCTTCTGGAGATGGTCGAGCGCGATTCGGTGCACATCGCCGGCCGGAGTTTTATCGAGGTCAAACTGGGTTTTCTACATAAGGTTGCGTTGCGCACCAGGCGGCTCGTGCTGCCCGTGGAACTCAACGACGAGATTCCGCTGGAAATGTTCTCCGATAGCCCGCTCATGCGCGCGGCGGCGATGAAGATTTTGCGGACGCTCGCCGACCCGGCCACGGAGGCCGCCGCCGCGCTCGCCCGCCAGCATCTGGCCAAACTCACGTCGAAGCGCAACCTCACCGGGATCGCCCGGTCTTCGCTCCTTCTGGTCTATTCGGAATTTGTCCTGCGCGACCCGGCGAGCAGGAGGGAGGAGAAGTTCAGTGAGGTTGGAACGGGCGTTGCCATTCCCGGCGGAGGAATTCTGACCGCCAAGCGCGTTCTGGAACCCTGGAAGTTCGATCCCGAACTCGCATTTCTCATCGAGCGGCACGGGCTGAAGTTGGACGAGTCCGGTTACCGCATCGCGGCCTGGCCCGCGGGAAGAGACGTTCTGTCACCGGACTCTCAACTGAATTTCGCGGGCGCGCTTTCGACGGCGAACGGCACGTTGCGGAAACTCAAAACGCTTCCCGACCAGATGGTTTCGCAGCCCTATCGCGACCCGGAAAGCGGCGAGGAAGCCACGGTCCGCCTGCACGCGGCGGGAGCCAACGACCTGGCAATCCTGGACGCGGCGGGCGCGCAGCTCGAGCCGGTCACCCTCGCTGAATCTCCCCCGCCCGACCAGGACAGCACCACGGCCCTCGTCGGCTTTCCCTTCGGCCTTGGCCGCCGCCAGGCAGAAGCGCAGCCGGAATTTGTCTCGGCCACCATGGAGGGTTTGCGCATTCGGCTGGCGCGCGCGCTCAACCCGGGCGAGGCGGGAGCGCCGCTGGTCAACTCTTCGGGCCAGGTCGTCGCCTTCTGCCCGTCGGACGTTTGCATCCCCGCCGCAACCGTTCTGAAACTGGTCCAGTGAAACCAGGAATCCAACACCTCCGTCACAGTCTGCTGGTGGTTTTCCTGACGGCTCTGCCTGCTTCCCCCACGCCGCCCCAGGAATCCGAGACGCAGGAGTTTGGCGCCGAATGGCGCGAGAAGCTCAGGCAGACCGGAGTCTTTTTTCGAGCGGATGCTCCGCGCGCCCTTCGCAATCCTGACGACGCGAATCTGCCCGTCTATCTGGAAATCATCAATGGAGTCGAGCGGACGGGCCAGAGCGCGGTGACGGCGCTCACCCGCCTGGTGAGGCGCGAACCGATTCGCCTCGAAGGCGTGAATGTTTTCGTCAAGCCGGTCGGGGCTCGGCGGGAGTTTCGCGACGAGCCGCTGAACTTTTCCCCGGACTCGCCCTTCACCTTCGACGCGCGGCAGGAGGAGGGCCCGCTCGAAGTCACGGAACGTTTCCGCAACACGCTTCAGGTGCCCCGCGAGACTTTGCTCGAATACCTGAAGCGCAACTTCCTGGGCGGACCTTTTCGCGAGGCCGACCTGCGCGTGGTTTTCCACACATCCGGCTGGCCGCCTCAAACCTTCTACCTGCGTGTGCGGCTGGAGGCTCCGCCGCTTCCCGGACTCGCGGGATGGCGTCGCGGCGACCCTCATTATCATTCGGGTTTCACGGACAACGCCGCCGAGCGCGGCTATCCGCTCGAAGTGACGCGGCAGGCGGCACTCCACGCGGGGCTTGATTGGGTGCTGCTCACTGACCACTCGACGGACCTGACCGCGGAGACGTTCGCGGCGCAGCTCGAAGACGTACGCCGCCTGCGGGACGAGCGCTTCGTCTTCATCCGCGGCGAAGAACTGACCGTCGCCTCCGCGAGGACGGATTCCCTCCTCACCTCGCTTCACCTCGTCGTGGCGCCTTCACCCGACGATCCCGACCGCGGCTTTGCCTCGACGCCCGGCGACGCTGCTTCCGCCGCGGTGATGACCGGCGACGGCTCGGTGGCTTCCCCCGCCCTGCCCCTCGGCGCGGCGCTGGAACACGTCGCGGCCGCAGGCGGCTTCGCTTTCGCCGCGCACCCGTTCGATCCCGTCAGCCCCATCCTGCGCGGCGGTTCGTGGAACCTCAACGCGGATTATCTGGATTCCGAGGGCCGGCCGCGGGCGCCGCTCGTGGGACTTCAGCCCTGGAACCGCGCGACGAACCTGACGGCCGACGATCTTCGCGACCCCTTCTGCATCCGGCGCGGCTCAGACCCCGCCGGCTGCTTTCAGCCCGACGCGGAGGCGGACCAGTACGCCCGCCTCGAGCGCGGCATCGAGCTCGGGTGGAAACCGCTGCTCGCCCGCGCGCTCGCCGCCACAGCGGACGACGCGCCCGAACCGGCCTTCAAGACCCATCTCGCTGCCGGGACTGATGCTCACGGCGACTTCAACTTCGGCGCCACGCTCGACGTGGTGGATTTTTTCGCCAGACCGCGGCGCGGACTCACCGGCTTCGCCGAAGACAACGCGCTCGGCACAGTGACGACCGCGGTGTTCTGCCCTGAAGGGATGGGCGCGCGCGGCGAATGCGTGCTCCAGGCGCTGCGCGAAGGACGCAGTGTTCTGACCAACGGGCCGCTCGCGGCGGCGGGTTTTGACATGGATTCGTCCGGCACTCTGGCCGGCCCCGAAGACATTCTCCCGGGAGGACACGTGACACTCAACGCGCGGGAGATTCCGCCACTCGCTTTGGAGTGGGCGAGCAGCGACGAGTTCGGCCCGCTCACGTCGCTGAGGCTGATAGTGGGGACGAAGGACGGCGAGAGCGCAACGCGTGAAATTCCGCTGCCTACGGGGCAGGAAATGGCGAGTTCGAGCCTCCGAGCGCTCGACATTCGCGCCGACCTCGACCGCCTCGGGCGGGGCTGGGGTTACCTGCGCGTCGAAATGCGCACGCGCAATCGTGCCGGAGAGGAGTTTCGCTGTTATACTAACCCGCTCTGGGTGCGGGTCCGCGACCGCTGAGCGGGCGGCCCGGGAAGGGGCGGGGTTCACACATGTCCACTGAGGCCAACGAACAAGGGACGGTGCGGTACATCCGGTGCGCGTCGTGCGGGACGCCCAATCCAGGGACGGCGGAGAAGTGCACGCGCTGCGGCGCGCCGATGGGGGCCAAGCCCGCCAAACCCGCGCGGCCCGCGACGACCGCCGCTCACATCGTCTGCCCGAAGTGCCGGCAGCCGCTTCCGGTGGGCAGCAAGTTCTGCGGCTACTGCGGTTCGCCGCTGCCGGCGGGAGCCGCCGCGAAAAAGGCCGACCCGCACAGCGCGCCGACGGCGGCCGGGATCAAGGCTCCCACACCGGCGGTGCCTCCTTCCGCGATTCCTCCCAAACCCCAGCCGACGGCCGCGGCCAAACCTGCCGCCCCGCCCGCCGCGCCTCCGCGGCCCGCGCCCCTGCCGACCGGTGAAGGCACGCACGTCTTTACGGGCCTGCGAGTCCCGCGTATCGAGTCGAGCATCATCGAAATCAAGTCGGACGGCACAACCGGCAAGGTGACGCGCCTGATCAAGGAAACGTTTATCGGACGCGCCGGCTGCGACGTTACCTACGCGAACGACATGCTGCTCTCCCCGCGGCACGCCGCGCTGAGCGTCCGCGAGGGCAAGCTCTATCTCCGCGACCTCAGCAGCCAGAATGGGACCTACATCAAACAGCGGCAGGACACGGAACTTGCGCCCGGCGACGTCTTCCTGATCGGGCGCGAGATTTTCCGCATCCGCACGCAGGAGCTCGCCAACGATCAGGGAACACAGGTGGTGGCGGGCGCGCCCAAACTCCAGCGCGGGCCCGTGACGGCCAAGCTCGAACGGATTCAGTTGAGCGGCGAGGTCATCGAGGAATACAGCCTCGACAAACCGGAAATCACCCTCGGCCGCACCAAAGGCGATCTGATCTTCAAGAACGACCCCTTCATGTCCGGCACGCACGCGCGCATCCTCGTCCAGCCCGGACGTTTCGTTCTCCAGGACCTGAAGAGCCGCAACGGCGTCTATCGCAAGATCCGCAACGAAGTGGAACTGAAGGACGGGGACGAGTTCTTCCTCGGCGAGCAGCTTTTCCGCGCGCAAATCAAATCACTGGAAGGTTGAGTTCCGGCGACGAGGGTTTTCGGCCGCAGAAGCTGGGGTGTGCCCCGTCCCGGCGGAGGCTTCAGAGCCCCGCGGCGTAAACGAAGAGCGCCTTGCGCTCGGCGGGCGAAAGCTGGTTGAGGTCCACGATGCCGGAGGCCTCGGTGGCGCGATCGATTTCTTCCTCGGACAGGCGGTTGCCGAGCCCGCCGATGCGCTGGATGCCCGGGTAGCCCGTGGCGTTTCCGTCGTCGCCGTGACAGCGCGCGCAGTGGGTGGCGTAAGCCACCTTGCCGCGGTTCCACTGTCGAAGGAATTCCACGATGTCCTTGCCCATCGTCAGCGGCGTCACCTCTCGCCACACGCGGCGGATGACGCCCTCGCGGTCGATCCAGAACGTGACGCGGCGCGCCACGTTTTCTTCTGCGTTCCAGACGTTATATTGCCGGACGGCCTCGCGGTTCGGGTCGCTCAGCGTGTGGAAACTGAAACCCTCGCGTGCGCAGAGGTCTTTGTTGAAATCCGCGGGCCGGAAACTGACGGCGAGGATGACGGTGTCGAGCGCGGCGAGTTCGGCCTCTGCAGACTGCAGAGAGCGCAATTCGAGGATTCACCTTCCGGCGCGAAATTGCGCCGGATAAAAGACCAGGGCGACGTTCTTCCGGCCGCGAAAGTCGCTCAGCCGGACCGAGCGTCCCTCCGCGTCCTGGAGGACGAAATCCGGGGCCGGGGCGCCCACGGGCAAACCGGTTTCCGGTCGCGCGCTTTTTCCCCTGGAGTCCGCGAACGCGAGCGCACCCAGCGCGAGCGCGATGAAAAACAATCCCGCCTGAAGGATTCGGGTCATGAAACAATTCTACCATTGCGTGCAGGATGCGCCGCAGGCGAAATCCGCCCCGGTGGAAATTTCAGAGTGAAAGGAAAGGGCGCGAGCGTCAGCCGATGAGTTCCACGCCCGCTTCTTTGCTGGAGCCGCCGAGGTCCCGCACCCAGACGACCCGGCAGGTGCCCGTGTAGGGCACGTAGATGCGTTCGCCGCTCACCAGCGGCGCCTCGGTCTGAATCCTCATCCCGGAGAGCGACTGGTCCAGCGAGATTGCGCTGAAGCCGCCCTCAGGGACGATGATGCCAATCCGCCTCGTGCGGCGGATGCGGTCTTCCCGCCTCGCTTCCGCGACGATTTCTCCGGCCACGGGTTCCCTCCGTCATGACCGGCCAGGCAGGACGCGAGCCTAGTGCGGTAATGTACGCCGTGTTTGTTAAACGGTCAAGAGGAATCTATGCGGGAGTTCGGGTTGGAGAAAAGTCTGCGGCCCTGCGCCGCCTTCACTTCGTCGCCGGTGTCTGCGGGACCGCCTCTCGAAGCTGCTGGGGAATGACCGATTCGAGACCTTTGGCGCGGGTCTTGACGTAGTTGTCCATCATCTTGGGGAGTTCGGCGTTCATGCGCGCCACGAAATCGTCCTGCGCTTTGCGGAGTCTGGCGTCCATTTCTTCCTGGGCCTTCTGCATTTTGGCATCAATTCCGGCAGCGCTCTGGTTGAGCGAGTCCATGCGCTTCTGAAGCTCCTCCGCCTGGGTCAGCGCTGTGCCCATCATCTGGCGCTGCAGGAGGACTCTCATCGAGGCGAGTTCTTCGCTGTTTCTGTCGAGTTGCGAGGCGAGATAGAAATTCGACGCCAGGCCCAGCGCCACGAGGACCATGAGAATGTAAAGAAGCGTGCGGACTCCGGAATCCGAACTGCTCATCGTCGTTTCCTCCTCCGGCGCGGGCCGCGCCTTATTTCACATCCTTTCGCTTGACGAGAAAGAGGACGGCGAGCGTTCCGGCCAGCAGGAAAGCCGTCAGGACGCCGAAATACGGTCCCTTGTCGCGCCAGAAATCGGACGGAAGCGGGAACGCCGCCGCGGCCGCCAGGTCGTCGTCGGTCATCTCGAGCCCGCGTTCCAGTTGCTCCATGTCTTCGGGATGAAGTGTCATCGAAACGGAATTGATGATCTTGTACGCGTAATCCTGGGTCGAGTGCCGCCCGTGCAGGCAGAGGTCGGCGAGCGCCTCGAGCCCCCAGCGCGAGACGGCCAGCGCCGAAAGCCATCGGACCGCTGTGGGCATTCCGGAAACGGGCTGCGGCGTGTATTTGTGAAACGCCTCCTCGACCTCTTCCGACGGCCGGATCGCGCCCACCACCTGATGAGCCGCTTCGCCGCCGCGAGCGATCTCTTCTTCAGGGGACGGCGGCTTCATCGTCTCTTCTGCCTTCGCTTTGGCCGCCGGTGGCGCAAAGAGCTGCCCTTCCATCAGTTGTTCCACGGTCAGCGGAATGAGGGGGCGGATTTCGTGCACGGGAAGAAACAATCCCGAGAGGAGCAGCTCAGGAATCAGCACCAGCGGGAAAAGCGTCAGCGCCTTTTCGGGAGAATTCACCAGGCTCGAGATGATGAGACCGATGAGCGTTCCGTTGACGGCCACCAGAAACATGACGGCCATCGCGCCCAGGATTTCTCCCGGGCCGAGCGAGAGCGCCCGATTCACAAAAAGCAACACCAGGATGACCGAGACACACTGAACGAGCCCGACGAACGACAGGACGGCCAGCTTGGAGAAGACGTAGGAAGGAATCTTCAGCCCCGTCTGGCGTTCGCGGCGATAGATGTGCTGTTCGTCCACAATCTCCCGCACGCCGTTC